>JADGAP010000217.1 GCA_015231965.1 Magnetococcales bacterium | reverse complement strand
TGTGGGAGAGCCTACCCCCGGCATGAAGTTGTGGCGGGGGATCAAGCTGGGACTGGGACTGGCGATCGCCTTCCCCTTCATCCTGGCGCTGATCCCCCTGTGGTATGTTCACGCCCTGACGGAAAAGGCCCGGGGCCGGGAACCCCATCCCCCGCCCTGGGCCGATCTGATGCCCCGACGCTGGCGTCAGGCCCGGCAAGAGCGGGAGCGGGCTCAGGAGCGCCATCGCCTGGCCGAAAGCGCGCCGCCCCCCAAAGTCGCCCCCGTTCCGGAATCCACCCCCTCGACGGCACCCCATCCGACCCTCCCGACGCCCCCCCCCGACCTGGACGCGCCGGGCGGCGGCGGAATGGCGCTGGTGACCGGCGGCGGCAAGCGGCTGGGGGCGGTGATCTGCCGCGAGTTGGCGGCCCTGGGCTATTTCGTGGTCATCGGTTATTTCTCCTCCCGTTTCGAGGCGGAGCAGTTGGCCGAGGAGATTCGGGCGGCGGGAGGACGAGCGGTGCCCCACCCCTTGGATCTGCATCAGGCCATGATGGCCGACTCCCTGTTCAACGATCTGGAACGGACGTTCGGACCGCTGCGCTTGTTGGTCAACAACGCCTCGGTTTTCCTCCCCACCTCTGCGGAGACCGGGGCCTGGGGGACGGTGGATGAGATCCTCCGCATCAATCTGCTGGCCCCCTTCTGGTTGACCATGATCGCCGCCCGGCGCATGGCTCAACGGCAAGAGGGCGGGCAGGTGATTAACCTCGGCGACCTGTGGGGCGACCGCCCCTTGAGCGGATATTCGGCCTACAGCGTTTCGCAAGCGGGATTGGACATGGCCACCCGCTCCCTGGCGCGGGAGTTCGCCCCCCGGGTGCGGATCAACGCCATCGCCCCCGGCGCGGCCCTCCCCCCCGAGGAGGGCCAGGAGGCCAAGGGATATCATCGGATGTTGTCGCGCACCCCGCTGGCGGTTCACGCCGGACCGGAAGCCGTGGCCCGGGCGGTGCGCTATCTGGTCGGCGCGGAGTTCGTCACCGGCGAAATTTTGCGCGTCGACGGCGGCAGGGGATTGGTTTAAGCCGAGGGGGACGCCGTATGATAGAGTCGTTCCATTTTAGATTGGCGCATCCTGAGTTTGAGGGAGCAAGGAACTCATTCCAAAAAATAAACCGTCATTCCCGCGAAGGCGGGAATCCAGCCGTTGATTCCATGCGCCTTACCCAATCTTCCCAGTACATTACACCTTCTCGCCCCATGTCAACTGCCGGATCCAAGCTCATGAACGGCCAAGCCGCCCAACACGAAATACTCTTCTTCTTTATTGCCCGCCGACCCGGACTCATCCAGATACAAAATGTACACTCCCCTTCCCCTTGCCGCCCCCCGAACGTGAAAAAGCCCTCCAGAGAGTTCTGGAGGGCTCATTCAGCCGGGCAAGAGATTCTACTGACAGACCAGAAAGCAGCCTTCCCGACCGCAATGCAGCCGAGCCTCAACGGACGGACCACAACCATGCAGCCCTCTCGACCACAGCTGGAGGCTAACGCCTCACCCAGTCGGAGTCAAGCAAAATGTTTGCGGGTGTTTGCTGCTGTTTGATGGGTTTGCAAGCTCTCCCCATGTCGCATCGCGTGCATTTTCCCCTCACCCCCGTCCGACGCCGACGTAGTGGAATCCGGCCTGGCGCATGGTCGCGGGCTCGAAGACGTTGCGCAGGTCGCACAGCACGAATTGGCCGTCGGCGCGGGGTTTCATCCGGGAGCGGATGTTTCGCCAGTCGAGGGTGCGGAACTGGTTCCATTCGGTGAGGATGACCAGGGCGTCGGCCCCGGAGCAGGCGGCGTCGACGCCGTCGACGTAGTGCAGGTCGGGCAGATATTTGCGGGCTTCGCGCATCCCTTCCGGGTCAAAGGCGCAAACCTTCGCCCCGGCTTCGAGGAGGGCGGGGAGGATGACCAGGGCGGGGGCCTCGCGCATGTCGTCGGTGTTGGGTTTGAAGGTCAGCCCCAGCACGCCGATGGACTTGCCCGCCAGATCGCCCCCCAGGGCGACGCGGATCTTTTCCACCATGCGCAATTTTTGCAGGCGGTTGGCCTCCACCACGGTTTCGACGATGGTGGCCGGCTCCCCTGCGGCGCGGGCGGTGGCGGCCAGGGCCAGGGTGTCCTTGGGAAAGCAGGAGCCGCCGTAGCCGGGTCCGGGGTGGAGAAACTTGGGGCCGATGCGTCGATCCAACCCCATCCCCTTGGCCACATGATGGACATCCGCCCCCACCGCCTCGCAGAGGTTGGCCATCTGGTTGATGAAGGTGATCTTGGTGGCGAGGAAGGCGTTGGAGGCGTATTTGATCAACTCGGCGGTGACCAGGTTGGTGAAGAGGATGGGGGTTTCGATGAGGTGCAGGGGGCGGTAGAGTTCCCGCAGCACCACCGCCGCCCGCTCGGTGTTGACCCCGATGACCACCCGGTCGGGGCGCATGAAATCCTCGATGGCCGACCCTTCGCGCAAAAATTCCGGATTGGAGGCGACAGCAAAATGGGCCTCCGGATTGGCTGCGCGTATCATGTCAGCGACCCGGGCCCCCGTGCCCACCGGCACGGTGGATTTGGTCACCACCACGGTGAAGCGTTGAATGCAGGCGGCGATCTGCCGGGCCGCCTCGTAGACGTAGGTCAGATCGGCGGCCCCGTCGCCCCGCCGCTCCGGGGTGCCGACGGCGATGAACACGGCGTCGCTCTGGGCCGCCGCCGGGGCCAGTTCGTCGGCGGTGACGAAGCGCAGCCGCCCCGCCTTGGTGTTGCGCAGGATCAGTTGATCCAACCCCGGTTCATAGATGGGAACCTTGCCCTGATTGAGCCGCTCGATTTTGGCGGCGTCGGTGTCGACGCAGGTCACGTCCACCCCGAATTCGGAAAAGCAGGCCCCCGAAACCAGCCCGACATAACCCGCGCCAATCATGGTAATCCGCATCTCGCACCCTCGCCTTCCAGTGGCGTCCGCCACCCGCGTCGTCGATCCTGGTCAAAAGAACCGAAAGTTCCGAAGATTTCGCAACGTCCGAAGGGCGCGGCACCGCCGCCCCTCCTTCCGAATCTTCCCATGTTAAACCAGGAGGCGGCACGGAAAGAAGGCCCCAGAGGGCGAAAAGGGGCGAGAAATCCACCGGACGATGGGGCCGGGGAGGCGGAACGCGCGGGAGAATCCGGAGTTTCGGAGCGGCGCGAGGACTATGAGGCGGTGGAAAACGAGGGGGCGTCGGGGGTGGGGGCGTCGTCCGCCGGGAGTTGTTCCATGGCCAGACGCAGGGCGGCGGCGAATTCGGCGGCGGTTTGAAAGCGATCCCGGGGGCGTTTGGCGGTGGCCCTGGCCACCACCGGATCCAGGGCGACGGAGGCGGGGATCGACTGACTGGGAGGGGGCAGTTGGCCGGTCAGCACTTTTTTCGCGATGGCGGTGAAGGAGCGTCCGGCAAACGGCTTGACCTCGGTGAGCAGTTCGTAGAACAGCGCCCCCACGGCGAAAAGGTCGGAGCGGGCGTCGGCGGGTTGACCCATGAGTTGTTCCGGGGCCATGTAGGCCGGGGTTCCCACCACCATCTGTTTTTCGTCCAACTCGCGGATGAAGGCGATGCCGAAATCGTTGAGCAACAGCCGCCCATCCTCCCCCAAAAAGAGGTTGGAGGGTTTCAAATCCCGATGCACCCACCCCCGGCGGTGGAGATAGTCCAGGGCGGACAACAGTTGCAAAATCAACGACGCCGCATACAGAGGCTGCAAACGGGAGCCGGAGCGGAGCAACTCCTGCAAGGTGCCCCCCGGGTGGTACTCCAAAACCATGAAGGGAACCCCGTTCTCCTCGCCGGTGGCCCGCACCTCGGGAATGTTGGGGTGATGCAACCCGGACAAGGCCGCCATTTCCCGGATGAAACGATGCATCACTTCGTCGGCGTTGGGGGATTGCACCATTTCCGGACGCAAGGTTTTGAGGGCGCACAGCAGGCCATCCCCAGGCGGTTCCGCCAGATAGACCACCCCCATCCCCCCCTCGCCCAAGGGACGAAGGATGCGATAACCGCCTATGAGATCGGGCTGGGTCATGATGGCCGTGAAGGAAAAGGATCGCCCGCTCCCGACATGGGACGGAACCGCGAAGTTATCCATGCAATCACCATGCCATCCATTGATCGTCACGTCCTTGACAATCACCTCGACCTCCCCCTCCCCGCCGTCGATTCGGGGAGGGGGAACCGACGGGGCGAACCCGGTTCCCAGCGCCCGGAGGGGCTACGCCGCGTTGGCGGCGGTGAGGGAGGGGTGGGCCAGGGTCGCCAGGCTGACCTCCTCCAACAACCCACGCACCTTTCGATCCACCTGGAGCAGTCCGGGGGCCACGGCGCAGTCGGACATCCGGTCGCAATGACCGCCCAGCGCCGAGGAGCAGGCGACCAGGGCGTAAGCCCCCTCCAGCACGGTGATGATGCGGCTCAAGGTCAACTCCTCGGGATGGACCGCCAGTTGATACCCCCCCAACGCCCCGCGCTGGGAATGGACCAGCTTGCCCCGATGCAGCAGTTTGAGAATTTTACCCACCGTGGGCTGAGGCAAGGCCAGTGATTCGGCCAATACCCGGGCGCTATACCAAGCCTCCGGGGCGCGCGCCATACGAATCAACACCATGAGTCCGTAATCCGTGATCCTGCCGAGTCGTCCCATCGTCCCTCTCCCTTGGCGGGGTCTGAAATCGTCGTCCATGTCGCCTTCAGACCATCCCGGGGAGATCCCTCTCCCCCCATGCGCCGACCTCAGCATCGGCGCATCCGATTTTCCATGACTCCCTCGCCCCCTCGAACGGGTCGCGAACCGCCCCGGAATCGCCTTCCAAGGGCCAAACGCGGATCGCGATCCACACTCCTTTCAAGCGTACTGTCTCTAGGACAAACGCGGTTCCGTTGAGTTCTTGACAAAGAGTAATAGAACGTTGAGTACTGTTGCAGTTTGACATCACGCGGCAACCAAAGGGTCGCGTTTCGTGAAAATCTGGTCGCCTGTGGCGACGAGGGGCGCGTTGCGCCAACGATTGCGCAGATTGCACCATCGGACTCACGAAGGGCCAAGGAGTTCCCGAATCAAGCCAAAGGCGCTTCGGCTTCTCTTGGAAACGCGCCCAAAGACCCAGCGAAAATCAAAACCCCAGAGGGGCGATCCCCTTGGACCCGTAGTCCCTTTCGTTTGTGGGAACTCCATCCGTTCCAGAAAAATCTTCGCGGAACGCGCGGGTTTCACGGGATATCGTCGTTCCATTCTAAATTTGCACAATGCGTCAAGTGGAGCCAGAGGATGCAACAACCTTTCCCCCCACGAAAACGTCATTCC
>JADGAP010000216.1 GCA_015231965.1 Magnetococcales bacterium | reverse complement strand
AAGCCGAGAGTGGAAGACCGATGAGCGATAAAATTTTGCTGGTGGGGCCGTCGTGGGTGGGGGACATGGTGCTGGCCATCGCGCTGTTTCGGCTGCTGGCCCAAACCCGGCCCGGCGTGATCCTCGACGTGGTCGCCCCGGGGTGGAGCGCCCCGTTGCTGGCCCGGGTTCCGGAGGTCCGGCGCGCCGTTCCCCTGAACGTGGGGCACGGTCGCCTGGGGGTTCTCTCTCGCTGGCGGCTGGGTCGGTCGTTGCGCGGGGAAGGGTATGATCAAGCCATCATCCTGCCCCGTTCCCTCAAGTCGGCGGTGGTCCCCTGGTTGGCGGAGATCCCGCGGCGCACGGGATTTCTCGGGGAGTGGCGCTGGGGGTTGCTCAACGACATCCGCCCCCTGGATCAAACCGCCCTGCCCCGCACCGTGGACCGATTTTGCGCCCTGGGGCTCCCGCCGGGGGATTCCCCACCCTCGTCCCCGCCCCACCCCCTGCTGCTCGCTTCTTCCGCCGGGGCGGAGGCGGCGCGGCTCAAGTTGGATCTCCCCGCTCCCCCCGGACCCCTGGCCATTTTTTGCCCGGGGGCGGAGTACGGTCCGGCCAAGCAGTGGCCGGAGGTCCATTTCGCCGTCGCCGCTCGGGAGTTGACGGTCCGGGGCTGGACCGTCTGGGTGATGGGATCGGCCAAAGAGGTCGCCCTGGGGGAGACCATCGTTCGGCTGGCGGGGTTGGGACGGGAGGGCGGCGGGGCCGCGAAGACGGGGGAGGGGGCGGTGCTTTCGTTGTGCGGACGCACCTCGCTGGGGGAGGCGGTGGATCTGCTCTCTCTGGCCGACGCGGTGGTGAGCAACGATTCCGGGCTGATGCACGTCGCCGCCGCCCTGGGGCGCAAGGTGATCGCCCTGTTCGGCTCCTCCGATCCCCACCACACCCCCCCCATGGGGCCGGAGATTCACATTCTTTCGGCGGGGCTCTCCTGCTCGCCCTGTTTCAAGAGAACCTGCCCGGAGTACGACGAGCCCCGCTGTTTGTGGGCGATCCTCCCCGAGCAGGTGGTGGAAGCGGTCTTGCGGGAGGAAGACGAATGAGCGACGCCTTCAGCGAGGTTCCTATCCTCCCAACCTTGCCCCCGAGTTTGGGGGATCGTTTGGAGTCGCTGCTGTTGCGGGGGGTGTTGGCCTGGATGGGGAGGGGAACCCTGCCGGAGGCCTACGCCCGGGCGGAGCGGCTCTCCCGTTGGGGGCGTCGCGTGTTGCGCAAGGAGTGGAACTGGACCCTGACCAATTTGCGTTGGGTCTACGGCGATCAACTCTCGCCCGCCCAGCGGGAACGCTTGGCGATCCGTATTTTTGAAAATATTTTTGACAGCCATTTGGAAGGAATGCGGGTCCAAGAGGTGGAGGTGCAATGTCCGGGGCTGGAGCGGATGCGCCGCGCCTTGGGCGAGGGGAGGGGGGGCATCTGCTGTTCGATCCATTTGGGAGGCTGGGAGCCGGCGTTGCGCCTTTTGGGGGAGCGGGGAATTCCCATGGCCGTGGTCTACCGACACGCCAACAACCCCTTGAGCGACCAACTGTTTTCCCAGGTTCGGGGGGCCTATGGGCCGGGGCTGACGTGGCATCGACGGGCCGACGTTCGGGGAATTTTGCGGGCCTTGCAGGGGGGGCGGGTGTTGGGGCTGATGACCGACATCAACGCCCGGGAGGGGGGCGTCACGGTTCCCTTTCTCGGCATTCCCGCCCAGTCCATGCCGGGACCGGCTCGTTTGGCGCAACGGTTCAAAGTTCCGGTGGTTCCGGTGCTCTGCGTCCGCGACGCCCCGGGACGGGCGACGCTGCACATCCTGGATCCCCTGGAGCCGCAACGGGGCGACGACGGGGGGGCGGAGACGGTGGAGGGGCTGCTTTTCCGCATCAACGGGGCCTTCGAGCCGTGGATTCATGAATACGCCGAACAATACAATTGGCTGCACGCCCGTTGGCGCAGTCGTCCGGACGGTGCCCTCTGGCGGCCCGACGCGCCGTGGGAGGCTTTGCAGGCGGCCCGTTGCGCCCCCTTCGCCCCGGTGTCGGAGCGGGTGCGGCGGATGTTGGCCCTGGAGGGGTGATCCATGCGCGTGCTGCTGGTGAAAATATCCGCCATGGGGGACGTGATCCACGCCCTGCCCGCTGTCACCGACGCTTGTCGGCAGGTTCCGGGCCTGGAACTGGATTGGCTGGTGGAACGGCGCTTCGCGGCGCTGCCCGGGTGGCATCCGGGGGTTCGGCGGGTGATTCCGGTGGATCTCAAGGGATGGAAGGGGAATCCCGGGGAGGCGTGGCGTTCCGGCGCGGTGGGGGTGTTTCTCCGGGAGGTGCGGGCGGAGCGGTATGATCGGATCATCGACGCCCAGGGGTTGTTGAAAAGCGCCCTGCTGACCGCCCTGGCCCGGGGGCCGACGTGGGGTCCGGATGGGACCTGGGGGCGGGAGCGGTGGGCCTTGCCCTTTTACCGTCATCGCGTGGGAACGGGGGGGGCGGACCATGTGATTCAAAGGCTGCGCCATTTGCTGGCCGCCGCCCTGGACTACGCCGTTCCCGACGCTCCGCCGGATTTCGCCCTGGAGCGCCGCCGCCTGCCTCCCCCCCCGGCGGTGGCGGAGGGTGCCCCCTTCGTGCTGTTTCTCCACGGGGCGGCGTGGCCCAGCAAGCAGTGGCCCGAGAGCTACTGGCTGGAGTTGGCCCGCTGGGTGGTCCGCGACGGACGCTATCGGGTGTTGCTCCCCTGGGGTTCGGAGGAGGAGCGGCTGCGGGCGCAACGCCTCGCCGACGAGGCGGGCTATGGCGTGGAGGCCTTGCCGCCGCTGACGTTGTCGGAACTGACGGGGTTGATTCCGCAAGCCCGGGCGGTGGTGGGGTTGGACTCCGGCCTGGCCCACTTGACGGCGGCGCTGGGGATCCCCTGCGTCACCCTGTTCGGCGCGACCAATCCTGATTACTCGGGGATCGCGGGGGATTCGCAACGCTTTTTGCGGGCCTCCTACCCTTGCGCTCCGTGCATGAAACGGGGCTGCGTCCATCGCGAGGGAACGCCCATCCAGCCGGCGTGCTATCGCAGTCTGCCCCCGGAGACCGTCTGGGAGGCGCTGGAAGATCTGTTGGCCGGGGGGTAGTTCTGCTTCATCATTTCATCCCGAATGGTCCATGAGAGATGAGAAATGATTTTATAATCGTTCCAATTGAGATTTACACATGCGGAGATTGCAGATGCAAGGAACCCATGCCCAAAATGAACCGTCATTCCCGCGAAAGCGGGAATCCAGTGACTTTGAGAACCGTAGAGCGCGTAAAATGTTTGTGTAGTCGTTCCAATCCAATTTTGAACATTGCGACTTGGGTGTATGAACGGAGTTTCGTGAAAATCTGGTCGCCTCCGGCGACGATTCGCCAGGACTGCCGCTTCGGATTCACGAAGTGAACCCGAAGGGCGAGGGCCAGGGATGGCCCGAGTCAAGCAAAAGACGCTTCGGCTTCACTTGAAAGCGCGCCTAAAAACTGCAAAATCAAAAGCGAAAGTCAAAACCCCAGGGCTCTGCCCCCCGCCTTCGCGGGGGCAGGCTCTGGATCCCGCCAGGGCAATGATTGACCTGGACCCGCAGTCCCTTTTTAAGGATCCGCGTTTCGTTCAGGTTGACCAATTATTAATTGGAATGGCTATATCGCCATGATTTCATATTCGATTGAGGCGTCATTGCGCGTGTCCCAGACACCTTTAAAGCCGCTGGATTCCCGCCTTCGCGGGAATGACGTTTTCGTCGTTATAAAGTTGGTTGCACCACCAGGTGCCGTTTGACCTGATGTGCAATTTTTAACTGGAACGACTATACGCCACGCTGGTCTCGCGTTCGACGTAAATGGTGGCGAAAAAGGCGCAGGCCAAAAGGGCGGACATGGCCAATCCGCCTGGGAAGTCAACCTAATCCCATGAACCAGTTATGGGAAAGGGTTTGGAGGGGGAGGGGAAACGAACTGGAGGGGAGGAGGGTTGGGGGAGCGATGGGAAAATCGCTCCCCCCTGGGGGATTGGTTTAGCCGTGATGCTTATTGGGGCAGTCGGTCTTCAGGCAATCGGCGTAGATGTAGAGGGCGTGATCCTGCACCGCGAAGCCGCGCTCCCGGGCAATCTCCTTCTGCCGTTTTTCGATGATCTCATCGAAAAATTCAAACACCTTGCCGCATTGCAGGCAGACCAGATGGTCATGGTGATCTCCCTGATTCAGCTCGAAAACCGCCTTGCCTCCCTCGAAGTGGTGGCGCACCAGCAGTCCGGCGTGTTCGAACTGGGTCAACACCCGGTAGATGGTGGCCAGGCCGATGTCATCCCCATCCGCCAGCAGCAGTTTGTACACATCCTCGGCGGTCAGGTGGCGGCTGGCGTTGCTGGCGAAAAGCCCCAGCACCTTCAATCGGGGCAGCGTCGTCTTCAGACCAAATTTTTTGAGATCCAAACCACTCTCGTCCATCCCCCGATCCTCTCGCCGTTTTACGAAGTCGTCCATGAAACCGAATAGGCCGGTGGTCCCCAACCGACGGGCCAAGATCCGCGCCCTTGGGAGCCCTTCCAAAGGCTAACAAGTTCCCAACAAAATCGCCATTGTCCATCTTCAGATTCCTTGGAGAAGCCGCCGATGGACGGGGAAATTTTCATTGCACGCGGGCGACGCATCCCATAAAATCCAAGGTTAGGACGTTGATACGAATGCTTCTCATTTGCATATACTGCCAGGGAAGGAAAGAGGATTTCAACCATGACCGCACAGCATGCCCTTTGGTGCCACGACCACATTTTCGGCCTGGAAGAGGAGCAGGCGGGGGAGAGCCGCACACGGTGGGTGATCGCCTTGACCCTGGTGATGATGGTCGTGGAACTGGTGGTGGGGTATCTCACCGGTTCCATGGCGTTGACCGCCGATGGTTGGCACATGAGCACCCATGCCTCGGCCCTGGCCATTTCCGCCCTTGCCTACGCTTTTACCCGCAAACAGGCGCGCAATCCACGGTTTACCTTCGGCACGGGCAAGGTGGGGATATTGGGGGCCTTCGCCAGCGCGGTGATTTTGGCCATGGTGGCGGCGTTGATGGCGGCGGAGTCGATCGCCCGCCTGTTGAATCCCACCCCCATTCAGTTCCGCGACGCTATCGTTGTGGCGGTGGCGGGGTTGGTGGTCAATCTGGTCAGCGCGCTGCTGTTGAGCGGGGGACATGGTCACAGCCACGGTCTGTTCGGTCACGACCATGGGGATCATGATCACGCCCATCCCCACGACGACCACGCCCATCCCCACGAGGATCACGCCCACCCCCACGACGACCACGCCCATCCCCACGACGACCACGCCCATCCCCACGACGACC
>JADGAP010000215.1 GCA_015231965.1 Magnetococcales bacterium | reverse complement strand
GGGGGGGGGGTCCGCCCCGGGGGGGGTCCGGGGGCCGGGGGGGGCTCCGGGCGGGGCAGGGCGGCCCGGGCGGGGGGGGGGGTTCCCGCCACGCTCAGGGCCGAGGCCATGCCGGCCAGCCAGCCGATCCAACCCAAGACGCCGCGATGATGGGATCGTTTCATGTCATCTTTCTCCCGGGTCGGAGCGCCCTTCCGAAGAGACGGTGCGGGGCGCGGTCGTCAAGGCCCTGGACTCCGTCTCGGCGGGGGAGACCGACACCGTCACGGGGGGCGGTGGGGGGTCCATGGCGTGAATCCGATCCTCCACCCGCTGCAATTCATTTTTCCAGGTTTGCGGGCTCTCCACCACCCGAGGGCGCATCAGGATGACCAGTTCGCTCTTGACCCAGCTTTTGCTGGTGTGGCGGAACAGTTGCCCCACCACGGGCAGCTCTCCCAGCACCGGCAAGCCGTTTTCGGTGGAGCGCAGCTCCTTTTTCATCAAGCCGCCGATGACCACCATTTCGCCGTTGTTGACCCGCACGATGTTGTCCGACTCCCGGGTTTGGGAGAGGGCCAGGGGGTAGGATTGGGTGAGACCGTTGAAGGTGAAGGTCTTGACCTGATCCGACACTTCGGTGACGGTGGGATGGATGTGCAGGGTGACGGCGCTGTCGTTGTCCACCTGGGGGGTGACGTCGAGGGCGACGCCGGTGAAGAAGGTGGTGAAGACCGGATCCACGGTCTGGGCCCCGTTGGAGTCGGTGCTGACGTTGACGTCGGTGATGAAAATCTCGTCCTGCCCCACCTTGATCACCGCCTTCTGGTTGTTGGAGGTGGAGACCCGGGGGCTGGAAAGCACCTGCACCGCCCCCTGGCTTTGCAACACCGACAAGAACGCGATGAAATCGTGGGCCTGCAAGGCCAGGGAGAAGGGGGCGGAGGCGGAAGCGGCGTCGCGGCTCATCAGCGAGGCCCAGTGTTGGTCGGCGTGGGCGTTGAGCTGGGTGGTGTTCAATACCGTGGTGTTGGCGTCCAGGGGCGAGGTGGTGAAGGGGAGCTGACGCCCCACTTGCCGGGAGACGGTCATCCAATCGACGCCGAACTGAAAGCCGTCGTTGAGTTCCACTTCCAAAATTTTGGCTTCCAGCACCACTTGGCGGCGGGTGCGGTAGCGCATTTGGGTCAGGTACTCCTCCACCCGCTTGAGTTCGCTGGGCAGGGCCATGACGATGACCAGACCGGCCTGGCGGTTGATCACCACTCGCTTGTCGGAGGTTTCGCCGCTGGCGGCGGGGGCGACGCCGCTCACCGGCATGGAGGCGCTGCCCTGGGCGTTGATCGGGGCGGAGGTTCCATTGATTCCGGCGGCGGCGGCGGGTTGCTGGGCGGCGGCGGCGGGGGCGTTGGCGGCGGGAGGCGGTTGCATGCCCAGCAGACCGCGGATGGTCCGATCGATCTCATCCCAGTAATCCACCTGATAATCGGTGCTCAAACTGCTGCCCGATTGGGAGGATGAGGTGGTGGTGGACGAGGAGGAGCCCAATCCTGAGGAGCCCGTGCCGGTGCTGGTGCCGGTGGTGGTGGATTGGGCGGCGTTGCCCGAACTGACCACGGTGTTGGAGCGCCCGCTGCGCTTGATGGGCAAAAAGTCCACCTCGAAGGTGCGGGTGGTCAGCCGTTTGGGATAGACGCGGAATCCGTCGGGGTTGGACTGACAATCCAGGCCGTAGAGGTCGCAGGCCGCATCCACCGCCTCACGCAAGGTGACGTGCTTGAGATGGATGGAAATTTCGGCGTTGACATCGGGATGGACCACCATGTTGACGGGGGTGTCCTCCACCAGGCTCATGAAAAAATCCCGGGCGGAGGCCCCTTCCACCATGACGTCGAAGCGGTTGCGCAGGGCGTCGGCCCCCGGATCCTTGCGTAGTTCGCTTTTCAGGCTGGGAATCAGGGCGGCCCCGACCCCGGCGGGGAGGTTTTTTCCCTCGCCCTCGCCCAAACCGGCGGCGTCCTGAGGCGGCAGGGTCAGGGGTCCGCCGCGCCGTTCGCTTTGGAGCGAGGGCAGCAACGCCGCGGCGACGTCCGGCGGCAAGTCGCCCTTGGCGTCGGAGGCGTCGGAGCTTCCGGGTTTGGCGGAAACGTTTTTTCCCGAAACGGCATCGGCCCCATCCTGGATGGCCTCCCGCATCATGTGGCTGGGCGGCGTGCGCAGGTCGTCCGGCGTAGCGCAGGAGGCCAGGGTCAGGGCCAGGCACAGCGCCGCCAACGCCCCGGAGCGAATCATCGCCCGGGTCGTCTCTCTCGTCTTGCGCTGGCGCATTGCCTGAGTTTCCATGGCCCCTGATGCATCCTCGTCACGGATTTGACATAAACCACGAGCTCTTGCGCCCGTCGGGAACATTTTTTTTTCAGGATAAATTTCGGGCGGTTGCCTCCTTCCCTCGGGTTTTTCCGGGGGAGGGGGCGGGCCGTCGTCTCTGGAGCTGAGGGTCAAGATGCAACCGACGTGCCACGCCCCGGCGACGGAACGACGAGCGGCGGGGCGGGCGAGGCGGACGGTGCCCCGCGTCCAGACCGTCCAGTCCCGTCGAAGTAGCCTGTCCCCATGAACGACCACGACAGCGGCGACAAACGTCTCTTCTTCCGTCGTGGTTGCTCCGCCCGGAAGCTCTTGGCGCGACGGCGTCCTTTGACCTTGATGGGGTTTAGGGTTAATCCTGGACAACGTTATGGGCTGCGTGAATGGTGGACGAATGGAACGAGGAGTGGAGATCATGCGCGGAACAAGGTGGGCGGCGTTGGTCGCGGTGGCGCTATTCGGGTTTTCCGCGGCGTGGGCCGATGAACTGACGCCGGGAAAAAAGGCCGACATTCGCCAGTTGCTGAGCATGAGCGGCGGGGACAAACTGGCCGGGCAGTTTGCCAACGCCATGACCCAATCGGTGGTGCGGCAGATGTTGACGTCCCAGCCGAGCAAGGCGGCCCAGTTGGAAAAGGCCCTGCCCGCCGAGATCACCGCCTTTTTGGAGGCGAAATTTGCCGCGCCGGGGGGATTTTACGACCAATTCGTGGGGATCTACGCCCAGCACTACACCCACGCCGAGGTCAAGGAGATCCTGAACTGGTATGCCTCTCCCACCGGGAGCAAGGCGCTGAAGATCATGCCGACGTTGATGCAGGAGGGCATGGGGCTGGCGGATCGGGTGTTGAAGGAGAACGAGCAGGAACTGTCCGCCAAGATGAAGGGGGTTTTGGAGCGGGAGGGGTTGATCCCCAAGGGAGGCGATCAACCTCCCGTCGCCGCTCCCGCCGTTCCCGCCGTTCCTGGAAAGGCCCCGGCGACCAAGCTTCCGTAAACATTTGCTCGCCCTCCCAAGAGGGGCGCTCCGGGGGCCGGAGAGGATCCGGTCCCCCCGGAGGGTGCCGAGGGTGCGGCGTTACTGAATGGTCACCGCGATGGCCCGGGGCTTGGCCTGCTCCTTCTTGGGCAGCACGATCTCCAGCACGCCGTTGCGATAGCTGGCCTGGATGTGCTCCACGTCGGTGGAGGAGGGGAGTTGGAAGGTGCGGCTGAACCGTCCGAAGACCCGCTCCACCCGATGATAGTTCTCCTTTTTCACCTCCTTGTCCATCTTCCGTTCGCCGGAGAGGGAGAGGTATCCGTTTTCCACGTGGACGCTGATCTCCTTCTGTTCCATGCCGGGCAGGTCGGCGGAAAGCACCAGTTTGTCGTTCTCCTCGCGAATGTCCACCCGGGGGGCCCACTCCGAGGCCAGACCGGCGGCGGGTTCGAAATCCCGATCGAAGAGGCGGTTGATCTCCTGCTGCAAGCCGCGGATGCCCTGGAACGGGTCGTATTGCACAATGGCCATGGTCGTTCTCCCAGACGCACTCGGTGGTTCTTGAATCCTGGAACAAGATCCTGACGTTTCAACACGTTTTAAGGTTTCGGGCCGCCCTTGATCGTGATGTGGGCATGGTTTTCCGCCGTTGCAAGGGGGGGGAACGAAAAAATCGTGGTGGGGAGAACGTCTCCCTTCCTGTGCCCATCCCTCGTTCACTTCCCGTCCCGTTTCCTGTAATATTGGGTAAGAAATGGCTGAACGCGCCCCTTTTCCGCCTCGTTGTCGGGTTGAGGAGGAGCTTTTGCTGATTTCCGCCCTCCTTTTCCACGTTGCCCAACCGGATGATGGTGTGATGACGATCCAGGCCATACGCGGCACCCGCGATATTTTGCCCGACGAAACCCCCCGCTGGCGTTTTCTCGAACAGACCGCCCGGGAGGTGTTCGCGCTGCACGGTTTTGGCGAGGTGCGCACGCCGCTGCTGGAAAAGACCGAACTCTTCACCCGGGCCGTGGGTGAGACCACCGACATCGTGGAAAAAGAGATGTACACCTTCGCCGACCGCAACGGCGACTCCCTGACCCTGCGTCCGGAGGGGACCGCTTCCGTGGTGCGGGCGCTGGTGGAACACGGTCTGGACCGGGTTCCGCCGTGGAAGGTCTATTATCTCGGGCCGATGTTTCGCCACGAGCGGCCGCAAAAGGGGCGCTATCGGCAGTTTCATCAAATCGGCTGCGAATGGTTCGGGGCGGAGGGTCCGGCGGCGGACGCGGAAATGTTGGCCATGGCCATGCGTTTTTTCCGTCGCGCCGGTCTGGGCGACAAGGTGACGCTGGAGATCAACTCCCTGGGCTGCGGGGTCTGTCGTCCGCCCTACCGGGGGTTGTTGACGGACTCCCTGCACGCTCGATTGGAATCCCTCTGCCCCACCTGCCGTTTGCGCCTGGAGCGCAATCCGTTGCGGGTGTTGGATTGCAAGGAGGAGGGGTGTCGGCGGGTGGCGCGGGAGTCGCCGATCATGGCGGATCATCTGTGTGGCGCTTGCGGACCCCATTTCGACGGGGTGAAGGGGCATTTGGAGGCGATGGGCATTCCCTATCAACTCAACGGATTGATGGTGCGCGGGTTGGACTATTACACCCGCACCGGATTCGAGATCACCACCACGGCGTTGGGCAGTCAGAACGCGGTGGCGGCGGGGGGGCGTTATGACGCCCTGGTGGCGGAGATGGGGGGGCGTCCGACGCCCTCCATCGGGTTTGCCATGGGGGTGGAGCGGTTGGCCTTGTTGTTGGACGAGGGGTTGGTGAAGGCTCCCGTTCCCACGTTGTTTGTGGCGGCGGCGGAAGGCGAGGCCGGGCGGGCGGCGGTGTGGGCCGAGCGGTGGCGTGAGGCGGGGATTGCGGTCGAGACCCATTTGGAGGGGTCGCTGAAGACGCAGATGAAGAAGGCGGGGCGGGTGGGTTCGCCGTGGTGTGTGATTGTCGGGGTGGAGGAGTCGCAGCGGGGCAAGGTGATTTTGCGGGAGATGGCGGGGGGAGGGCAGGAGGAGTTGAGCGGGGAGG
>JADGAP010000214.1 GCA_015231965.1 Magnetococcales bacterium | reverse complement strand
TCGACGCCTCCGTCGGGGCCCCCAACCTGACCGACAAAATCTGGCTTTACGGCGGCGACAAGGCGACGGTGGTCGCTTCCATCGCCCAGGGTCGTCAAGGCAAGATGCCCGCCTGGGGCGAAAAAACCGAGGGAACCAACCGCAAGTTGGACAGCCTGTCGGTCAAGAAGGCGGCCATCTACGTTCACACCCTCTCCGGCGGAAAATAATCCCGGCGGTTGGGGATGTTCGAGTCAGTTCCCCCATGGGCGGCCTTCGGGCCGCCTTTTTTTTGCGTCGGGGCTTGGGATGGTGGGGCCGCGGCGGCTCCCTTTACGTTGACGTGGGCCTGCAACTTCCCGCGTCCGCCACACGATCATGGAAAAAATCGGTTGACAGGAGGAAATGAACAATGTTCAATAAGCCCATCCCAGGGGAAGAGGGTGGGTTTGCGCGGGAGTGTGAGGAGGGGCGTCGATGACCGGACTGGACCGCAGGCTGCGAGAATGGACCGCGGCGGGGTTGCTGAGTGACGTTCAGGCGGCAGCCATTCTCGCCCACGAGCGGGGCAAACCCGGCGGTGGCTGGCTGCTGCAAGGATTCATCGCCCTGGGAACCTCGACCATGGGGATGGGGCTGATCTCCCTGGTGGCCTCCCACTGGGCCGACCTCTCCGACGAGGCCAAACTGGCGGGGGGATTCCTGCTGCTGGCGGGGCTTGGGTGGGGGTTCCAGCGTCAGGATCGACACCCCGCCTCGCTATGGCGGGAGGCGCTGCTCTCCCTCTTTCTTTTCGGGGTGATGGGGATGATCGGGCTCATCGGCCAGATCTACCACAGCGGCGGAACCTGGCGGGAGGCGCTGCTGCTCTGGTCGGGGCTGACCTTCCCCGCCGCCACCCTCTCCCGCCGGGGCTTCATTCCCTTCTTCTGGACCGGAACCCTACTCACCGCCTCCCTGGCGTGGATCGTGGAAAATCTGGGATTTTTCAGCCAGGAGCGGGAGTTGTTGTTGATGATGCTCTCCGTGCCGCTGCTCTGCGGCGTGGCGGCGGCGGGATTGCAGCGGCTCCCCCGGGCCCGCGCCTTTCGCGACGCTTTTTTCCTCTGGATGGCCGTCAGCGGGGTTCCGGTTCTCTTCGCGGCGGATCTGGCGGTGGGGGACCACTGGACCTCCTGGGCCATGTTTTCCCAACGCTTTCCCAGTCAGGCGGCGCTGGGGCTCTTTCTCGGATCGATGATCGCGGCGGGAGGGACGACGCTGCTCCATCCCGAATTCACCGCCCCGGGCCGCCGCCTGACCCTGGCCATGCTGGCGGGATGGGCCGGATTGGCCTCCCTCATCCTCGCCGGAGTTCATTTCGACCTGCTGGGCGCCCCCTTTTCCCTGATGATCCTGCTGTTGGGCGGGGTGCAGGCCGGATTGGCGGAAAACCGCCCCCTGTTCAACGCCTTGATGATGATGGCGGGCATCCGACTGTTGATGATCTACTTCCAGGCGGTGGGCGGACTGGCCGCCACCGGATTGGGATTGCTGGTTTCCGGCGGTTTGATATTATGGTCGATTGCGCTTTGGCGGCGTCATCAGACGCGGCTGTGGAACTGGATCCGGCGCTGGGAGGAGGCGGCATGAGCATCAAGGCGTTCCTGATCCGGTGGCGAACTCCCCTTTCCCTGGCCCTGCCCGGGCTCTTCCTGCTGTCGGTGGTGATCCACGCCGCCTGGCAGCAGCGACACCACGGTCCCACCTTGATCCGCCCATCGAGGGGTTTGATCCCCGGGATCTGTTGTCCGGCCATTATCTCGTCTATCGGGTGAAGTACGACGCCCCCGACCCCTGTTCCGGAGCCTCCGGACGCGCCCTTCCCGAGGGGGAGGCGCTGCACTATTGCCCCGCGCCGCCCTTCTTCGCCCAGCCCTACGAGGGAAAATCCTGCGCCCTGCCCATGGTCGGGTGGTGCGAAAACGGCCGGTTCACCGCCGGCATCGAGCGGTTTTACATTCCGGAGGAACATGCCCCGGCGTTGGATCAGGCCGTTCGGAATCACCAAGGGGCGTTGGTGGTGTCGTTTCAGGGCAAGGGGCAGGCGGTGGTTCAGGATTTGCGGATTGAAGGGCAATCCTGGCGGACCTGGCTGGGAGGCAAAAAATAAACCCGTCTTATGGATGGATTTCGTCGCGAAAGCGTTCAGGGCGCGTTAGGACAAGGTGCGCGAAGGGCGACGACCGGATACCGCGCTTGTCGCCCGCAAGGCAGAGGAGGATCGACGATCAAGCGCAACGCCGTCCTGGCGTAATTCCGGCACCCTCAAAGCAGAACTTCATGAATCAAGATGGGGATAAGGAGCCCTGTCCTCTCCTGGCGGTGGTGCGAGTCCGGAGCCATCCCAGCCGCGTTGAGGCTCAGGCGGATTGGGCTCAGGCGGATTTGGCTCGGGCTTGGGCGAGGGCTTGGGGGCCGGTCTGTTCGACGTCCGCCGAGAGGCGCATGACTTCGGAGAGGGTGGTGATGCCCTTGCCGGCCATGGTGAGGCAGGCCAGGTTGAGGGGGCGATAGCCGGGCAGTTTCATGGCGCGGTTGACGAATTCGGCGGCGTCGTTGCGGCGCAGGGCGTCGGCGAGGTCTTTGTTCATTTCCAGCAGTTCGGCCACGGCGATACGGCCCATGTAGCCGGTGTTGTTGCAGTTGTGGCAGCCGCGTCCGCGGGAGAGTTTGACCTTTTCCGCCACCGGACCGATCATGCCGCGCAAAAAGATCAACTCGTCGTCTATTGGTTGATAGACCTCGACGCAACTGCGGCAGATGCGCCGGGCCAGCCGCTGGGCGAGAATGCAGCGCAACGCCGAGGAGACGGCAAAGCCGTCCACGCCCATCTCCACCAACCGGATGCAGGTGGAGACGGCGTCGTTGGTGTGCAGGGTGGAGAGGACGAGGTGGCCGGTAAGGGCGGCGCGGACTGCGATTTCGGAGGTCTCCTGATCCCGCATTTCGCCCACCAGGATGACATCCGGGTCTTGGCGCAACATGGTGCGCAGGGCCAGGGCGAAGGTCAGGCCGATCTTGGTCCGCACCTGCACCTGGTTGATCCGCTCCAGGCGGTATTCCACCGGATCCTCGACGGTGATGATCTTCTTGCCCGGTTCGTTGAGTTCGTTCAACGCCCCGTACAACGTCGTGGTTTTACCGCTGCCGGTGGGTCCGGTGACCAGCACCAGACCGTGGGGCCGGGTGATATGGCTGCGAAAGCGGGCCAAAATTTCCGGATCGATGCCCACCTGGGCCAGACGCAAATTGCCCCCCGATTGATCCAGCAAGCGCATCACCACCGATTCGCCATTCTGAATGGGCAGGGTGGAGATGCGCACGTCGATGCTTTTGTCCATCACCTTGATGTTGAACCGCCCATCCTGGGGCAGCCGCTTTTCGGCGATTTCCAACCCGGCCAACAGCTTGAGCTTGGAGACCAACGCCGGGGCGATGTGCTTTTCCTTGACGATCTGCTCTTGCAGCACCCCGTCCACCCGCAGGCGGATGCGCATCACGTGTTCATCGGGCTCGATGTGGATGTCCGAGGCCCGGGTTTTCACCGCATCCTCGAAAATCGACTGGAGAATGCGCACCACCGGCGCATCCACCGCCATTTCCGACTGAATGATCTCGTTGAGATCGAACTTGTTGCGGGAGACCTCCTCTTCCAGGGCCTCCACGTGCTGCTTCATCTGCTCGGTGCGGCGATAGACCCGGTCCAGCACCTGGAGCAGGTCCGCCTCGCTGACCAGGGCGATGCGGGGCGGGCTCTTGAGCAGCCGGGTCAGTTCGTCGAAGACAAAAACGTCGGTGGGATCCGCCATGCCCACCATCAATCCCTCGGCGTTTTGCGCCAGCACGATGGCGCGGAAGCGGCGGGCGCTGCCCTCGGGGAGAATCTGCACGACGTCGGGGCGAAGCTGAAAGTTTTTCAGATCGACGTAGGGGAGGTCCAACTGTTCGGAGAGGAAAGTGAGAAAATCCTTCTCCGACAGGATGCCCAACTGAACGATGGTCTGACCGAGCTTGCGGCCGCTTTTTTTCTGCTCCCCCAGGGCGGTCATCAGTTGATCCTGGGTGATCAACCCTTCGGCCACCAACTGATCGCCGATGCGCAGTTTTTTGCGCTGCTGGGCGAGAAACGACTGCAGCCCGTCCTCGGTGAGTACGCCCAGGGTGATCAGCCCCTCGCCCAGCTTTTGCCCGGTCTTTTCCTGATGGACGAGGGCCTGCTGCAGCTGCTCGGGGGTGATGAGGTTGTTGGCGACCAGCAGATCGCCCAGCCGCATTTTTTTCCGTCGCGGCTGGGCCATGCCGCCCCCCCCCCGGGGGAGGGCCGGGCGTCCCCGGGGCGGCATTCATCCCGAAAGCCCCTGGATCCGTTTTTTGATGAAGCCCCGCAGTTCACTGGAAATCTGGTGGCTTTCCATGGCCTTTTGATAGGCTTGAAGGGCCTCCATGCGCTGTCCGACCGCCTCCAGGGACATGCCCAGGCCCATCCACCAGACCCCCTGCTCGGTATTGCGCCGCACCAGGGCCTCGTAGAGATCCACCGCTTTCCAGTGTTCCTTGCTCCGTTGGTAGAGCCCGGCCAGCATGGCGGCGGCCTTGGAGTCCTCCAGGGCCATGCGGTTGGCGTCCACCGCGCCGTCGAAGGCCCCTTCCAGCACCGTCACGGCGGCGGATTCCCGCCCGGTTTCCAGCATCACGTGGGCCAGCAGGCGGCGCGCCTGCCAATCGTTGGGCTTGAGGATCACCACCTCCCGCAACGCCTCCTCGGCCCGGGGCAGATCTCCCACATCGAGGCTGAGCGTGGCCTCCTTCATGCGTTGCAGGGAGCGGTCGACGGGGTCGCGGCGCACCGACGAGGATTTGACGCCCCCCCCGGCGGGGGCCGAACCCTTGCCCACCGCCTGAGTCGCGATCTTGACGGGAGGCGGCGGCGGCGTGGGGGCGAGGGCTTCCGCCGCCGGTCTCTCCGGGGGCGCGAGGCGTTCGTCGGGCAACCGTTGAAGATCGTCCCCCCTGGGCGGACGGGGGGCCTTGGCCGCGGCGGCGTCATGGGGCGCGGGGGGATCCTTGAGGGTGTCGAAGCTGTCGCCCACCACCACGTAGGATTCCACCTTTTCCCGCTTGTTGATGGATTGGCTGGCGGCCCGGGCATCCTCGGGATCCCGATATCGACCGACGCGGATGGAGTGCCAGAGGCGATCCTTCCTGTCGTGAATCTCCACCATGTAGGGGTCGTACCCCAGGGCGCGGAACCGGCTGACCACCTGTTGCGCCCCCTTTGCGCTCAAATAGGCGGCGATTTGCACCGCGTATGGGGCCTCCTCCGACGCCTGGGCGTGGGACGCCGGGCCCTCCGGCGGCGCGGCGGGCTTGGCCTCGGCG
>JADGAP010000213.1 GCA_015231965.1 Magnetococcales bacterium | reverse complement strand
CCTCGATGGCGGCGTTGAGGGCCAGCAGATTGGTCTGACGGGCGATCTCCTCGATGATGGAGATCCGCCCGGCGATCTCCTTCATCGCCCCCATGGCCCGCATCACCGTGGATTCGCTGGACGAGGCGTTTTGCGCCGCCTCGAAGGCGATGCGCTCGGTCTGCTGAGCGGTTTCGGTGTTGCGCTGGATCTTTTCATTCATCAGGGTCATGGAGGCCGAGGTTTGCTGAATCGAACCCGCCTGGGTCATTGCCCCCTCCGAGAGGGTGTGGCTGGTGGCGGACAACTCCCGACTGCCGGACCCCACGATGTCGGCGCTTTGCTGAATCTCCCCCACAATTTCCATCAGCTTGCTGGACATGCCCCGCAAATCGCTGTAAACGCCGCACTCCCCCTTCTCCTCCTGGGTGGCGTCCCGGGTCAGATCCCCCATCGCCACCCGGCGGGCGATTTTGGCCAACAGCGCCGGATCGCACCCCAACTGCTTCTTCATCGCCCGCTCGAACAACACGGAAATGATCACCGCCAGGGCCACGCCGAAGGCCGTCCAAAACATCGCCCGCTGGTGGGCCGTCGCCGTCTCCTGGCGGGAAATCTCCACCGCCTGCTGGGCGGCGTCTTGCGCGGCGTTCAGTTGATCCTTCACCGCCTTGCGCATCTCCTCGGCCCGCTGCTCCATCACCGCCGACTGTTCCGCCACCGCCTTGTCGTTGGCGGCGATGTCGACAAACAGCGCCCGGTAGGCGCTCAACTCCTTGACCAACGCCGCCTCGCCCTTCAGCCCCGCCATGTCCCGGGCGAAACGGTCCAGCAGCACCTCCACCGACTTGGCCCGTTCCGCCTTCTTCTCGGCGAAGTAGCTCATCTGGGCTACCAGAAGCTCTCCGAGAATGGTCTCCATGGCGCGGTTTTCCATTTCGTAAACCTGGGTCTCCACGGACTCCCGCTGGTGGCCCAGACGATCGTGGATGGCATGGTTGGAGGCCACCAGGGAACTCATCGTGTCAAAGGCTTGGCGATAGCTCTCCAGTCCCTTGGCCACCGGACCCGGTCCCCCCTCCTCGCGGGAGGATGGAAGCTCCTTCAGCGTCTCCTGGATCAACCCCGCAGTCCGGAGGCCCGACTCGGGGGTCAGATCCAGGAGAAACTGCTTGCGCGCCGCCTCGGCGCCATTGATCCGCAACGCCGTCACCCGCCATTGATCCTGCACCGCCATCGGCCCTTCCAGCAACGCCCGGTTCATCTCCTCCACCCGGGTCAGCGCCGCCTGGTTCAAGGCGATCACCACCAAAAACACGGCGAACGAGGTGATCGTCATCAACAAAATGAGCATGCGGAACGGCATCCTGCCGAAGGAGTGCATCATGGCGAAACCTTGTCAGAGAGAGAGGCGAGAGGGGTGGCGAACCGGATCAGGGTTTGACCAGGGGGAGACCGGCGTCCACCCAGTCCTGGTTGCCGCCGCGGAACCAATGCACCTTGCCGGTGTAGCCCAAATCTTTCAACGCCTTGATGCCGGTGGGGCTCTGGCCGCACCACCAGCCGTTGCAGAAGGCGATGATCTCCTTGCCCTCCAACTTCTTCACCTTCACCTTGGCCTTGGTTTCGCCGGCGGTGAGGTCGGAGTAGGGCAGATTGAGGGCCCCGGGCAGCGTTCCTTTTTCAAACCAGTCGGGGGTGCGCATGTCCACGATCAAAATTTTGCCCCCGTTGATCTCCGCCGCCGCCTTGGGAAAATCCTCCATCTTGAAAGTGACCGCCCCTTCGATGGTCGCCGGTTGGACGCAGAACGGCTTGCACTTGCGCGCCGCGACGTTTTTGAAATCGTCGGGAATCGGCTTGCTCCGGTCCTGCTTCAACGCCACGCCGTTGAGGGTGAAGGAGGGCAAGGTCACGCCCTTGGAGTAGGCCTCCTCGGTGGCTGCCACCGTATTCCCCAGCGGCGTTCCGTCGGCGGCCGGCGCCTCACCAGCGTAAAGTGGCTGGGGGGCGGCGACGCCCAACATGGCCAGGGTCGTCAGGGCAAGGATCAGGATGGGACGATTCATCACGTTTCTCCCGTTTGAAGTGAAGGGAGCCAGGGGCTCCTCTTGGAGTAGGCATCAACCAACACGGAACGAAACCTCCCCCTGGGTCGCGTGGAGCGGGAGGGCGAGGAACCGAACCAGGAATCGCGACAAGCATCGGGATAACGGGAGGAAAATCGAAGCCAACAAGGGAATGACGCGGACAGCACCGATGGACGACCAAGCCTCGCCAGAAGGTCGCGGGGCAGGAAACGAAGGTATTTTATATTTAAACGTGTAACATTCTCACCTTGTCAAAATGATATCGCCAGCAAAATCTATTTGCAAATAAAAATAACACGCAAACATTAAAATGATGTGGATTCATAGCCTTAGCAGGAGACATATTCTTGATCAGCTTTAATTTTAGAATGATTCAATTTTATTCAATATAAATTTTATATAAATCATTTCACGATTCTCGTGACAGGATGAATTCTCACAAAAAATCTCCCCTCCCTTGGCACCGCCGAAGCGGCGCGGGGGCATGCGGACTAAAAAAAACGCCGCGACGAACGCGGCGGAACGGGAAACGGCGAGGAACGGGCGATTAGCCGGCCATTTTTTGTTGCAATTCCGCATCCTTGCGTTCGACGGCGGCGGCCATGTCACGGCGCTGGGCCTTGAGCCGGGCGGAAAGTTCCGGATCGCCGAGGGCGAGGATTTGGGCGGCGAGGAGGGCGGCGTTCTTGGCCCCGGCGGTGCCGATGGCCATGGTGGCCACGGGAATCCCGCCAGGCATCTGGACGGTGGCCAGCAGGGCGTCCATCCCTTTGAGATCGGTGGCGGAGAGGGGCACGCCGATCACCGGCAGCACCGTCTGGGAGGCGACCACCCCCGCCAGATGGGCCGCCGCGCCCGCCCCAACGATCAACATCCGCAGCCCGCGGGCCTCGGCGGAGGCGGCGTATTCGTGGGTGCGGGCGGGGGTGCGATGGGCCGAAGAGACCCGCGCCTCACAGGGGATGTCCAATTCTTGCAGGGTCTCCACGGCGACGCGCATCACCTCCCAATCGGAATCGGAGCCCATGAGAACGCCCACCAGGGGTTGTTTGGCCATGCGAACCTCGTCGGAATCAAGAGAAACAGGGGAGTTGGATCCACACCAGAGGAAAACGTTGCGGCAGAAGCGGGGCGTTGTCAATCCCGGGGAAGGGCCGGGGCAGGGGGAAGAAGGGAAAAGCCCCCCCGCACGCCCGCCCGACGGGGTGTTCAAGGCCCGAAAATTGCTATTCCCCCATCATTCATGGTCCGTTGACGGCGATCCGACGGAGGATCGGCCCGGACTGTAGGAAGTGGGGAGGGAAAGACGTGATGAACGCCATGTCATGGAAGGGCTCGATCATCGTCGGGGGGCGTTGGGGCCGCGTCGCCTCGATGTTGACGCTGGCGGCGGCCTTGTCGGGATGCCTGACCACGGAAACCGGGCAAAAGGAGGACTCAACCCCCGCCGGAACCGCCGCCCAGGAGCAAAAATCCCCCGCCGGAGGAGGCAAGGGGGCCGCCGCCGGGAGCGCCGCCAAGGGCAAGGCCGCGCCCCTCGTCGAGGGACGGTCGCGCAACGCCCAGCAGGCCCCCCTGCAACCCGGGACCGCCGGTCCCGAGCCGTGGCGGGATTCGCCCAATCAATCCCCCACCACGCCGCCCAAACCCGCCGAGGGCCGGGAAAACTCCCTGCTGCCGATCCGCGAGATGGGCAAGCGGGGTGCCCCGCCGCCCCAACCGCCACCGGGCAAGAGCCACTCCCCCCTGGGCAAGGCGGCACCGCGCAACGCCCCCCCCCCCGTGATCGCCAACCCCCAAGGGGAGTCCGCCGGAACGCGGCCCGCCGTCCCGTCGCCCCCGCCTTCGTCTCCGTCGCCCCCCCTCGCCGCCGCGTCCGCCGCGCCCACCTCCCCCCCGACGCCGGGGATGGATCCGGGGGGAGAGGGAGAGGGAGAGGGACCGCGCGCCGCCGCCCCGACGGTGGTTCGGACGCCCGCCGCGCCAGCCGCCGCCGCGCCCCAGCCGGAATTGACGCTCCTCCAACCCGTCGCGCCGCAAGCGCCGGTGGAGCCCAAGGTCGTGGAACCCAAGGTCGTGGAGCCCCTCGTGGTCGAGCCCAAGGCCCCGGAACTCCCCACCCTCGCCAAAATTCCGCCGCCCGTCGCCGCGCAAAAGGCGGTGGAACCCGTCCCCGCCCGAAATCCCGAGGAGGAACCCCCTCCCTCGTCCAGCGCCGGGATGAACATCGCCCCCCGTCTGGCGACGCAACTGGCGGGCATTCAGCCCAATCTGGCCGGTTCCAGCCGTTCGGCGACGCCCGCCGAGGCGGTGGAGGTCTCGGTGTTGATCTACCCCTTGGCTGGGGAGGAGAAATTGCCCGATCCCCAACGCCCCCTGACAGCGCTGCGGGACAGTCTGGCCCAGGAAGCCGAGGTGGAGATCGCCCCCTCCCCCGCCCGCACCGAGGAGGCCAAGGCCTTCCCCGCCCCCTATTCCGACGACGGGGCCAAGCGATTGGCGGCGCAAGGGGTGGACTTCGTCGTCACCGGTTCGGTGACGGTGGGACGCAACGGCTTCCTCACCCTGGAATTGTATCACCCCCCCCAACCCGCCATGGTCTGGATGGCCACCCAGCCGGTGGCGCGGGAGAGCGATCTGGAACCGGCGGTGCGTCGCCTGGTTCCCCGCTTGATCTCCGCCGCCCAGAAGGCGACGGGTAGTCCCGCCCAATTCGAGGCGGTGTTCGTGGCGGGGGCGTCGCCCTCGGTTCCCGCGTCGCCCAACCCCTACCGCGCCCTCTTTCCCGCCACCTCACCGGAGAGGAGTCCCGCCCTGGGGAATTCCGGCAAAAAGGGGGCTTCGACGCCCCCCGCCAAGGCCGCCGCCCACCCCGCCGCCGCTCCAGAGGAGACCCCGGAGACCCGGGCCGCCTCGCCCTCGACCCAAGCCACCCCGGCGGACTCCCTGGTGGAGTCCAGCGTTCCGCTCCATCCCACCCCCGTCGGCGAACCCGCCGCCTCTCCCGTCAAGACGGCGTCCAAGGCGACGGCCAAAACCTCTCCGGCCAGCGCCTCCCCCTCGGGCTACACCCTGCAAGCCGGGGCGTTCAACGATGAGGCCAACGCCCGGGAGTTGGAGGCCAAGTTGAAAAAGCGGGGATACGATCCCCAGGTCTATCGGGTGCGGGACAACAAGGGGCGCTCCTGGGTGGTGGTTCGTTTCGGATCCTATCCCGACGCCGACGCCGCCCGGGCCGGGCTGTCCAAGTTCAAGGCCAAGGAGTCCATGGAGGCCCTCCTCGCCCCCGCTCCGTGATATATAGATGTTCCAATTAAAAATGGTGCCTAGCCTCAAGCGGCGTCAGGGGATGCAACCATTTTTTTCAAACACACCATCGTCATTCCCGCGAAAGCGGGAATCCAGGGGCGGGGG
>JADGAP010000212.1 GCA_015231965.1 Magnetococcales bacterium | reverse complement strand
TTCCCCCGCCCCCCCCTTTTTACGCATCGCGAGGCCGCCATGGAACAAGCCCCCCTCTCCGCTGAACAGCGCAAACGGATCAACCGGGCTGGGGTGTTGTTTTTTCTCCTGGCCTTGGTCCTCATCGCCTATCTCACCAATAATTTTGTTAAACAATACGATCCGCAACTGCGTCAGGAGCAGAAGGCGCAAAAACAGCGGGAAGCCATGGGTAAAAGCGCGAAAAATTGATCCAGGTCCATTCATTTGGCGAGATTTCCCGTAAGCTGCGACTGTGTGAAATCACGCGAATCCCCGCCGCCCCCCCGTAAGATGCGGAAACCGACCATGTCCCTGACTTGGAATCAATACGTCGAGCTGTGCAAACCGAAGATCGGGGTGATGATCGCCCTGACGGCGGTGGTTTCCCACATGGCGGTGGCGGAAAGCTACAGCCTCACCGCCATCCTGGGCTTGGCCCTGGCCATGATGTGCGGCTCGGCGGGGTCGGCGGTGGTCAACCATTTTTGGGATCGGGACATCGATCGGCGGATGCCCCGCACCTCCAAGCGGCCCTTGGCCATGGAAGGGGAGGGACAACATCCCGCCCGGGTGCTGTGGCTGGCGCTGCTGCTCACCGTTTCCGGGGTGAGCTTGGCCCTGTGGCAGTTCAACTCGGTGGCAGCCTTCCACCTGGCCCTGGGAACCTTCTTCTACGGCGTGGTCTACACCATCTGGCTCAAGCGCCGGACTTGGCTCAACATCGTCATCGGGGGATTGGCGGGCAGTTTCGCGGTGCTGGCGGGGGCCTCCTCGGTCCATCCTGAAACCTACACCCTGCCCATGATCATGGCCGTCGTCCTCTTCCTCTGGACCCCATCGCACTTCTGGAGCCTGGCCATCTTCCTCAAGGAGGAGTACCGCTCCGTCGGGGTGCCCATGCTGCCCGTGGTGGTGGGGGAGGCCAAAACCGCCCGGGTGATCCTGGGCAACACCCTGCTGATGGTCGGGGTTTCGCTGCTGCCCTGGGTGTTTCACGAATTGGGGGCGATTTACGGCGTGGGGGCGATGTTGGTGGGGTTGGATTTTCTCCGCCTCAACCACGCCATGCTGCGCCAACCCGACGACCGCCAAATCGCCTGGAAAAACTTCATGGGTTCCATGCGCTATCTCGGCGGGCTCTTCGTCTTCATTCTGCTGGACAAAAACTGGCCCTGGGGATAATCCCCGGGCTTGGGGTCGGGAAGAGAGGGGGCTCGGTCGAGCCCCCTTTTTTATATGGGGGGGGCCTCCGGGCCGCTCCTGGCCCTCTTCCCGCCGCCCTGGCCGCGCAAGGCCCACGGAATGCTCGACATGCGTGGCGCGAGGGAGCCATTTCGGATAACATCCCAAACCGGGCGATAGTCACCGGGGGAGGGGCCGGGGCAGCCCGCGACGGGGGCGAAGCAAGGCCTTGCTCGCGGGGGCGGCGTTGGTGGGGGAGCGTGAATGATGGCGCAAAAAACGGTTTTGGTGGTGGACGACAGCAATCTGGTGCGGATGATGCTGCGCAGGGTCTTTGCCGAATCCTTTCCGGAGTGGACCCTGGTGGAGGCCGCCGATGGCGAAGCCGCCCTGCTGGCCTCGGCCAACGCCCTGCCGGATCTGGCCCTCATCGATTACAACATGCCCGGCATGAACGGCGTGGATCTGGCCGTCAAGCTGATGGCCAACCATCCCCTGCTGTCCATTCATCTGGTCACCGCCAACGTGCAGCAGCGGATGCAAGAGCGGGCCGAGGCCCTGGGGCTGGGGTTCATCAAAAAACCGATTACCAAGGAGAAGATCGCCGCTATCCTTGAGGGATGAGATTGAATGGCGACGACGCCGCGCGCCGACCGCTTACGATCCGTCTAATGGACATCCATGGTCCGCCCCCCTTGGTAGGGGAAAAATTGGGACGTGGGACGGTGGAGTTGCAGCCATCGATCCGGTCTCCTGGTGAGAGGTTTGTTTGCTCTCGGACCCTGATGGATCTCCGCGCATTCCCGACCCCAACAATCTTGCGGTCTGTCTGACCTTTGTCCATTTCAGGCTTTCGGGAATGACGGTCTCGTCCGTTCACGCCGTCACTGTCGTCAACCTATTCTCCCCAAACGCATGCCGCAGACTCTTCCCAAGGTCGATTCCAAGTACCAGAACATCCCGGCTTCCGCTATTCTTGTCCATGGTCCGCTCCGTATCCCGTTGATGGTTGCTCATACTTCCATCCTGAGGTCTTTGAAGCCGTTTGGGAACGGGGCGGACCATACCATTCATTCGGGTTGAAAGTTTCTGCATCACCCGTACTCCTCGGAGGGAAGATTCTCTGCCATGGCCGAATCCATCCCACCGTCATTTCTGACCATGTCGGAGTCCACCGTCGTCCCACCTCCCCTGATTTCCCTCATCGTCCCGGCGTTCAGCGGCCAAGGGTTGCTTTTCCGGGTTCTGGAGGCGGCGGAGCGGTCGCTGGAGGCGGCGGGGATCCCCCCCCCGGATTATGAAACGATCCTGGCGGATGACGCCTCGCAGCCCCCCCTGACCGCTCCGGAGGGGGTGCGCATCGTTCGTCTGGAGCGCAACGGCGGCCCGGGGGCGGCGCGCAACGCCGGGGCGGCGGCGGCCCGGGGAGATTGGCTGCTGTTCGTCGATTCGGATCTGGTGTTGGCCCCGGAGGCGGTGGGCCATTTGATCGCGGCGCAGCGGGAGCGGGGGGCGGCGGCGGTGATGGGAGGGTATGATCTTCGCAGCCCCTTCGCCGACGTGTGCAGCCGCTATAAAAATGCGGCGTGGCGCTGGCATCAGATAAGCTGTCCCCCAAACGAGCAGCATTTATGTACGGCCATGGTGCTGATCGAGGCGGCGGCGTTTCACGAGGTGGGCGGGTTTCCCGCCGGGGTGCGCATTGGCGAGGATCGGGCGCTGGGGCGGGCGCTGCGGGGGGCGGGCCATGGGGTGTGGCGGGCCGTCGAGGCGCTGGGATTTCATCATAAACGATTTACTTTATTCGGATTGCTGTGGCATCACGGGAGCAACGCCGCCCACGTGACGCGCCTGGGATTGCGTCATGAGGGGCGTCGGGAGAGGGGGCCGGAGACGTCGGAATTCCGCGAGGCGACGGATCCGCGCGGGGTTTCCATGGGGCTGTTGGCGGCGGCGATGGGGGCGTTGTTCTCCGCCTGGTGGTTTCCCCCGATGGCGGGTCTGGGGCTGGCGTTGCTGGGAGCTCATGGAGGAATGTCGTATCCCTTCGCGCGGTTTGTCGCCGAGGAAGAGGGGTGGGGACGGGGGGTGTTGGCCCTCGGGCTGCGCTTGCTGGAGGATGGAGCGGGAGGTCTGGGAGTGGCGGCGGGGTTGATGGGGTTTGGAGCGGCGGAACGGACCGAGGAAAATTCGGGCGCGGGGTGATCCGGCGCTGCGCGGCGGCGACGCGGGAGATTTCTCGTAAAGGGACTGCGGGTCCAGGACAATCATTGCCCTGGCGGCTTGATTCGGGCCATCCATGGCCCTCACCCTTCGGGCTCGCTGCGCGAGTCCGATTCGCCAGTCCTGGCGAATCGTCAGGGCAGAGCCATGGGGTTTTGACTTTCGTTTTTGATTTTGCATTTGTTTTGATCTTTTGGCGCGCTTTCAAGAGAAGCGAATGCGCTTTTCGGCATTCGCGCAGCGCGCCCAATCGTCGCCGTAGGCGACCCGATTTTCACGGTACTACACCCATTTGGTTGCGGCTACGGCGCGCTGTGGAAGTTTCCCATGACCCCTGACGACTCCCCCGACCTTCCCTTGCTCGCGCCCGATCCGCCGGGCGGCTCCTCGCCGGTGATCTCCGATGCGGTGCGCTACAAGCCCCGAGGGCGGAAAATGGGATTTCTCAATGCGGCGCGGCAGGAGCGTCTGGCCCGGCTGGCGCCGCGTTATGCCTTGCCGGAGGTGATCGCCGACCGGGAGTCGTTGCTGCGGGGGTGGGGGGCGGACCCGGCGACGGCTCGGTTGATGCTGGAGATCGGCTTTGGCAATGGAGTCTTCACCGCCGGATTGGCGCGACAACATCCCGGGGACAGGATCATCGCTTCCGAGGTGTTTCTCGAAGGGGTGGCGGGGTTGTTGAAGCGTTTGGAGACGGAGGGGCTGGAAAATGTTCGGGTGACGACGGAGCCCGCCTTTCTGCTGTTGCGGGACCGGCTGGCGGGGGTGCGGTTGGATCGGGTGATTGTCAATTTTCCCGATCCCTGGCCGAAAACCCGGCACCACAAGCGACGGCTGGTCCAGGTCGAGCTGCTGGATCTGCTGGCGGAGCGGATGGTTCCGGGCGGGATGCTGGAGATGGCCACTGATTGGGAGGAGTACGCCGCCTGGATGATGGCATTGGGGGAGGGTCACGGGGCGTTTGAAAACGCCATGGGGGCGGCAGGGTTCGCCCCGGAGCCGGAGGATTGGACCCGGACCAATTTTCAGGCGAAGGGGGAGTCCGCCGGGCGGCGGACCTGGCATTTGCGCTGGCGGAGGCGGGAATGATGCGGAGGCGGCGGGGGGAGGGATCGTTCCGGGGGAGTTGCCGGGCATGAGCGACGGATTGGAACGCACCCCTCGATCGGGGCAAGGGCCGGGGTCCGAAGCGCCCGCTGCTTCCGTCGGGGAATGGATCCGGGGGGCGGCGTCGGAGTACGTCCAGGGCGTGCGGTTGTGGCCGTTGTGGCTGGGGCTGGCAGTGCGGGATATCCGCATTCGCTACAAGCGCACCCTGCTCGGTCCGTTATGGATCACCCTGAGCATGGCGCTCACGTTCACGATGCTGGGGATGTTGTTCAGCGCCTTGTTGGAAAACGATATTCACCACTCCCTGCCCCATCTGGCGGCGGGGTTGGCGACCTGGGGGCTGGTGTCGGGGGCGGCGATGGAAGGGCCGCACATTTTTGTCCATTCCCAACACCTCATCCGCTCGTTGCGTCTGCCCCTGACGGTCCATGTGCTGCGGCAGACGACGCTGAACTTCTTCATCTTTTTCCACAATGCCCTGGCCGCCCTGGCGGCTTTTGTCCTCCTGGGGGGGGAACTCAACGCCGCGATGCTGTTTTGGCTGGTCGGGCTGCCCGTGACCTTCGTCACCCTTTTTTCCGGAGGCCTGATTTTCGCCATTCTGGGGGCGCGATTTCGCGACCTGGGACCGATGGTCGCGGTGGCGATGCAGTTGTTGTTTTATATGACCCCCATTCTCTGGAGTCCTTCCGATCTGCCCATGGCGCGAAAATATTGGATCACCCTCAACCCCTTGCACCACGTGATCGAGATGGTTCGCGCCCCGATGCTGGGGCGGATGCCCGAGCCCCTCTCCCTTGGGGTGGCGGTGGGGGCCGCCGTGGTTCTCGGGGCGGGGGCGTTTTTTTTGCTGGGCGCTTCCCGGCGCCGCATCGCCTATTGGTTGTGAGCGCCATGGCCTTGATCCGATTGCAGAATGTTTCGGTGGACCTGCCGGTCTACGACGCCTCCCACCGCTCGTTGCGGCGGGCGGCGGCGGGGTGGGTG
>JADGAP010000211.1 GCA_015231965.1 Magnetococcales bacterium | reverse complement strand
GGCGCGCTTTTAAAGCAAGCGAATGGCGCTTTTTGCCATTCGCGCCAGCGCGCCCCCGTTGCCGAAGGCAACCCGGGGTAGGGTTTGGGAAGGGGAATCTTCCCCTTCCCAATGATTCGGGCCATCCCTGGCCCTCACCCTTCGGGCTCGCTTCGCGAGTCCGATCCGGCGTTCCTGCCGGATCGTGGGGTCGGGGGCAAAGCCCCCGCAGGGGTTTGGGGGACTTCTCGTCTAGTTTCGGAGTGAAAAACCCGCTTAGGTGGAGTTTATCGAAAACCCGCTTGGGTCGAGTTTATCGAAAACCCGCTTGGGTCGAGTTTGGTGAAAACCCGCTTGGGTTGGGTTTCGTGAAAATCTGGTTGCCTTCGGCAACTGAGGCGCGCTGCGCCCATTGCAAAAAGCGCAATGGGCTTGTTTTAAAAGCGCGCATGAAAAGCAAAAGCAAAAAGCAAAAGCAAAAGCAAAAAGCCAGGGGGAGACAGGGAACTTCTCCCCCTGACCCCCTCAAACCTTTTTACTTGAAAATGCAAAAAGTGACTCCATGAGCACCTTTTTCGCCCGCCTGCCCCATCTGTACCACTCCATGCTCCGCATCCGCCGGGCAGAAGAAACCATCGCCACCCGCTACCGCGACCAAAAAATGCGCTGCCCCACCCACCTGTGCATCGGCCAGGAAGCGGTCGCCAGCGGCGTCTGCGACCACCTGACCCCCCAGGACGGCGTGTTCAGCAACCACCGCGCCCACGGCCACTACCTGGCGAAAGGCGGCTCCCTCCCCACCCTCATCGCCGAACTCTACGGCAAAGCCACCGGATGCTGCGGCGGACGAGGCGGCTCCATGCACCTCATCGATAAAAAGGCGGGATTCCTCGGTGCCACACCCATCGTCGGAGGAACCGTCCCCATCGCCGCCGGCCACGCCTTCGCCTGGAAATATCTGCGACAAAACCGGGTGAGCGTCATCTTCTTCGGCGACGGCTGCTTCGAGGAAGGCGTACTGCACGAAGTGATGAACTTCGCCGCCCTGCGCCGCCTGCCCCTGCTCTTCGTCTGCGAAAACAACGGTTACTCGGTCTACACCCGTCTGTGCGAACGCCAACCCGACCGCCCCATCCTCGGCATCGCCCAAGCCCACGGCATCCCCGGAACCCTGGGCGAAGGCAACGATATCCAACAAGTATGGGAACTGGCCGGAGAGGCCATCGACGCCATCCGCGAAGGAAACGGCCCCCGCTTTCTGGAATTCACCACCTACCGCTGGCCGGAACACTGCGGCCCCAACGACGACGACCACCTGGGCTATCGCCCCAAAGGGGAACTGGCCTCCTGGCAAGCCCGCTGCCCCCTGATCCGGGGACAGGAACTCCTGGGCCAGCGCCACCCCGAGGCCGTGGAATCCCTGATCCAACGCCTGGAACAAGAGACCGCCGCCGAAATCGCCGCCGCCTTTGAATTCGCCCTGTCCAGCCCAGAACCCGACCCCGCCACCGCCTCCCAACACGTGTGGGCCGCCGAACGGGACTATCCCCCCGCCCCCCCCTCGAATCGCGCCATCACCCAGGCCGACGCCCTGCGGGAAGCGACGGTCCAGGCCATGGCGGCAGATCCCACGGTGTTCATCATCGGCGAGGGTGTTCCCGATCCCAAGGGGATCTTCGGCACCACCAGCGGACTACGGGAACGGTTCGGCGGAGAACGGGTGCTGGATATGCCCCTCTCGGAAAACGGCCTCACCGGCGTCTGCATCGGCGCCGCCATCGCCGGTCTGAAACCCCTGATGACCCATCAACGAGTGGACTTCATCTTCCTCGCCATGGATCAACTGGTCAACCAAGGGAGCAAATGGCGGCATTTGTTCCAGGGACAAAATACGGTTCCCCTGGTGATTCGCACCATCATCGGCCGGGGCTGGGGCCAGGGTCCACAACACGCCCAAAGCCCCCAGGCCCTCTTCGCCCACCTGCCGGGACTGAAAGTGGTGATGCCCGTCACCGCCGCCGACGCCAAGGGCCTGCTCCTGGCCGCCCTCGACGACCCCGACCCGGTGCTGATCCTGGAACATCGCTGGCTGCACATGGTCAAGGGCTTCGTGGCGGAAGCGCCCTTCCGCCTTTCGCTGCATCGGGCGCGGGTGATGCGCCCGGGAACCCGGGTGACGCTGGCGGCCTTCTCCTACATGGCCCTGGAAGCCCTCAAGGCGGCGGAGGTTTTGGCGGAATATGGCGTCGACGCCGAGGTGATCGACATGCGCTCGGTGCGCCCGATGGATTTTCCCACACTGCTCGAATCGGTGCGCAAAACCGGGGCGCTGGCGGTGCTGGATACCGGCTGGCTCACCGGCGGCGTGGCCGGGGAAGTGGTGGCCCGGGTGGCGGAAGAGGCCTTTTCCAGTCTGAAATGCGCCCCCATCCGCATCGCCCTGCCGGACTATCCCGCCCCCACCGCCCCCGCCTTGACCGAATCCTACTATCCAGAGGCCGACGCCGTGGCCCAACGGGTCATCGCCATGCTGGGGTTGGCGGACCAACTGCCGGTGGAGGAGATTCTGGCCAAACTGCGGCGTCCCGGTCCCCTGGACGCCCCCAATCCCGCCTTTGTCGGACCGTTTTAATCGGAACTGATTATGTCCTGTTTCAATCCAACAGGATAAAGAAAGGAACGAGTGGGAGGGGGTGATCGGCCCCCTCCGCTCCCTCCCCTCACGCCACCTGACGCCATTTCCTGGGGCCCTCACCATGAGCCGCGATCCCGCCTCTCCCGCTGAAGACGACGCCACCCCCCACGGTCACGTGGTGGAGGACAAAATTCCCGACGACGCCCCCCTCGCCGCCCGTCCGGGGCACAAGCTGCGCTCCGGGGGTCACATTGTGGAGCGGGGCAAGCTGGGGTCCATTCCGGTGGTCGCGGCGGGGGAGTCCCCCACCCTGTCCAAGCAGCGGTTGGAGATCATCGCCTTCGAGCAGGAGCAGGGGTTCATCCGTCAGGAGAGCGACGCCAAGGACGAGGAGGGCATTCCCAACCGCTTCACCGGCCCCACCTACCGCACCCAGCGGGAGCGGTTCCGCTTCGACGGCCACAAGATGAACTATCATCTGGATCGGGTGATGGCCTGGCAGCGGGGGGAGCGCATCGCTCCGGTGCATATCGACATGGGGCTGACCAAATTTTGCAACACCGCCTGCATCTACTGCTACGCCGTGATGCAAAACATGACCCGGGGCAAGATGATCGAACGGGAGGCGCTCCTGCGTTTCATCGAGGATTGCGGTCGGCTGGAGGTGCGCTCCATCGGCTTCATCGGCGACGGCGAACCGACCCTCAATCCGGCGGTCTACGACGCCGCCGTGCTGGCCCGCAAGGTGGGGGTGGATACCTCCATGGCCACCAACGGCCTGCTGTTGGAGATGGATCGCGCCCACGATATTCTGAGGGACATGGTATGGATTCGCTTCAATCTTTCCGCCGCCACGCCGGAGGCTTTCCAACGAGTGCATCAATCCAAGGGGAGCAACTTTCCCCTGCTCATGGAGAAGATCCGGGAGTTGGTGCGGATTCGTCGGGAGAACGGCTACCCCTGCACCCTGGGGTTGCAGATGGTGCTGATTCCGGAAAACTTCGACCAGGCGCTGCCCCTGGCCCGACTGGGGGCGGAGTTGGGGGTGGATTATCTGGTGATCAAGCACTGTTCCGACTCGGAGTACAAGGAGTTGGGCATCGATTACAGCGAATACGCCCGCGCCACCGAGGATCTGAAGGCCGCCGAGAAGCTTTCCACCAAGGAGTATGTGGTGCAGGTGAAGTGGAACAAGATCGGCGCCGCCGGGGAGACCTACCTTTATAAGGATGGCTACCGCAAGTACGACGTTTGTTACGGTACGCCGTTTCTATCGCAAATTTCCGGCAATGGGGAGGTCTATCCCTGCGGACCGTTTTACGGCAAGAAACGCTTTCTCATGGGGGATCTCCACCAGGAGTCCTATTACGATATCGTCAAGGGGGATCGCTACTGGGCGGTGCATGAGGATATTCGCAAGTCGGTGGATGTTCACAAGGATTGCGCCATCGGTTGTCGCCAGGATTACATCAACAAATTCCTGTGGGACATGATGAATCCGCCGGAGCATGTGAACTTTATTTGATGTTGTGTTTCCAATTGAAAATTGCGCATGACGCCAAGCGGTGCCAGTGGCACCCAACTAACGTTTCCCCCACGGAAACGTCATTCCCGCGAAAGCGGGAATCCAGGGGCGTAGGAGGGAAATGTGGAGATCGTCACGAGGAACCAAGCCCCCTTTCCGTTTGTTCGGAGGGAGCCATTCGTCTATCGGCTTTCCTGGATTCCCGCTTTCGCGGGAATGACGGGGAATCGAGTTGGGGGGAAATGAGCGGATAGGTATTGTTCAATTCTCAATTGGAACTGCTATATCCTTCACGACGCGAAATCATGCCCGTTTATCGCCTGCCCGAGGAGCCCTTTTTTCCCGATCCCGCCCTGGCCGAGCCCAATGGGTTGTTGGCGGTGGGGGGGGATTTGTCGCCGTCGCGGCTGTTGTCGGCCTATGCGCTGGGCATCTTTCCCTGGTTCGGCGAGGGGGATCCGCTGCTGTGGTGGAGTCTGGATCCCCGGTTGGTGATTCGCCCCGAGTGGTTCCATCTGCCCCGCTCCCTGGCCAAGACGTTGCGTCAGGGGCGGTTCGTGTTCACCTTCGATTGCGCCTTCGCCCAGGTGATGGAAGGGTGCGCCGTCACCCCACGGGGTGGCGAGGGGGGCGATGGGGAGGGCGAGGGGCATGGAACCTGGATCACCGATTCGATGAAGGAGGCCTACCAGGGGCTCCACGAATTGGGCCACGCCCACTCGGTGGAGGCGTGGAGCGAGGGTCCGGACGGCGCGCCGCTGCTGGCGGGAGGGATGTACGGCGTCGCCCTGGGGGGCTGTTTTTTCGGGGAGTCCATGTTCTACCGTCAGCCCGACGCTTCCAAGGCGGCCCTGGCGACGCTGATGGCCCGGCTGGCGCACGAGGGGTTCCTGCTGCTGGACTGCCAGCAAGTGACCGCTCACATGCAACGTTTCGGCGGTCGCGCCCTGCCCCGGCGACGTTTCCAACGGCTGCTGGATCAAGCCCTGGAGATTCCCATTCCCCACGGACGATGGCGATGATGGAGCCTCCCAGGCGCGTGGTAACTATTCACCACCCCCGCTTTTGCGACTGCGGGTCCAGGGGGATCATCCCCCTGGCGGGTCCAGGGCAGAGCCCTGGGGTTTTGACTTTCGCTTTTGATTTTGCAGTTTTTTAGGCGCGTTCCCAAGAGAAGCCGAAGCGCTTTTTGCTTCGGCGCAGCGCGCCCAATCGTCGCCGCAGGCGACCAGATTCTCACCTAATTCCGGATTTCTCTCCAAAAAATGGGGGGGCTGAATAGTTACTGGGAATGGCTAGAACACTCCCCGTCATTGAACTTGCGTGTTTTTGTCACCGGACCTTCACCGGGAGAGTGCCTGGATCAACAGGTTGCTCAACCTGCTCCATCGCCTCCTCAAACCGTTTGACGGTGACGGCCCAGTCGAACTCCAGGGCCGTGCGGCGGGCGGCCTGACGCAGCGCCAGGAGGCGTTCGCGATCTTGCGCCAAGCCGGTCAGCACCGCGCCCACCGCCTCGGGGGCGAGGGAGGGGGGGGAGAGGATGCCCTCGGCGCGACCTTCCAGGGCGGCTTCCTCCGAGATCACCACCGCCAATCCCGAGG
>JADGAP010000210.1 GCA_015231965.1 Magnetococcales bacterium | reverse complement strand
CAGCACTGCTCCGGCTCTTGATTGAAACCCTTCATCCGCTCCTTGTCCAACTTCATCAGGTCGTTGGGACAAATGTACATGCAGGCGGTCTTGTCTTGTCCCTTGCACCCGTCGCACTTCTCGCTCATCACAAAGCTCGGCATGACACCAACCCTCCTCTTGGGACTTCAAGGTTGTTCAACCTTATGGAATGCTTCCGGACTGACCCGCCCGGCTTGGGAACGCGGCTTGGGGGGATCAGCCCCCGGTGGCGGCCTTGTGCAGCTTGACCTCCACCTTTTCGCTGGCCTTCAGACCGGCGTAGTATTTTTTCAAGATTTCCAGCACTTCGGGACGGCTGAACTCCTTGGGCACGTCGTCGCCGTCGGAGAGCATCTTGCGCAGTTTGGTGCCGGAGAGCAGCAACCGGTCGTCCTTGCCGTGGGGGCAGGTCTTCATCGACGCCATACCCTCGCACTTGTAGCAGAAGAAGGTCCAGTCGATCTTGAGGGGGCGGGTTTGCAGTTCGCTTTCCGGCACCTGGTCGAAGATGTACTGGGCGTCGAAGGGGCCGTAGTAGTCGCCCACGCCGGCATGGTCGCGGCCCACGATGAGGTGGGAGCAGCCGTAGTTCTGGCGGAAGACGGCGTGGAGCAGCGCCTCCTTGGGACCGGCGTAGCGCATCTCCATGGGATAACCGGCCTGAATCACCGTGTCCTTGTGGAAATACTTGTCGGTCAACACGTTGATCGCCTCGGCGCGAACCTCGGCGGGGATGTCGCCGGGCTTCAACTTGCCCAGGATCTGGTGGATCAACACGCCGTCGAGGATTTCCACGGCGATTTTGGCCAGATATTCGTGGGAGCGGTGCATCGGGTTGCGGGTTTGGAAGGCCGCGACCCTGTGCCACTTCTTCTGCTCGAAGATGGCCCGGGTCTCGCTGGGACGCATGTAGAGTCCCTTGTATTTCTTGGGGAACTCCCCTTCGGAGAGAACCTGCACCGGCCCCGCCAGATTGATCGGGGGCTGCTCCATCACCTTTTGCACACCGGGATGCTCGGGATCGTTGGTCTGAAAGACCGCCTTGCACTCCAGCTCCTTGTCGATGGCGTACTTTTCCGTCACCTTCAGGATGCCCATGATCTCGTTGCTCTCGTCGTCCACCAGGGCGACCTGCTGACCGATCATGATGCCGTTGGCCTGCTCCTCGGCGGCGGAGAGGGTGATGGGGATGGGCCAGAAGAGCCCCTTGGCGGTATGGGAAGTTTTGCACACCGCTTCCCAGTCGGCGTGACCCATGAAGCCCTCCAGCGGGGTGAAGGCACCAATGCCCAGCATGATCAGGTCGCAGGTTTCGCGAGAGGTCATGCGCACTTGGGGGAGGGTCTTGGCCAGGGCCGAGGCGTCCTTGTGGGCGGCTCCGGTCAGGAGCAGTTCATTCAACTGACCGCCGCCGTGGGGGGGTACCAATCTCATGGGTCGATTCTCCTTGCGCGCTTCCGGGAAATTTTATGTACGAACCTTGTTTGGCGCTGCGTCACACGGCGCGGGTTTGCAGATGCTCCTTCAGCATCCGCAACGCCCTTCCGCGATGGCTCATGGAATCTTTTTCGGAGGGGGTCATTTCGGCGAAGGCGCGATCATGCCCCTCGGGAAGAAAGAGGGGGTCGTAACCGAAACCGTTCTCCCCCGCGGGATGGAAGGCGATGCGCCCTTCCACCCGGCCTTCAAAAAAGTGGGGCTCCCCCCCCGGCTCCACCAGGGCCAGCACGCAGACGAAGCGAGCGGCGCGACGCCCTTCCGGCGTCGGTTGGAGTTGGTTCAGCAGCAAGGCGCAGTTGTCGGCGTCGGTGGCACCGGGACCGGCGTAACGGGCGGAACGGACCCCGGGGGCACCGTCGAGGGCATCCACCACCAGCCCGGAATCATCGGCCAGGGCCGCCACTCCGGCATGAAGACTCACCGCCTCGGCCTTGAGCCGGGCGTTTTCGAGAAAAGTGCTTCCCGTCTCCTCCACCTCGGGACAGTCGGGAAACTGTTCCAGGGTCAGCCACTGCACATCCAAACCGGCGGTAACTCGTTGGAGTTCCGCCAATTTCTTGCGATTGCGGGTGGCCAGGAGAATCTTCACGAGGGGGGGAGGAATCCTCTACCGCGTCGGGGTGACCGGGGCGTTCATAAGGAACCCTTAAAATAGCCCCGGTTGCCGGATGTTGCAATGGACATCCCGTGCTGTCAAGCCATTCTCCACACAAAAGTTACCGGCTTATCGATAAACTGGGTTTATTAACCATCCAATCCCTTTATCGAAAAGGGGTTGGCGTCGCGGGGCGAAACGCCTCATTTGAAATCATTCCCACTCAATGGTGCCGGGGGGTTTGGAGGTGATGTCGTAGACCACCCGGTTGACCCCCTTGACCTCGTTGACGATGCGATTGGCGATGCGGAAGAGCAGGTCATGGGGCATGGGGTAGGCGGAGGCGGTCATGAAATCCTTGGTCTCCACCGCCCGCAGGGCGATGACGTTTTCGTAGGTGCGGCCGTCGCCCATCACCCCCACGCTCTTGACCGGCAAAAAGACGGCGAAGGCCTGGGAAATTTTGTCGTAGTGGCCGGTTTCCCACAGCTCGTCGAGGTAGATGGCGTCGGCTTGGCGCAGCACGTCGGCGGACGCCTTCTTGACCTCCCCCAGGATGCGCACCCCCAGCCCCGGTCCGGGGAAGGGGTGGCGGTGGACCATGCGATGGGGCAGCCCCAACTCCTCCCCCACCCGGCGCACCTCGTCCTTGAACAACTCCCGCAGCGGCTCCAGCAGCTTGAGCTTCATGTGTTCCGGCAAACCGCCCACGTTGTGGTGGGATTTGATCGCCGTCGCCACCTTGCTCTTGGCCCCGGCGGATTCGATGACGTCGGGATAGATGGTCCCCTGGGCCAACCAGCGGGCCTCCTCCACCTTGGCCGACTCCTCCTCGAAAATTTCGATGAAGGCGTGGCCAATGATCTTGCGCTTTTTCTCGGGATCGGCGACTCCGGCGAGTTTGTCGAGAAAGCGGGATTCGGCGTCCACCCGCACCACGTTCACCCCCATGTGGCGGGCGAAGGTGGCCATGACCTGGTCGCCTTCATGCAGACGCAGCAGGCCGTTGTCGACGAAGACGCAGGTCAGTTGGTCGCCGATGGCGCGATGGATCAGGGCCGCCGCCACCGACGAATCCACCCCGCCGGAGAGCCCCAGGATCACCCGCTCGCGCCCCACCTGCTGGCGAATCGCTTCCACCACGTGGTCGATGAAATGGCCGGGGGTCCAGAGTCCTTGCAGGCCGCAAATCCGCCGGACGAAGGCCTCCACGATCCACGTCCCCCGGGGGGTGTGGTGGACCTCGGGATGGAACTGCACCCCGTAAAGACGGCGGGATTCGTCGGCCATGGCCGCCGCCGGGGCGTTGTCGCTGGCGGCGACGAGGTGAAATCCGGCGGGAGGCTGGGCGACGTGGTCGCCGTGGCTCATCCAGACGTCGGCCTCCCCCTCGGCGAAAAATTCATCCAGCAGCGGGCCGCTCTCCCCCACCGGGCGCACCCGGGCGGGTCCGTACTCCCGACGAGCGGCGGCGTCCACCCGCCCCCCCAGCGTGTGGGCCAGCAACTGCATGCCGTAGCAGATGCCCAGCACCGGAACTCCGAGTTCCAACACACCTTCCTCCAGCGACGGCGCCCCCGCATCGTAGACCGATTGATGGCCGCCAGAGAGGATGATCCCTCGCGGAGCGAAGGCGCGAATCTCCTCCAGAGTCATGGAGAAGGGGTGGATTTCGCAGTAGGCGTGGGCCTCCCGCACCCGGCGGGCGATCAACTGGGTGTACTGCGAACCGTAGTCGAGAATGAGAATTTTTTCGTCGTGCAGGGCGTCGGCCATGGATTATTGCTCCAACCGGTAGTTGGGGGCCTCCTTGGTGACGGTCACGTCGTGGACGTGGGACTCCTTCAACCCGGCGCCGGTGATCTGGACAAAGTTGGTATTTTCCCGCAATTCCCGAATATCGCGGCATCCGGTGTACCCCATGGACGCCCGCAACCCCCCCACCAATTGATGGATCAACAACTCCAGCGGCCCCTTGTAGGGCACCTTGCCCTCCACCCCTTCCGGCACCAGCTTCAGGGGATTGGCCCCCTGCTGAAAATAGCGATCCGCCGACCCCTTGGCCATCGCCCCCAGGGAGCCCATGCCCCGGTAGGTTTTGTAGCTCCGTCCCTGGTAGATGAAGACCTCGCCGGGGGCCTCGTCGGTTCCGGCGAACATGGAGCCCATCATGACGCTGGAGGCCCCGGCGGCGATGGCCTTGGCCACGTCGCCGGAAAATTTGATCCCGCCGTCGGCGATGATCGGCACGCCGCTCGATTCCGCCTCGGCGACGCAATCGGCGATGGCGGTGATCTGCGGCACCCCCACCCCGGCGACGATGCGGGTGGTGCAGATGGAACCGGGCCCGATGCCCACCTTGATGGCGTCCGCCCCCGCCGCGATCAAATCCCGGGTGGCGTCGGCGGTGGCAACGTTGCCGGCGATCACCTGCAAGTCGGGATGGCGTTGTTTGACCCAGCGCACCATCTCGATCACCCCTTCCGAGTGACCGTGGGCGGTATCCACCACCAGCACGTCGACCCCGGCGGCGATGAGCGCCTCGGAGCGCCCTTGGCTCTCCGGACCCACGCCCACCGCCGCCCCGGCCCGCAGCCGCCCCTGGGCGTCCTTGCAGGCGTCGGGATGGGTGCTGGCCTTGGTGATGTCCTTGACCGTGATCAGCCCCACGCAGTGGAAACGGTCGTTGACCACCAGGAGTTTTTCGATGCGATGATGGTGCAGCAGCCGCTTGGCCTCCTCCGACCCCACCCCTTCCCGCACCGTCACCAGCTTCTGCTCGGGGGTCATGAGCTGGGAGATGGGTTGATTCGGATCGGTGGCGAAGCGCACGTCCCGGTTGGTGAGGATGCCCCGCAGCCGACCGTCCCGCTCGGTGACCGGAATGCCGGAAAAGTTCTGCTCCCGCATCAAACGGATGGCCTCTTCCAAGGTGGCGTCGGGGCGAATGGTGATGGGGTTGACCACCATCCCCGATTCGTAACGCTTGACCGTTCGCACCTGATCGGCCTGCTCTTCGGGACTCATATTTTTGTGGATGATGCCGATCCCCCCCATCTGGGCCATGGCGATGGCCGCCCGGGATTCGGTGACGGTGTCCATGGCGGCGGAGATGAGGGGAATCTTGAGGTCGATGGTCCGGGTGAGCCGGGTGGAGAGGTCCACGTCCCGGGGCAAGACGGCGGAGCGGGCGGGAAGCAGCAATACGTCATCGAAGGTCAACGCCATTTTGGTGATGCGCAGCATCGTCACGATCCCCCTGAGTCCTCAACCACCGTTCGCCTCGATTTCGTCCAGGGCGACGCGGGCGCGCTCCGGACGAAAGCCCATTCCCAGCAAATATTGTTCGGCGCTGCGATCCCGGCTGGCCTCGGGCTTGATCAGCTTCACCTGGGTGAAGGCCTTTCGCGCCAGGGCGAGGGTCTCTTGAAACCCCGGCCCCTGGAACAGCTTGATCACCGCCGCCCCGCCCGGAGCCAAGACCTCGACGGCGAACCACAGCGCCCCCTCGGTCAGGCGGGCGGAACGGAGCCGATCCAGATCGGCGATGCCGGACATGTTGGGGGCCATGTCGGAGAGCAGCAGATCCGCCCCCCCCCCCCCCCGCCCCCCCCCCCCGCCCCCCCCCCCCCCCCCCCCCCCGAAAAA
>JADGAP010000020.1:7708-33550 GCA_015231965.1 Magnetococcales bacterium | reverse complement strand
CCCGCCGCGAGGGGCAAGGCCAGGGCGGCGTGGAGCAATCCCCCCAGCAGGGCCATCCCGCCGCCCAGCGTCACCAGCAGCAGCGGCCCCATGGGCAGGGGAAAGCCGCCGGGGCCGTGGACGCTCTTGCGCGGCGAATCCAGGAGGCCCGCCCAGAACAGCCCCACCGCCAGAAGCAGCCCGCCCAGGCCGTAGATCCAGGGTTGGAGAAAGCGCCTCCGCCCCGGGGGCGGCGCATCGCCCCAGCGGGAGAGGAGGCGCCAGCTCCAGCCCATCCAGGCCAGCGTCACCGCCCCCACCGTGGCGTGATAATGGGCGGTGACGGTGAGATTGTCGCCGCGAATCCCCGCCCCCAGCAGCAATCCCCCGTAGAACAACCCCATGGAGAGGGCGAGGGTCGCCCGGGCTGCCCCCGCCTCTGAAAACAAAGAGACCCGCGGGGCGCGCCAACCGTCCCGCATCAGGATCCAGGCCAGGGGCAGGGAGGCGGGCCAGGTGCCGAAGCGCATCAGTTCGGTGAAGACCGTCCGGTATCTCCCGGAATCCTCGAAAACGTCGAAGCCCATGGGGGCGAGGAGCAGCGGGGCCAGGGTTCCCGCGAAAATCAGCGCCGCCCCTCGGGGCGACAGGCGCAACGCCACCCCTCCCGCCGCCGCCAGAACCAGCCAGGCGGCCAACAAAAACAGGGTGTGGACGAACTGGAACAGATGCCCCCCCGCCCAAAACAGATGCTCGAACCAGCGGGCGTCCCACCCTTCCCAGGGGAGGACGGAGGCGCTCCAGGCGATGCACCCCAGGGCCGCGCCATACGCCAGGGCGGCGGCGGTGAGCCCCAGGCGGGCGCTCTCCTCACCGTCGGCGGGGGGCCAACGTCCGGAACGCCCGGCCAGCAATGGCAGCAGCGCCGCCAAGGCCGTTCCCCCGCCGAACAGCCCCAGCCCGCTCAGAAAGACCCCGCCCCGCAACACCGGGAGGTAGTTGTTCATCAGCGGGACCGCCTCCTCCACCAGGGGGGAGAGGAGCATGGACAGCGCCCCCGCCGCCCCCAGGGCGAAGCCGACCCACTGGAGCGGAGGCCAACGACCCGCCAGGGCCAGACTCCAGGCGGCGGCCCCCATGGAAAAGAACCACACCCCCACCGACAAGGCGACGTGCAGCACCAGGGCGGTGCGAAACATCACCCCGCCCAGGGGCAAGGGGGGATGCCACGGCAGGCGCAACGCCACCAGGGCCAGGGCGAACAGGCACGACAAGGCGAAGGCGACGAGCCCCAGCAGCAGCCACGCCCGGGCCGCGCCGCGCCCGCGTCCCTCCGCGACGATGGTGGGTTCAAAAAGATGGGACATGGGTCAGACCACCCCCTGATGGGGCCGGGTGGAAAAAAACGGCACGCCGAAAAAGGTGAGAAAGGCCGAAGTGAAGATCAGCAAAATCCACATGGCGTGAACCGGAGGCGAAATGTTGAAGGCGGGCCGCAGATGCAGGGTCAGGGCCAGCAGCAGCCAGGTCATGAGGGTCCAGACTTCCAGGGGATCCCAGTTCCACCACCGGCCCCAGGCGTCCTGGGCCCACACCGCCCCGGCGATGAGCATCAGGGTGTCGAAGAGCAACGCCCCCGCCAGACAGCGATAGGCCAGCTCGTCCAGGGCCTCGTCCCGGGGCAGGGTGGCGAACCTCCTCCGCCCCCAGGCGAACCATCGAACCAACACCACCCCCGACACCCCCACCGCCGCCAGGGTCAACCCCATGAACACCTTGCCGAACCCCACATGAAGATAGAGCCAGGGGGTATCGTAGGTGGGGGGCAGATGGGTGTCCCGGGGATCCGCGTGGAGCATCCAGGCGATCATCACCAGCACGATCGGCGCAGCGACGGCGGCGGCGGGGCGCACGGTCGGAAGACGCCAGAAGAGAATCCCCAAAATCAGCACCAGACTCCAGACGTTGCTGGAAAGCAGCTCGTGCAGGTTGAGAAAGGGGCCGTGGTCCAACCGCCCCCAGCGCAACCACAGGGAGAGGGTGTGGATCATCCATCCCCCGCCCACCAGCGCCGCCGCCGCCCATCCGGGGGGAGTCCCCCGCCGCGCCTGGACAAAAATCACCCCCCCCGCCCCACCGTAAATCAGGGAGGCCAGGGCCAACAAGCCGTGTTCAAATTCCATGTCGCTCCAACCCTCCGCCCACGGGACGACGATCCCTCACCCCCTACCCCTCTCCCGGAGGGAGAGGGGAGGTTACGTCCTCCGTCCAGTCCCGCCGGGCGAAACGCCGGGCGAAATGCCATCCCAGACACCCCACCGCGAAAAACGCCGCGACGATCAGCCAGGGCTTGGCCGGATCGTAATGGATGAGATAGCCCATCCAGGTGGTCAGCCGTTGATATTCCAACCGCCCTTCCAGACGATCCCAAACCTCGCCGGGGCGCAACGCCCGGGTTTCGCCGCCGATGGTCAGCACCAGCTCGTGTTTTTCCGGCAGACGGAAGGAGAAGGGGCGCTCTGGATCGGCGGGGGGATCCGCCATGCGCAACAAGGTCAGGGCGGGAATATCGCTGCCGGGGAGGGTCCAATCGATGGACGGAACGGCGTGGCTGGGATAGGAGGAGAGATGCACCGAACCTTCCGTCGGCACCCCTCCTCGCGGGGTCCACGTCAGGACGGCGGCGAACCCCTTGTTGGCGGTAGGATAAAAACGATAGCCCTCCAGCACCAGGGGGTGATCGTCATCGATCCCCCCTTCCCGCGCCTCTCCGAACTCGTCGCGCCATCGCACCCGGTTGCGAATTTCGCCCCGCCGCAGCCCCAGGGCGTAATCGATCTCGAACCCCTGCTGGGCGAACTCAACGCGATCCAGGCGATTCCGATGCCACGGTCCCGACTCCGAGCCGATCACCGTTCCATCGAAGGGAATACCCTCGGTGACTTCCGCCTGGCCCTTGAAATAGGTCAAGCGGCTCACCCCCAGCAAGAGCAGGAAAAAAAGCAGCGCCGCATGGAACAGCAGCAGCGGAACGGAGCCCCGCAGTCCCGGACGGGTCGCCATGGCCGCCGCCAGATTGACGACCAGCAGCCCCATGGGGGGAAGCAACGCCGCCGTGGGAAAGATCCACCCCTGGGCCACCGCCGCGAGGGCACCCCCCAGCCAAGCCAATCCCGCCACCGTGGTTTCCAGCGCCCCCAGTCCGCTCCACAACCGTTGCGGCGCGATCACGTCGGTTCCGTCTCCCAGGTCACGTCATGGTCCGCTCTTGCAGTTTTCGCTGCTGTCCCGCATCCAGTTCCTACCAGAAGCATTATTGCCCGGAGCGCCGGAGGATCCACAATCGGTGTCCGACCAGGAGCCGCTGGATTTCCAGTTTTTGATCTTGTTCACCGCCCCCAAGTAATAGGGGGCCTTGTAATAGCGAGCGGTGGAGCTGTTGCGCACCTGGGTATTGTTGCTCAATCCCGCTTCCGCCCCCACTTGGTTCAAGTTGACCAGCAGCGCCTTGTTCTTCCATCCATGAGGAACAGCCACGTGACACCAGGGACACTTCATGGAACCGATCTTGTCGGCGTGATAGCTGTGCAGGTTGGCGTCCTTGCTGCCGCCAAAGCCACTGCTTCCGCCGCCCCGGGTAGCGTACAGGGAATAACTGTGACATTTGAAGCAGATCCCCCCCTCTCCGTCGCTGCTGCCCGTATTATGGGTGAACGTTCCTTTCAAGATGAAGTTGTTGCCCGAACCATGGGGCCCCCAAGGGGTTCCATTGTTGGGATTGGTGGTGCCGTTAGCCGTGCCGTCGCCGTGGCAGTCGGTGCAATACATGGTCAGATTGCCAATGAAACCGCCGCTGCTGCCGTTCCAGGGCGAGTTCCAGTTGTTGCCCGAGTTGCGGATGCTCAAATTCCGCCCCGTGGGATACACCACCGGATGCCAGGAGCGGTGATTGCCCCCCGGCTCCTTTTGGTCCGAGCCGGTCAGGTTGTCGTTGGCGTTGGCGTTGAACTCCATCGCCTGATTGGTGTACTGGGTCAGATTGTTCGTATTGGTGGGAGTGCTGCCGCCATAACTGTCCAGCATGGGACGATAGCTGCCGGTGGGATAGGTGCCGTTGTCGGAATAGCCGTAGTCCGAGTGGCACTTGAGGCAGATTTGATACTCCCGCGTCACCCAGGCGGAGGAGCGGGCGGAACTGGCGGAAGCCCCCCCATCCCCCTTTTTCACGGTGTAGCTGGACGGTTTGTCGGTAAAATTATAGCTCGAATAGACGGGTTCCACCCCCGAACTTCCCCGCAGCACCCCCGAGGCGATGTTGGTATGCATGGTGGAGTTGACGTGGAGGTGCGTGCCGTTGGAGGCATTGCCCGTACCATTGAACACCTGATTGCGCATCACCCGGTGGGGATTGTGGCAGTCGGTGCATTCCACGTGACGGTTGGCCAGCCCGGAGGAACCGGAATTATTGCCCAGGGAGGTTTGATTTTCCGTGAAATCCGCATCCCGGATGTCGTGGGGTTCGGCGTTGCCGGTGGTATTCTGGTCCGTGGTGTTGAGGGGCATGTGCCGGACCTTGGCAAACTCCGTCTTGATGTTGGGAACGGTGTTGTTGGTGGGGGCCAGGATGTTGGTGCTGACGTTGCCCGTGGAGTGGCACTGGTAACAGGTCTCCTCGATGGCGGGGTTGCCCCCCTGCTTGGGGTTGGTCCCGCTGTCGGTCCCTTCCCGCAACAGCCGACGGGAACCGGCCACGGTGTGGGTGTCGTGGCAGTTGAGGCAGGCGGCCTCCCACACCTTGATGTTGGCGGGGAACTCCCGCAAGGTCGAGGCGTTGGCGGTGTATTGCTCGTTGGCCACGGTGCTGTTGGCGTGGGCCGACTCGGCCCAGCCGGTCTTGCCCTTGTCGTGGCACGCCAGACAGAGAATGTCGTTATTCGGACTGAAACTGCTGCCCGAGGGCTCCGTTTTTTGAAAGCGGTTGAGGCGCAAAAATTTGATGCTGACGTTGCTGGAGATCTCCTCCTGGGGATCCCGGATGTGGGGATCGTGACAGGTGCTGCATTGCAACTGGCTGTTGTCCAGGGGCAGCACCGGCTTGGGGCTGACCCCGGCGGTGCGGTTGCCCACGATCAGGTCGGCGCCCGAGGTGTAGGGGGGCTCCCGCAGCTCGCCGTCGGCCTGGGCCACCGTGGAATTATAGGTGAAGGAGATGGGGTGGTCGTTGGAAAGGTCCACCCCCAAATCCCGGGTGAAGCCGGTGGTGTTGCCGTGGGGACCGGCGGGCATGGTCCCGTCGGCGTCGGTTCCGGTCATGTTCAAGGTGACGTTCTGCTGCCCGGCGAAGACGTTGACCGCGCCGATGGCCACCGTGCCGTCGTGGCACGACAGACAGAGCTTGGAGGTGCCCCCGGGCCCCTGGGCCAGTTCACTGACGCTGGCCTGGATCGAGGAGGAGTTGTACGTGGTGTAGGTGGCGTTGGAGAGCTTGCGATTCCACAACGGAGCGCCCACGGCGTTGGTCGCCCCGTGGGGGGTGTGGCAGAAGACGCAGAGTTGATCCTCGTTGATCGCCCGCACCGTGCGATTGTAGGTGTAATTGGCGGTATAGTTGATGCTGGAAAGATTATGCTTGGTGCGGCGGATGTCCGAAATGCGACCCGCCCCGGCGGAAGGCGACCACAACAGCCAAACCATGCCCGCCGCCAAGACCATCCACACCGCCAGCGTGCCGCGCCGCCCGACCTTCATCATGAGCCCCCCAAAAATTGCAGGATGGTGACGCGCCCGTTGAACATGTCGGAAATGAACACCCGCTCCCGCTCATCGATCCACAATCCGCTGGGCAGGAAAAAACTCCCCACCTCCTGACCGGTGCCGCCGATGGGCATCAAGAAGCGCCCCTCGCTGTCGTAGACCAACAAATAGTCGTGGAACGACTCGACAACGTAAATGTGCCCCTCGCCGTCCACCGCCACCCCCTTGGGGCGGACCAGATTGCCCATGTTCAACCCCCGCTGGCCGATGGTCAGCACCAGCTTGTCTTGACGGTCGAACACCTGCACCCGGGCGTTGAGGGTGTCGGAGACGTAAAGCCGCCCCTCCTTGAAGGTCAAATGGGTGGGGGCGTTGAACTCCCCCGGCTCCTCCCCCATTTTGCCGATGGTGCGCAACAGCGTTCCGTGGTCGTCGAACACCTTGATATCGTCGGCCTGGCTGTCGGCGACGTAGACGATCCCCCGTTCGGCGTCCCGGGCGAGGCCGGTGGGGCGCGCCAGCACCTCCTTGCCGAAGGTTCCCACCGGCTCCCCCTCGGGGTTGAGCCGCACCACCCATTTCAACTGGGAGTCGGCCACCAGCACCTCCCCCTTGGGACCATGGGCCACCCCCACCGGCGAAGAGAACTTCTTGCCCTCCCCCGCCTTCAGCCAGACCCCGAACTTGCCCTGGAGTTCATCGAAGACCAGCAACGCCGGGATGGAGTTGTCGGCGACGATGATCCGCCCCCGGCTATCCACCAGCCCCGACTGGGGACGCTGCAACCCCTTGGCAATGCGCTTACCGATCTCCGATTCGGGGTCCAACCCCACCACCCAGCGCATCACATCCTCGGCCCGGCTGCCGGTCTGCTCCACCATGCGGTAGTTGTCCCGCCCGGTCAGTTGCCCGGCGTAGAGATAGCGGGGAACCTCCGGCAGCGGCGGCCACTGGGGCCGCTCCGAGGAGGGGATCTCCTCGACGCCGTAGAGAAAGACGAACTTGGGCGGGGTGCAGCCGGTGAGCAGCGCCAGGAGCAGCGTCGCCGCCAGCGCCAGCGCCCGCCCGCCCCCGCGTCGCCTGACCTCTCGCCTGCCCATGGTGGTCATTCCCCGCCATCCGATTGTCACGTTGAAAGGCTCTTGAGGCACCGCAGGGCGAGAAAATCAATACTCCCCCGGTCCGGTGGATTGGTGCCCGCCGCGAATGCCGGTTTTCAGTCCGGGCAGACCGGAATGGCAGCGATTGCAGTTTTCCAGGCTCCAGGCCACGTCGCCATTGTGGCACATTCCGCAATGTTTGCCATCCATCAACCCGAGCATGGTGATGTTGTTGCCGCCGGCCTTCATCTCGAAACCCAGTTCGGAGTGGCACACCTTGCAGCGAAAGCGGATGCGGTGGAACCAGTGGGGATAGATCACCGGTCGCACCCCCTCCCGCTCGGAGTTGTTGTTGATCACCACGTCGGCGTATTCCGCCGGAGCGTCCATCGGGGCGAGGAACGCCAGGGGCGGCAAGGCGAACAGCATCCAGCGGCGCACGCGCCGGAAACGGGCCAGCAGCCCGGACGAGGGGCAAGAGGTCGCGCCCCGCGCCGAACGGGCCGACTCAGCGGGCGACCTTTTGGGGTCCCAGGGAGCCATTGAACTCCTCCTGCTTGACGCTGTGGCAGCGGTCGCACTCGGTGAGGGGAAAGGCCACCGCCCCATGACATTTGCCGCAAAACTTCCCTTGCAAAATGTCATTCATGTTGAACTGCGTGGCCCCGAATTTTTGCTTGAAGATCTTCTCGTGGCAGTTGGCGCAGTCCAGCCATTCGGAGTGGGCGCGGTGGGGAAAACGCACATAGCCGCGGTCGCCGGTTTTGCCGTAGATCAAATCCAGGTCCAGAATCTGAATTTTGGTCTCCGGCAGAATGTTGGTCCGGGGTTGAATCAGCCCCTCGCGCAACGCCTGGACCCAGCGCACCTTGTTGCCCACCGCATCCTGGGGCAGGGCGGAGAGGGCCTCGGCGGGTTGTTGCAGTTCGTGGAGATTGGGGTTGGCGGGGTCGTGCAGCCGATCCTCGGAGAGGGCTTGCCAGGATCGATAGTCCTCGGCGGCACCAGGGACGACAGGGGAGAGGGCGGCGGCCCAGAGCAGCGCCGCCGCGCCCCAAGGGGCCCATCCCGGCGTGGAACGTTTGCAACGTTTCATGGGACTCGCCACCCTCCCCCCCTTCTTCTCATCCGTGGGAACTCAAGCCTGATCCGCGGGTTGCGCCGGATTCCGGCCTTAGCTCGGGATGTAGATGCCCGCCGCGCGAATGGCCTTGATCAACTCCTGGGTCGCCGCTTCCAGGGTTTTGATCGCCTCCTCGTGCTGACCGGAAGCGGCTTGGCTTTCCGCCTGCTTGCGGATCGCATCCGACTTTTCCACCAACGGTTCGGCGGTTTTGGCCACCGCCTCCCCCTGGCTGCCCACCAACATTTTCACCAACATCTTGTGGGTGTCGTTGCGATCCAGTTCGTAATGATATTCATCGGCTTTCGAGGCGAAGTTGAGGGACCGCACCAACTGCTCGCCGCGACGCATCTTTTCGATGGCCAACTTGGCGGTGACATAGACCTTGTCCAACTCCGCCCGGCCCTCTTTCAGTTGCCCCTGAGCGGCCAGTTGCTTGCCCTTGGCCACCCCCGCTTCCACCGCCGACTTGGTCTGACGGCCTTGGGAACCGGCCCCCTTTTCGTCGGCGATGCGGTCGTGAGCCTTCATCAACTCGTTGATGCTGGCCAGACGCTTGTCAAAGTCGGACTGCACCTTTTCCCGCACCGCCTCGCCGCCGTCGGCCAACTTGGCCGCCTCGAACATGATGCGGGAGGCCTCCCCCAGATGGGTGTTGGCCTCCTCGTACTTGCCCTTGCGCAGCGACTCTTCCGCCTGCTGACGGGACGCGCGAGCCTGTTGTTGCAGGGCCAGGGCGTCGGCGTTGCCGCTGGAGGCCACTTTTTGCGCCATGGTGGATTTTTCAATCAGCGTCGTCGCCCGATCCAGCCGCAGCTTGACCTGATCCGAAGAGTTGCCCCACTTGGAATCCTGCGCCCCCGGCGCGGCGGGGACCGTGGCCGCCGACTTGGCCGCCGTAACCGGAGCCGGAGCCTTGGCTTCGCTCTTCACCGCCGCGCTGACGGGTTTGTCCGCCTCGGTGGCGGGGGTTTGGGTCGCCGCCGTGGTGGTTTGATTGCATCCCGAAATCGTCAAGGCGGTCGCCAGGACCGCCAACCCATTGAGAACCGGTTTCATCCGCCGCTCCCCTCGTTATTTTACGTTCAAAAGATCTGGACCCCGGCCATTTGCAGCGCCTTCACCATCTGGGCGTTGGCCTGTTCCATGGTCTTCAACGCAACGGCGTGATCCCCTGCCGCCGCCTGACGCTCCGCGTCGCCACGACTTTGTTCCGACGCCATCACCATTTTTTGCACCGTCTCCTTGGCCTCCGGCTTGACGCCCCCCTGATCCAGGGTCATGCGCAGCAAGGCTTGATAGCCGTTGTTGCGGTTGACTTCGTAGTCGTACTCCTCCTTGGGGCTGGCAAACTCCAGCTTGACCACCACGGTCTTGTCGTGAAGCATTCCCTTCAAACCCGCCACCAGGGCGTCATGCACCGGGGCGAGTCGTTTGTTGGCTTCGACGAACTGTCCGGCCTGGGCCAACTGTTTCCCCTGGGCCAGTTCCGCCGCCACCGCCTCCAGATCCAGGGGGTTGGCCGGAGCGGCGGCGGGTTGGGCGGATTTCACCCGTTCCAGGTTGCGCCGGTAGGCGTCGCTGAACGAGGCGATGCCCGTGGTCAAATCCTCGTAGCGGGCCTTTTCCCGCCAGACCTGGGAGGAGGGATCGACGGTTTTGCGCGAAGCCTGCATCGCCAGTTGGAGCGCCTCGTCCAGCAGTTTGCGGGTCTCCGCCTCCTGACCGGCCTTGCGGGCGACCTGGGCCTGGTCCCGCAACCCCTGGGCCTTTTCCAACAAGGCGTGGGCCTCTTTTTTGTCCTCGCTGCGGCGGGCGGTGTCCGAATCCTTGAGGATGCGATCCAGCAGCGCCGCCTTCTGTTCGAGGCCGCCGCTTTCGCCGCTCCAGGCCGAACCCGCCGCCAGCAGCCCCAACGCCGTCAGGCCCCAGACCAAACGCCGGGGGGGCGCGCCCCCCCCTCTCCCGACTCCCGTGACCGGTGTTGCGAATGTCACGTCCATTCTCCTTGGATGGGTTGCCTCCGACGCGAACCCGGCGTCATTTTTTCGCCTTGGCCGCGGGAGCGCCGGAAGCGTCCTTGTTTTGGGAATGGCAACGACGGCACTCGCCCACCGGGAAGGCCACCTTGCCGTGACAGACGCCGCACTTCTCCCCCATGACGATCTGGGCCATGCTGATCTGGTTGGCCCCCTTTTGCGGGATGAAGATGTCCGGGTGGCAGTTGGAGCAGTCCAGCCACATGGTGTGGCGGTCGTGGGGATAGACCACGTTGGGCATGGAGCCCTTCACTTCCCGCACGATGTCCAGGTCGAAGACCACCGCTTCCTCGGCGGGATTCAACCGGTCGTAGCGGGGGTTGATCTGATTGTTTTTCAAGGCTTCCACCCAGTTGACGCCGTTGCCCATGGCCCCGGTGCTTTTGCTCAGGGTGGAAAAGGCGTCGCGAGGGGTTTGGAGCAGCGCCGTACCCGGATTGGCGGGATCGTGGATGCCGTCCTCCGTGGGGGGAAGATTGCGTTCCCCGGCACCCTTGAGCAGCCGGTTGAAGGTGTTGACCGCCGCCGGGGCCGCTGCCGGGGCCGCGTCCTGCTTGGTCGCCGGGGCGGCGTGGGCCTCGCCCTTTTCAGACATCACGGTCGCCAGAGCGCCGGAAAAAATCGCCATCGCCGCCAAGGCTGCGAAAATTCGTCCCTTGTTCACCGTCATCTCCTTCCTCGTCACTTGCCGGGGGCGACCATTTTGGGATCCACCAGTTTTTGCACGGTGCTGCCATGCACCTGGGTGGGCGTGCCGGGTTTGCCGGAGTGGCACATGTCGCAGTTTTCCACCGACCAGGCGATCTCACCGTTGTGGCAGCCGCCGCAATATTCCCCGTCGATGATCTTCAACATGTTGATCTGATTGCCACCCGCCTGAAATTTGAAGCCCAGATCGGCGTGACACACCTTGCAGCGGAAACGAATGCGGTGAAACCAGTGGGGAAAGATGGCTGGACGCATGCCCGCGGCGTCCGAGTAGTTGTTGATGACCACGTCCGCGTATTCGGCCTCGGCCTCGGGAGGAGCCGTGAACAGCAGGCCCGCCGTAAGCGGAAGCAAAATCAGCAGGTTTTTGGTAAGTTTCTTCATGCGTCCACTCACGTTCCAGTCTCCCTGTCGCCCCGTACCATCAGAAGTTCTTCTCGATGAAACGCTTCAACTCAAACAAGAGGTAGCCGTCCACCTGCCCGCCATGCTCTCGGGTGCGGATTTCCGTCACCCCCACCGTCATTTGGGCGGTCATTCGCCCCACGCCGTAACTCAAATGATGCGACCACACCCGGGTTTCGGTTTCATTTTTTTTGCTCACCGGAATCAATCCGCTGGCGTTCATGGTCGCCTGGGTGCGGTAATTCAAGTTGGAAAAATCGAACAAATCCCGCTGCCGATAGCTCAACGTCACGGTGGAGGCGCGGGTGGTCTGGGATTGCCGGGGATCCGGCGGGGGCGGCGCGAAGGGGTTGGTCGCTCCCAACGTCGTGTTGTCGCCCCCCGTGGTATTGCTCCCGCCGACCAGAATTCCATTGATGGACTGGACGGGTTCATCCTCGATCAAATGCACCACCCGTCGGTTCCACTGCAAGGTGGCGTGTCCGGAAAGCTCCCCCGGGCCGAAGGGGCCGGCGTTGGAGAGTTGGAAATTGAGCATTTGATTTTCCGATTGTTCCCGCACGTAGCGCCGATTGTCGCTGCCGGAAATCTCGGCGTGAATCATCCCTCCGTCGTCCGACTGGCGGTCCAATCCCAGGGTGGCGGAATGGACGATCCCCATCAAGGGGGCGCTGCCCCCCTTCTGGTCGGAGTTGCCCGATTCGCTGACGGTGATCAGGGCCATTTTGCCGTTTTTCAGATCCAATCGCTTGCTCAAACTATGGGCCAACCCCTGGCTGGCGTTGCGACCCATGGAGCGGCCCGTGCCGTAATCGACGCCCGAGGCACCGTTGGCGGACCAATAATAGATCACCCCCTCCGGCCCTCCAATGTTGATGGCGGGGGGATTGTACTGGGCGCTGAGGGCGTCCGAACCATTCATGTTCTTCTGCTCCCGCCCCTCGCTGTCCTGGGTCGAGTTGCGATTACCCGCCATCCGCAGGTCGAAACGCAACGCCGGGGAGTACTGATAATTGGTCGAGGCGTTGAGGTTGATGGTTTGGCTCTGGGATCCCGTGGCGGGACCGGTCGTGGCACCGGACTGCCCGGATTTGTTGGTGGTTTCGTAAATCCGCCCCGACATGCCCACCGTCACCGGGGCCTCTTCCCCCCGCCAGGAAAGGGTGGACGAAAGCTGACGCCAGTCGAACACCGAATGCTGATATTGATAGGGTTCCGTTTTAGCGGCGGCGGTTGGCGTGGTTCCGGCGGCGGTGGTGTTGGTGCCGACCAGTCCCTGCTGGTCCACGGTCCCCTGGGTTCCCTCCACCGCCGAGCGGATGCTCATGGTATTGTGGCCAATGTTGAACATGTTGGCCAATCCCCAATTTTGCTTGCCCGTTAGGTCGTGGTTGAGGGTCAGGGTGGCCTCCCGTCCGATATTGAGATTTTGGGCGTCGCTGACGGTGTTGATGCCGTAAATTCCCGCCAGGTTGAAACGGTGACTGTTCCCCAAGGCGGTGTTGGCGTTGAGGGTGTAGGAATCCCGCACCGCCTTGGTATCAAAGGACAACGCATCCAACCGGGGAAACCGTTCCACGCCCAAGGAGGGGCGATTGCCACTGAAAAATTCGTTACGGTCGGCGCGAAAGGAGACCCGGCTTCCCGGTTTTTTGCTCTGCCAATCTTGCTGAAAACCGAACCGCTGCTGCATCGCCCCGCGCCCGCCGTCCCCCCCCTCCGAGGAGTCCTGGTTCACCCGGGAAAAGAGCCATTTCAAGGGATATCGGCTCTTGGGCAGCAAATCCACGTTCAAATCGCCGTTGATCATGCGGGTCAGGCTCTCTTCGCTGGTCTTGTTGGTCTCCACCTTCATCCGTTGGGTGGTGGTGACGAACCCCGCCTGCATGCCGCCGGTCCAGACGCCGATGGTGGGTTTCCATAAAATGCCCCGAGCTTTTTTCTCCAAATTGAATCGGTTGCTGCTGATCATGGTGGTGATGGCCTTGCGATTGTCCGGCATCACCCGGCTGAACTGGGTGCTCATTTCACCGGTCAATCGCCAATGGGAGAGCTGAATGGGGAAACTGTCCCCTTTTGGCTTGCCATGCGCCACCTGAACCGCTCCGCCCATGGCCAACAACCATAGCCCGCAGAACGTTACCCAACCTCGTCGCTTGGGAGGGCGGCGGCCCACCGGGACGACCCGCCCTTATCGACTCGCCGCTTCTCCCGGTCTTGGAGCGGCGGCGGCGCCCACCGGGCCTCTGGCGGCGGGGGCGTTCCCATTTTTGGCGGCGGGGGTCGCCTCCTCGGGGGGAAGGGGCAGATACCAAGTTTCGTCGATTTGGACCGATGCGGCGTCCCAAAGCTGTTTTTTTACGGCGTCCCAGGCTTTGCCCTCCCGATCCCGGATAAACAGATCTGTGGCGCGCTTGCGCACGGCGACAAAGGAGACCTTGCCCGGGGGATTGCGATCCTCCACGCGGAAGATGGCCATGCCTTCCAAAACCATCACCGGATCGCTGATTTTGCCCACCGCCAACTTTTTCAGGGCCTCCTCGGCGGCCTCGGAGAGCATGCCCTCGTGCAGATAGCCCATGCGGCCACCTTTTTCGGCGCTTTTGGGATCGCCGGAGTGAATGCGGGCCAGTTCCGCGAAATCCGCCCCCTCCCGCAGCTTGGCGACGAGGCGCACCCCCTCTTCCCGCGCCGTCTGCCAAGCCGGGGCTCCCGCGCTCGGATCCACCTTGAGCAGAATCATGGAAATTTTCTGCTCCTCGGGTTCGGTGAACTTGTCCGGGTGGGTGTCGTAAAACCCACGAACCTCCTCCTCGGTGGGCTCGGGGAGTTTTTTCACATCCGCTTCCAACTGACTGATCAAGCTGCGCCGACGCAGATCCTCGATCAGGGGGGCCAGCATTTTTTCGCGATTTTGTTGCCAGGTCGGATTTTGCGCGAACCGTTTGTCGGTGTTGGCCACCACGGCGTCGATCTCCTCCTGCTTGGGCTTGAAGCCGCGACGCTCCGCCTCCTTGGTCAACAGCCGCCGTTCCACCACATTCCGCCCCACCTCCCGCTGATAGCGGGCCAGTTCGCCTTCCGGAACCTTGCCGTGGTAAAATTTTTGCCGCACCCCCTGTTGCAGGGCGAAGTTGAATTCCTCCCAAGGAATGGCTTCGCCGTTGAGCGTGGCAAAGGGGCGCTTGGCCTCGCCCTCCGCCGCCGTGGGTGCAGCCGTTGCCGGGGAGGGCGCGGGAATCGCCCCGCTGGTCGGCTCCTCGGCCATCGCCACCGCCGACGCCGCCAAACAGCCCGCCGCCAGCGCCCATCCGACCCGCCATCCCTTTGATTGCACTGCCGATTGCACCGCGATCATATTCGCCACGCCTCCCCCCGACCGAGACAAAAGAAAGTGGGCCAGACTACCGCCTGGCCCACTTTAAGATACTTCAGGAGGACTGGGAACCTCCCATGTCACTTATTGTGGCAGGCCAGGCAAACCGCGCTGTTGGCATTGCTTTTGCGCAGGAAAGCCACGGAGGTAGCACTGGCGGTTCCGGCGTTGTGCGGATCGTGGCAGGAGGCGCACTCGACGTAGGGCTGGGTGACGCTGCTGACGGTGCGGGTGTAGAGCATCATCTCGTCTTTGTCCCGGGTGCCGTCGCTGTTGGTGTCCACCCACCAGACCGGATTGCTGTTGATGGTGGCTTTGCGGACCGAGTTGAAGTCCTTGTCGGTGAAGGTGGAGTTGGTGTAGGCACCGTCGGCCTGGGAGGAGTTCAACCCGCCGCCGCCGTACTGAATGCTCACCGGGTGATCGTTGGAGAGATCCGAGCCCAACATCGGGATGGGACCGCCGGTCATGGCACCGATGGCGGAGGCGTCGAATTCGGCGCCGGAAGCGTTGTAACCGCCGGAACCCGGAGCGTTGATCATCACGTCCATGGCCTGGGTGCCGTCATGGCAGGAGAGGCAGGCCAGCGAGACCGAACCCACCGTGGTTTCCGCGCCGTCCAGGGTCGAGGTGCCCAGGGAGGAGTAGCGGGTGTAGGAGGTGGTGGGGAGTTTTTTGTTCCACAACGGGGCCGACGCGGAGGTGTTGGATCCGTGCGGGGTGTGGCAGAAGACGCACACTTCGGTGGTGTTGGCGGTGGTGGCTTGGGCGGTTCCGCCGCTTCCCAGGTCGTGCTTGCTGCCCTTGATGCCGGCGGAGGCGAACCCGATACCCATGACCACGGCCAAACCCGCCACAGCCGCCAGAGTGAATTGGGAGTATTTGGAAGTGGTTTTCATGGTCCTGCCCCCTAAGTGAGGTTTGGTTCGATTCGATTCGCCGGGTGTCCTGGCGGCGGTTGGTCGATCCCTTGGGGAGTTCCCTCCCCCCCTTCGTCCGCCGTTGTTTCTTATAATGCATCCGCGATGCCAATTTTGCGCGGAGGCTTCCCAATCGTTTCGTTCAAATTATTTCATGTTGAAAAACATGCCATTGCAAAACATCGATGGGATACCGTCCGATGAATCCGCCCGGCCACCCCGCTCCACGCCTGGCCACGGGGCTTACGCCGTTCTCATTTCCGGGAAGAGTTCCCCTCACCCTTCCCACAATTTGGAAGAATCCGCTTCCATTCCCCTTGTTCGGCCCTCTCTTGTCCTTCCCCGTCGCGCGCCTCTTCGCCCTCCCCAGAAAAAAAGTCCGGGATCTTTTTGGATCCCGGACCTGATGGAGCAACGCGCATGAAACGGGGTTATTCGTCCTTGTCGTCATCCTCGTCGGCGGGGGCGTGATCGTGATGATCTCCCCCCTTGGCCTTGTCCGGAGCCGTCTTTTTCTCGCCTTTGGACGGTTTGTCGCCGGAAGCCCCGCCTTCACCGGAACGCATTTTCACGAAGGCCTGGCCCAACGCCCCATCGGTCTCCTTGAGGGCGATGGGACGGTAGACATCCACCTTGCGATAGCCTTGATCCACCATGTAAATTCGCCCGTCCTCGTCCAGCGTGATCATGGCGGGCAGGAGGTAGCTGGTGGGCTCATTGGTCTTGCCTCGGGATCCCACGAACATCAGCAGGTCGCCGGTGGGGTTGAAAATTTGGAAATTGGCGTGGGAGGCGTCCGAAATGTAGGCATTGCCGTCGGGCCCCATGCCGATCCCCTTGGGCCGGGCGAACTGCCCCAACTGCCGCCCCACCTGACCGAACTTGCGGACGAACTTTCCATTCTGATCAAACACCTGGACGCGGAAGTTACCGCCATCCACGACGTAGAGCAGGCCATCGGTCCCGAAGGCGGCGTCCCGCAACAGGTTGAATTCGCCCTCCTTGTCGCCCCGCCGCCCGATGTCGAAGAGCAGCCGCCCCTCCTTGGCGTCCAGCACCCGGATGCGATGGTTTTCCGGCTTGCCGGTGGAGCTGCTGGTGTCCACCACATAGACCTTGCTCCCCTCCGGATTCACCGCCACGCTGCTGGGCTTGTCGAACAGCTCCTTGCCGCCCAGCCCGCGCAGAAAATTGCCGTCGGGGTCATAGACCATCACCCGCTTGGCCGTGACGTCCATGACGTAGAGGTTGCCCGCCTGGTCCAGATCCATCCCCATGGGCTTGGCCAACACTCCCTGGTCGCCCTTGCCGATCTCCTTGAAAGCCCCTCGGGCCGGATCGAACAGGAAGACCGTGCGCTTGGCGGTGTCGCTGACATAGACCCGCCCCTGGCGCGCCGCCACCCCGTAGGGTTTGACGAAGGCCGTGCCGGAACGGCCATCCTCCCCCGTGAGAAAGGCCTGAACTCCGTAGGAGTCCTCGTTCCCTCCCTCCACGTCGGCACTGCTGTAAAAGCTGCGTTCGTAGATGAAGCGGGGGTCATCCGGCGCCTCGGGAAAGACCAGGGCTTTCTTCTCCTGGGGTTCCGGCGTCGAGGCCACGCACGCGGCCAGCAAGAGCGCCGTGCCGCCCGCCAGCAAAGTTCCCAACCAACCGTGACGATTGATGAGCGCCATCCGCTGCTCCCTCCTTCTGTACTCCAGGTGTTCCCGGGGCTGTTCTTTTGGATACGACAAGGATAGGATTAATCCCCGCCGCCCCCATGGCAAGGGAAGATCCATCGAGAACGGCTGGGATTCAAACTCCGTGCCATTCCCCCCCCGCCAAACGGCGAATGCGGGATGCGGAACAAGCCTTGCATGGGTTCCATTCCCCTTGGACGCCCTTTCAGCCCGGATTGCGGAATTTCAGAATATGAAGTCACCCCTTTTGGCCCTCTCCTCCGCCCTGCTCTTCGCCACCGCCGCACTCCCCGCCTGGAGCGGCGAGGGTTCCGCCCGCGCCTTCGCCCCGCTCTACCAAAAATATTGCGCGGTCTGCCATGGCACCGACGGCAAAGCCCGCTCCATGCAGGGCATGACGCCGCCTCCCACCGATTTCACCCTTCCCGAGGCGCTGGTCCGATTCACCCGGGAAGGAATGATCGAGGCGGTGCGCAAGGGCAAGCCCAACACCGCCATGACCTCCTGGGAAGGGGTTCTCAAACCCGAGGAGATGGAAGGGGTGGTGGATTACATCCAGCAATCCCTCATGCTTTCCAGCCGGGACAAGGACGCCGGCAAGGGGCGCAAGCTCTTCGCCGAAAACTGTTCCGTCTGCCACGGCGACAAGGGCAACACCGCCGTCTGGGCGCAAAGCGGGCTCAACCCGGCACCGCGCAATTTCACCACCGACAAAGCCCGGCAGGAACTCAACCGGGAGCGCATGATCTTTTCCGTCACCTACGGTCGCCCCGAAACCGCCATGCCCGCCTGGAACAATCGGCTCTCCAAGGAGGAGATCGAGGCGGTGGTGGATTATGTGCGAGGCGCCTTCGTTTTCCCCGGCGGGGAACCCACCCCGGCGGATCCGAACAAACCCGCCGCTCCGACGGCCAAGGGGGCACCCGCCGCCCCGGTGGTCCACGAACACTACAATCTGGCGGACATGGCCAAGCCCCTCCCCTTCGGCCTGAAGGCGGACGCCGGCTGGGGCAAGGAGTTCTACAACAAAAACTGCGCCGTCTGCCACGGCGAACTGGGCGACGGCAAGGGCCCCCGATCCGATTTCATCTACCCCAAGCCGCGCAATTTTCTCCACACGGCGGCCCAGCACAAATTTAACCGCGCCCACCTCTTCGAGGTCATCGCCACCGGCATGCGCGGGACGGAGATGCCCGCCTGGAACAAGGTGCTCTCCAACCAAGAGATCGCCAACGTGGCGGAATACGTCTTTCAAACCTTCATCAAACCCGGCGTGCGGGAGGATTTGATCAAGCTGGGCCTCGATCCCGACGCCCCGACCGGAACGCCCCTCGCCGCCCCACCCCCCGCATCGCCCGTGGTCGCCGGGGCGGCGCAACCGGCAACGGCCCCGGCGGCGGTCGCTCCAGCCCCGGCGGTCGCTCCGGCGGGTGGAATCGCCCGTTGAGCGGACGCCTCCGCACCGCCGTCCTGCTGGTCGCGGGATGGGTTGGCGTCGCGTCCGCCGCCGAGCCCGCGCCCCCCGTCGGCCCCGTCAGCGGTCCCGGGATCCCCCTCAGCGACCACGAACGGGGGCGCGCCCTCTACAATTTTCGTTGCTACTTCTGCCACGGCTATTCGGGCGACGCCCGCACCCTGGCGGCCAGCTATCTCCACCCCAAGCCCCGGGATTTTACCGCCCTCGCCCCCGAAGAGCGTGACGAGCGGGAGATGATCCGCAGCGTTTCTCAAGGTCGGGAAAAGACCGCCATGGTCGGCTTCTCCGAACTTTTATCGGCGGAGGAGATCCGGCTGGTGGTGGGGTTTGTGCGGGAGGAGTTCATGCGCCGCAAGGCGAAGAACACCCGCTATCACACCCCGGCCAATGGCTGGGAGAATCATGAGCGTTACGCCGCCGCCTATCCCTTTGCCACCGGCGCACTGCCCCTGGACGCCCCCGACGCCCGCCTGACCCCGGAACAGCAACGAGGCAAGGCGTTGTACATGGAGAGTTGCGTCACCTGCCACGACCGGGGGCGGGTGGAGGAAGAGGGGCCGGTGTGGGAGCCCCGTCCCGTCTCCTTTCCCCGGGGGGCTTACTCCCATCAACAGCCGCCCCCCCCCCTCCGGTGGACGGACGCACCGGCGCCACCCCCTACGCCCGTCACGACCTCCCCCCCAAGATGGCGGGGTTGACCGCCTCGGAGCAGCGGGGCGAGGCGCTCTATCAAGCCAACTGCGCCTTTTGTCACGCCGCCGACGGCACGGGACGCAACTGGATCGGAAGTTTTCTCGAACCCCACCCCCGGGATCTCACCCAACCCGAATTCATGGGCGGGATGCCCCCCGGTCGGCTCAAGCAGGTGATCCGGGAGGGCCTTCCGGGAACCTCCATGCCCGCCTGGGGCGGGGTGCTGAGCGCGGACCAAATCAATGACGTGACCGAGTACATCGCCCGGGTTTTTCACCCCCTGGCGCCGGAACCGAACCTTCCCACCACATCAAACCCCACGGGTCAGACGCCATGAAGACGCCTTTGGTCTGGATCGCCCCCGCCGTACTGCTGGCTTGGCCGACCTCCGCCCCCGCCATGAGCTGGGACGAATGGTTCATCAACGCCGCCAAGGCCGGAAACACAGCGGCAGTAGAGATGATGATCGACAAACGGGTTCCCGTGGATTTGCGGAAAAAAGCCCACGAGGAAGAACACGCCGAACACGAACATGGTGCCAGCGGCCATGACGAAAGCAAGGAGGAGATCAACATGGAGGCGGAGGGCTCCACCGCCTTGATGTGGGCCGCCCGGGAAGGCCGTCATGACACCATGCGGCTGCTGATGGACCGCGGGGCCAACGTCAACATGACCGATGAAAACGGTCAAACGGCGTTGATCTGGGCGGCGGCGGAAGATCGCGCCGAATCCATCCGGATGCTGGGCAAGCGCAAGGCCGACATCAACGCCCAGGACAAGAAGGGCCGCACCGCCCTGATGGCCGCCGCCGAACATGGGCGGGACGACGCGGTGATCAGCCTGATCATGTTGGGAGCCCAGGTCAACCAACAGGATCACGAAGGACGCACCGCCCTCCATCTCGCGGCCATGGAAGGACGCACCCACACCGTGGAGCAGCTGTTGGAACGGGGGGCGTCGATCGAACAGCCGGACAACGCCGGAACCACCCCCTTGATGCTCGCCGCCGCTGCGGGTCACACCGACACCTTGGCCAAGCTGTTGTCCAAGGGCGCCCTGGTCAACGCCAGGGACAAACTGGGCCATTCCGCCCTGGCGACGGCCCGAAGCAACATGCACAACGCCACCGCCGAATTTCTGCTCAAGGCGGGGGCCAAGGAGTAGTCGCCCCGCGTCCCACCATGGATCCAACCGGATGGGGGGGGAGGAGGAATCTCCTCCCCCCCCATGGCCCCTCCTCCCCTCGTCGCTTCCCAAAGCGCGCGCCGCCGTCTCGCTCCGCCGTCCCCTTCGGTCTCCCTCCCAGGATTTTCCCGGAAACGGGAAAATTTCACATAATCACTCCCGCTTTTGGCAAGAGAACTTCGCCAAAGTTCGCGATTCTTGATGGGATTCCGTTGAAAAGACTGCCAATCATCCTGGCGTTTCTCCATCATTCGTTCAACAGGTCATGGCACGAGTGTTGCAGATCCATTCTCCCATAGCGGAGAGATGGGCGATTCGCCCGGAGGCCGATCAAGAGCATGACAAGGATGCCGATCATGGGACTCGCGGAAGAGCATTCCCGACAGCCAACCCTGGAACTTCCGCCGGATCGACGCCCCGTCGACCAGCGCAAGCGCCCCCGTTTCCTTCATCGCGCCCGGTTCCTTCTTCAAGCCGAAAATGAGGCGTGGCTGCCTTGCGTCTCCCGGGACGTGAGCGCTTCCGGGCTTTTTCTCCACATCGAGGCTCCCCCCCGGGGGCTGGCGCGGGGGGACCGGATTTTTCTCTCCATGCCTCTCAATCCTCAAGGTGCCCTTTCGTTCCACTGCAAGGTGGCCTACGTCGGTCCCGACGGCATGGGGTTGGATGCCGAGGAAAATCAGGGGGCCTTGGGTCACGCCATCACCCTGAGTCTTTTCAACAACATCTCCTCCCGCTACGCCAACGCGAAACATTGATCTCTCCGCGCCCCCCATTTCGAGGGGCGCGCGAGCGTTTCACTCCTCCCTGGCAGCCTGTCGGATTCAGACTCCACCCATCATGCAACTCATTGATCATACATCAATAAATTTTAATTTATTGATGTATGATTTTAATGTTTTATTGCCCTATCAATATGTTGAAACATATTGATAGGGATAATCCGACAGACTGTTAGGCTCCCGCGCCAACGCGGGGGAATCCGCGTTTTCGCATCTCCTGGATCCCCGCCCCGTTTGCTTTCACAATACGCTGGCTTCCTTGGTGCCCCTCCCCCCTCGTTTCGCCCTCGCCCTCTGGAATGCTCCGCCATGCGCCTCGTTCCCCTTCATGAGTCCCTGCTGACCGGCGTGGTCCGGGTGGAGGCGGTGTGCAATCCCCGCCCCTGGACCCGGGAACAGTTCGCCGAGGAGCTTCACCCCGGCGGCTTCGGTCTGGCCCTGCTGGATGAAACCCAGACGCCCCAAGGCTTTCTCACCGCCCGCCGCTTTGTCGGTGAGTGGCACCTGCTCAATCTGGGGGTGGCACCCGCGCACCGCCGTCAGGGGTGGGCGCGACTCCTGACCCGACAATGGCTCGATCACGCCCGGGAGAGCGGCGCGGAATCCGTGCTGCTGGAGGTCCGGCGTTCCAATCGCGCGGCCCAATCGCTCTATGAATCTCTGGGATTCCGGGAAATCGGTCGAAGAAAGGATTATTATCCCGGGGATCCTCCCGAGGAGGGGGTGGTGATGCGATGCCGCCTCTCCCCTCCCCCCTCAGAACCACGAGGTGGAGTTCCCAATCCCTTGACTGAATCGACCCCACCCACCGCCCTGTTGCTCGTCGCCCCCGGATGCCCCCACTGCGCCGGGGTGCTGGAAGGGCTGATGACGCTGACCAAGGAGGGGGCGCTGCGTCGCCTGGAGGTGATCAACGCCGCCGCCGACCCCGCCGCCGCCGAGGCGTTGGGGGTCCTCTCCGTCCCCTGGCTCCGCCTGGGGGAGCGCTTCATCCTCGAAGGGGACCTCCCCTTGTCCAAGCTGCGTTTCTGGCTGGAGCAGCTCGCCCTGCCGGACCCGGTGAAGGCGACGGCGGTCTATTTCGACCACCTGTTCGCCGCCGGACGACGCCAACGGGTGGAGGCGCAAATCCGACAGACGCCGGAACTTTTATCCGCCTTCGCCACTCTTTTGGGGGATGAGGGAGTGGAGATCAACACCCGATTGGGAATCGGCGCGGTCTTGGAAGAGTTGCATGGATCCGGCTTGGCCTGGGGATTGGCCCCCGACCTGCTGCCGCTACTGCGCCACCCCAACCCGCGCCTTCGCGGCGACGCCTGCCACTATCTCTCCCTCACCGAAAGCCCCCTGGCCCTGGAGCCCCTCCGCGCGCTGTTGCGGGATTCCCATCCCGACATTCGCGAAATGGCCGCCGAAGGCCTGGAAACCCTGGAGGAATCCTTACAACGGAGGGGAACCCCGAGGGGGCTGGAGAAACACCATGAATTTTGATGTTATTTTGATGATAAAACAACATGGACTGGACGTAAGAAACGACCCGCCCCTGAGCGGGGGAGAAGGAAATCGAAAGGAGACATGAAGCGTCTGGCCATTGAATGGTGGGATTCTTTATAGTGTCTCCGCGTCACGCTGGGGAACGGACAACCTCGAGGGAAAGGAAAGGAAAGAGACCATGCTTGTTCAAGACGTGATGGTAAAAGATGTTCGGACCACCAAGGTGGATGAGCCGATTCGCACCGTGGCGGCCATTATCTGCACCACCAAGTTCAACGGGGTGCCGGTGGTGGACGAGGAGAACCGGTTGATCGGTTTCGTCTCGGAAAAAGACATTCTCAACGCCATGCTCCCCAGCTACGCCGACTATTTGAACGATCCGGTGCGCAGCCGTGACTTCGAGGGGATGGAAGAGTGCTACCCCCGGGTGCTTTCCAAGAGCGTGAAAGAGTTGATGACCCACAAGGTGATCACCGTTCACCCCGAGGATCCCTTGCTCATGGCCGCCTCGCGCATGACCCTGCGGGGCTTCCGCCGCCTGCCGGTGGTGGACGCGGACAATCGCCTGGTGGGCATGGTCAGCCTGGGAGACATCCACAAGGCGATTTTCAAGCGCGAACTGGGCATTTAGAGCCCCGGCGCGCGTCGTCGCGTCGGACCGCGCTCCGGGGGGTAATCCGGATCGTGGGGGCAAGAAGCTCGTAAGTCGGGAAAAAGGGCGTTTCACGGGATCATCCCGGGGCGACGGAGGCGGTGATTCCCCTCCGGCCCGCCCCGAGGGCGTCGCCAACCATAAGGGGAAAAGCCATGGGACGATTTGTCGTGCTGTCGGGACCGTCGTGCATTGGCAAGGGACCACTGGTCAAGGCGCTGAAAATTTTTCACCCTCATTTGGTGAGCGGCTTTCAGCAGGTCATTCTCTACAACGACCGCGCCCCCCGCCCGGGCGAGGTGGACGGCGTGGACTATCATTTTCGCCCCCGGGCGGAGATCGAACGGTTTCGCGGGGATCCGGGTTACGTGGTGGCCGACGTGCGGGGGGACCTGCAAGCCCTGGAGTTGGGGCGGATCCAGGCCATTCTCGACCAGGGGGGAACCCCCTTCTTCGAGGGCAACCCTTTCATTCCCGCCATTTTGCGTCAGGCGGGGGTGTTTGACCGGTATCCCGCCTTGACCGTCTTCCTCTCCCCCTTGAGCCGGGAAGAGGTTCTGGCGCTGAAAAATCCCGCCCTTAAGGCGGATCTTCCGGCCCTGGTGGCCGACGTGCAACGGCGCAAGCTGCTCCACCGCACCACCCGGCAGAAGACCTATCTGTCGTTCAAGGACTTGGAAAACATCGAGAAACGGTGTGGCAGCGCCTACAACGAGATGAAGGAAGCCTGCCATTTCGACTGGGTGATCCCCAACCACGACGGAGAAGGCAACGACAATTGGGACGCCCTCTATTTTCCCGTGGGGGACGCCCGCAAAACCCTGGAGGCCTTCGCCGGTCTGCTGCGCGGCGAACAACCCCACGGTCGGGTGGAAAAGTGGGAGCCGGATCTGCTCCCCTGATCCCCACCGCCGGGGAAGCGTCCCAGCAAAGGACGCCCCCTTCGCGACGAAGGGGGAAAATCATTCCGAAACAATGTCCTGGAAGAAGAATATGGCGACTGAGATCGAGCGCAAGTTTTTGGTGAAGGGCGAGGGCTGGCGAGAGTTGGGAAACGGCGAGATGTTCCGGCAAGGGTTTCTCTCCACCACCAAGGAGCGGGTGGTGCGGGTGCGGGTGGCCGGGGAGCAGGCGTGGCTGACCATCAAGGGGGCGACCCAAGGGGTGAGCCGGGCCGAGTTCGAGTATCCGATTCCGGTGCAAGACGCACTGGTGCTGCTCAACGACCTGTGCGAGCGGCCCTTGATCGAAAAAGTGCGCTACAAGATTCCCCACGCCGGCATGCTGTGGGAAGTGGATGAGTTCATGGGCGAAAATCAGGGTTTGGTGATCGCCGAGGTGGAATTGCAGGATGCCAGTCAAACCCCCGCCCTGCCCTCCTGGGTGGGCGATGAGGTCTCCCACGATCCCCGCTATTTCAACGCCAATCTGGTCAAGAACCCTTACGCCAACTGGTCCTGAAGCCCTGCTGCCTTTTCCCCGCCACGGACGCGAACGCCCATTCGAGGGAGACTGGCCGGATGGCCATCTACGCCATTGGCGACGTGCATGGATGCCACGCCCAACTGCTGGAACTGTTGGCGCGGATCGCTTTCCGACCGGGGCGGGACCGTTTGTGGTTCGTGGGGGACTTGATCAACCGCGGTCCCGATTCGCTGGCGGTGCTGCGTTTCGTGCGGGAGTTGGGGGATGACGCCACGGTGATTCTGGGCAATCATGAATCCCGGGCTCTGGGCGGCCTGGCGGGAAGCCCCTCCCCCATCTTCAAGCAGCACATGAAATATCTGCTGGACGCCCCTGATCTGGATGAAATTCATGCATGGTTAAAGGGGTTGCGGTTTTTCCATCGGGACCGGGCCTTGAACTGGTCGATGGTCCATGGGGGCATCCATCCCCATTGGAGTCTGGCGGAGGCGGAGGCGCGGAGCGAGGCGCTCGCCGTCGTCCTCTCCCGGGGAGAGAACGAGCCCATTGCGGCGATGCTCCGAGGCGGCGGGGATCTTCCTGCGGAGGAGCCCCCCGCGTCCGATCCGATGGAGCGGCTGCGTTACAACGCGGCGGTGTTCACCCGCATCCGGCTCTGTTCGTCGGAGGGCCGCCTGCTCTGGCCCGGCGGGGAGCCCTCCCCTCCCAGCGTCAATCCCTACGCCCTCCCCGGCCCGGAGAACCCCTACCAACCCTGGTTCACCCGTCTGAACCCTCTGGAGGAAGGGGAAAATCTGCTCTACGGTCATTGGGCCATGGCCGGTCTGACCCTGGGCGAGCGCACCGTCGGATTGGACGGAGGCTGCGTTTATGGCGGCAAGCTTCACGCCATGCGCCTGGACGACCCCTCCCGCCCGGTGTGGAGCGTCCCCTGCCCTCGCCAAGCCCAACCGGGGGGGGATTGATCGAGTCATTCCAAATCAGTTTTATACTTTTTCCGCCGAAGACTTTACGCTCGTCATCCCCGCGAAAGCGGGAATCCAGGAAA
>JADGAP010000020.1:0-7609 GCA_015231965.1 Magnetococcales bacterium | reverse complement strand
ACGGTTTATCTTTTGGGATGAGTCCCTTGCTCTCTCAAGCTCTGCGTGTACAAATCCAGAATAAACATCAACCGACGCCCCCCCGGCGTCACACCCCCGCCAACCATTCGGCGAAGCAGGCTTGCCCTTGGAGTTCCAATGTCGGCCCCAGGCGGCGGGATTCCGCCCGCAGCGCCGGAATGTCGATCCCCGCCCCGCCCAGTTCGCAGGCGTGGCCGATATACCACCGCTCCAGGTGGGCGGTTTGCGCCTCGGGATGGCATTGAAAGGCCAGCGCCCCTTTTCCCCAGGAAAAAATTTGCTGGGCATAGCGCCCCGTGGAGGCCAGCAAGGTCGCCCCGTCGGGGAGATCGAAAGTGTCGCCATGCCAATGGAGCATGGAAGTTCGCTCCGGGGCGAGATGGCGCGCCGGGGAGGTCTCCCCCGCCGGGGTGAGGATCAGGGGGGACCATCCCAGCTCCTTGCCGTGACCGGGGTAGACCCTCGCCCCCAGCGCCCGGGCCATCAGCTGCGCCCCCAGGCAGATTCCCACCGTGGGCCGATCCGCCGCCAGCCGTTTTTCCAGGAGCCGGATTTCGTCGCCGATGAAGGGATAAAACGACTCCTCGTAGGCCCCGACGGGGCCTCCCAGCACCAGCAGCAGCTCCGCCGCCAGGGGATCCAGCCCCGCCAGATCCGCCACCCCCGCTTCCAGATACGAAAGCGCATACCCCCGCTCCCGCAAGACCTCGGCAAAGCTTCCCGCATCTTCAAACGCGACGTGACGTAGGGCGATGGCTTGCTTCATGGTCGATATTCTCCCCTTTGGGAAGCGGTGGACGGTGAATCGGTGCCTCAGGGAATCCGACGCCTCAGCGGATCATCCCCCGCAAGGTCCGAATCTCGTCGGCCCAGCGGGATTCGTCGATGGTTTCCAGCACCATGGGAATGTCGTCGAAGCGGGGATCGTTCATCAGTCGGCGGAAGGGCTCCCATCCCAACTCCCCTTCTCCCAGGCTGTGGTGACGATCCACCCGCCCCCCCAGCTTGCATTTGCTGTCGTTGAGATGAACCCCCCGCAAATAACGAAACCCCACCAGGCGCTCAAAATCCTCCAGGACGCCATGCCACCCCTCCTCGCTGAGCAGATCGTAGCCCGCGGCGAACAGGTGGCAGGTGTCGAGGCAGACCCCCACCCGCCCCTTGTCGTCGATCCGCTCGATCAGCCCCGCCAGATGTTCCAACGAATACCCCATGTTGGACCCCTGCCCGGCGGTGTTTTCGATCACCGCCGTCACCCCTTCCACCCGCTCCAGGGCCAGGTTCACCGCCCGGGCGATGCGATCCAGGCATTGCTCCTCGGAGAGGGCCTTCAAATGGCTGCCGGGATGGAAATTGAGCCGATCCAACCCCAGGGCGCGACACCGTTCCAGCTCGTCGATGAAGGCGGCCAGGGATTGCCCCCAGGGCTCCTCCTCCGGATGGCCCAGATTGATCAGGTAGCTGTCGTGGGGCAGGACGTGGCGGGGGGAAAACCCCCCTTCCGCCATGCGTTGGCGAAACAGGGCGATTTGCCCCTCGCTCAACGGCTTGGCCTGCCATTGGCGCTGATTTTTGGTAAACAGCGCAAAGGCGTTGGCCCCAAGGGCATGGGCGTTGAGCGGGGCGTTTTCCACCCCGCCGGCGGCGCTGACGTGGGCTCCCAGATATTTCATGTCGCACCAATCTCCCGTTGCGTGACCCCGTTTTCTTTGAGGATCGAGGAGTTCTTCCCGCCGGTCAACCGGGGATCGCGCCCACCGACTCACGCCAGAGCGGTTTTGTTGCAATGCAACCTTCGAGGGAATGACACAAAAACGCGCAAGGGCACTTTCGCCAAGCCGACGGGATGGGCTACCTTGCCTGGGAACGGTCATTTTGCGGAAGGGGAAGAAGGATCATGTCACCCGATGAACGGCCCGGCGGCTATCTCCGCCCCGCGGCCAATGATGGCGGAAGTCTCTACGCGCTGCAAAAACGTTTTGCGGGGGCCGCAGGGCCGGTGTGCGGCAATCGGGACGCCACCCGGGAGGCGTTGCTCTCCATTTTGATGCGGGGCGTCACCTTGCGCTCCGGCTTGCGCTCGGGGGAGGGATTGACCGACCGGCTGGGGCGTTACGTCGCCGGGTTGGACATCCGGGGGCTCTCCACCTGGGTGGCCCGCCTGGAGAGTCTGCCCGGCGAGCATCCCGAATGGCAGGTTTTGTTCGACTTTCTGCTGGCGGAAGCGGCGGCCTTCACCCCCAACACCGGACGATTGCCCTTCATCGCCCGGGAGCTGCTGCCGGAACTGATCCAACGGGAGCGGGACCAGGAACATCCCCGGATTCGCCTCTGGTCGGCAGGCTGCGCCACCGGCGAGGAGAGCTACGCCCTGGCCATGTTGACCCTGAACCTGCTTGCGGAACAGGGGATCGCCGTTCCAGACGAAGCGGGAAACCTCACCCTCCCTCCCCACTGGTCCCTGACCATCGACGGCGCCGACATCGCCCGCAAGGCGCTTAAAACCGCCATCGACGGGGAGTACTGCCTGAGCGACGATGGCGAGGGGTCGTTTTTTCTGCGGCTGCCCGGCAATTTGCACCGTTTTTTCGACCACGACGCGGGCCTTTCCCCCTTTGAGCGGGACGGGCTGCGTCAACGGTTGGGGGTGCGCTGCCCGGTCAAACGGCGGGTGCGGAACGACGTGCGACGGCTGGTGCGATTCCGCTTTTTCAATCTGCTGGGGGAGACGCCGCCGGAGGGGGAGTATGATTTGATCTACTGCGGCATGGTGTTGGACTATCTCGATCGGGAAGGGGTGAAAAAGGCGTTGGGCCATTTTCATCGGGCGCTCCATCCCCAGGGGCGGTTGGTGGCGGGGGTCGGCGACGGCCTGGCGGTGGGCAAGCTGTTCGAGGCCCGTTCCAGCGGCGAGAGCCGTCATTTCGTCCCCATGGGGAAGATCCTTCCCCTGGTCAGCCCCGCCGCCGCGCCGTGACCGCTCTCCCGTCGGCTACCGCCGCCGTTTCCAAGAGTCCGCCCCGCCGAGTGGCCTACGTCGCCCCGGTGGATCTCCCCTCGCCCCGGGCTCACGCCGTCCAGGTGATGAAAAACGCCCAGGCGTGGGCCAAGGCCAGCGAGACCTTCGAGTTGATCGCCAACCTCAGCCCCGCCCGCTGGGGGGCGCTGGATCTCCGGCGGTTGGCCGACTATTACGGACTCTCCCACCCTTTTCCCATCGTCGCCTATCCCCTGTATCCCCTGGAAAATTCCTCCCGTCGAGCTTGGCGCGGCCTGTTCTACCGGCTGGCGGCGTGGCGTTGCGCCCGTCAGCGGGTGGAGTTGGTCTACACCCGCAGTTCGCTGCTGCCCGGATTCGCCCTCGCCCACGGACTGCCGGTGCTGGCGGAACTCCACGCCCCTCCGGCGGAGGGGAAGATGGATCAGCAGGAGTTTCTCGACGCGGCGCGCCACCCCCTGTTCCGAGGGATCGTCACCATCTCCCAGCCCCTGGCCGACCGCTACGAGGCCGTCGGCGTCCCCCGGGAAAAGTTGCTCGTCCTGCCCGACGGGGTGGATCTGGAGCGCTTCGCCGCCCCCCTCTCCCGGGAGGCGGCCCGTTCGGCCCTGGGGTTGCCCCAGAGCGGGACGTTGGCGGTCTACGCCGGTCATCTCTACGAAGGGCGGGGGGTGGAGACCATTCTGGCCGCTGCGTCCCGCCTGCCGGAGGTCGCCTTTCTCTTTGCCGGGGGGTTGACGGGGGATGTGGCGCGTTGGCGGCAAAAGGCCGGGGGGTTGGCCAATGTGCAATTCACCGGCTATCTGGAAAACCATCGCATCCCGCCCTATTTGTGGGCCGCCGACCTGTTGCTGATGCCCTATGGGCGGGGTTGTCCCACCGTCGAGTGGATGTCGCCGCTGAAAATGTTTGAATACATGGCCGCCGAACGTCCCATTGTCGGCACGGATCTGGCGGCGGTGCGCTGGGTGTTGCGCCCCGGGGAGAGCGCCTGGCTGGTTCCCCCCGACGACGGGGAGGCCCTGGTGGAGGGGATCCGCCGCGTGGCGGGGGATGGGGCGCTGGGGGAGCGATTGGCGACCCAAGCCCGGCTTGACGTGGAAGAGTACTGTTGGGATCGCCGGGTGGAGCGGATGAAGGCGTATTTGGCAGCCCCAAGCCCCTCGGAGTAAATCACCCATCGGCAGGAGCGTCGCAAAAAGTCCCCTTCAACGCCCCTTTCGATCCCTCGCAAGGCCGCCCCGACATCCCATGATGTATCCCTGAACCATGGGACATTGACCGTTATTGCGACCGTATAGCTCCTCTTTTACAACGTGAATTTTTGTTGACATCGCAGGAGGATTAATTATCTTGATGGCATGGAATTGGAAAGCCTGGAAGCCATCATGGGAATTCCACGTCTGAGACCAAGTTTAAACCAACTCCAGAAAATTCGATCCCAGGCTCGTTCATGGGAAGGCGCGGAGCGCCTCGTCGAGCGTATGTGAAAGGGATGTTGCATTCCAAGGGGATCTTCATGACCCATGCGGGACCGCGCGGACTCTCCCTGAATCAACTTCAGTGGCTGTTGCTTGGCTTCGCCTTGTTGCTTCTGGGGGCGCTGGACGGATTCAACCTGTACCAGGACCACACCCGCCTCCACGCCGCCGAATACGAGCGGTTGCAGGCCCAAACCCGGGTGATCGCCGAGGATCTGACCCGCCAGTTGACGGCCATCAGCACCTCCCTGGCCCACCTTCGTGAAACCATTCCCCCGTGGTCCGGTTCTCCGGAGGAGTGGCACCTCGCTTCCGAACGGCTCAAGGTGTTGAATGACGCCATTTCGGGGGTGCGCACCCTCAACATCCTGGACGCCGAGGGTTTCGTTCGGGCCTCCAATCGGGCCGAACTGATCGGCCAAAATTTCAAGCATCGGGATTATTTCAAGACCCCCCAGACCCATCCAGACCCCGATGCCTTCTATATTTCTCCCCCCTTCAAGACGGTTCTGGGCGTTTTATCGATCAACGTCAGTCGGCTCCTCGTCGGCCCAGGCGGTGAATTCGCTGGCGTGGTTTCCGCCACCCTGGATCCAGACTATTTCACCCCCTTGATGGAGGCCTCGCGCCACGCCCCCGACATGTGGATCTCCGTCAGCCACGGCAAGGATGGGCCGACGCTGGTAATGGTCCCCCCCATGCCGGAAGTCGCGGAACGCCACGCCCCCTCGTTGGGAAATGCGCCCTCGCAAAACCACCTCCTCCCCGACGACGACACCCGACTGGTGGCGCGGCGCATGGTCCATCCAGACTCGCTGCGCATGGACCACCCCCTGTTCGTGACCACCAGCCGGGACAAAAAGACGATCTTCGCCCACTGGCGCCACTTCGCCCTGATTCAAACCTCCCTCCTGGCGTTGGCAGGATTGACCGCCGCCCTGGGGCTCCATTTTTATCAACGCCGTCGGCGCTCTCTCCAGGAGTATTTCGATAAACAGTTGGAGATGCAGACCATCATCGACGCCATCCCCTCCTTTGTCTTCGTCAAGGACACCCGCAACCATCTTCGCATGACCAACCGCGCCTTCGCCCAGGCGATGGGCCTCGGCACGGAAAAACTCTCGGACATGGCCGTCCGGGATCTCTTTCCCCCCGAACTCGCCGATCAATACTTTGCCGACGACCTGGAAGTCTTCACCAGCGGCAAGGCCAAACTGGACATTGTGGAACCGGGTCTCACCGTGGACGGGCAAGAAGGCGTTTTCTCCACCAGCAAGGCCCCGCTCCGCGCCAGTGATGGTTCCATCACCGGATTGGTGGGCATCGCCACCGACATCACCGCCATCAAACGGACCGAGGAGGCGTTGCGCCAGGCCAAGCAGAACGCCGAACGGGCCGAATCGGAACTGCGCACCTCCAACAGCTTCCTCGAAATGCTGTTCAACACCACCCACCTCTCCATCGCCTTCCTCGATCAGGAGTTCAACTTTATCCGCGTCAACCGGGCCTATGCCAAGGCGGGAGGAGAGGATCCGGAATTTTTCATCGGAAAAAATCACTTCGCCTTGTATCCCGACGCGGCAAACGAGGCCATTTTCCGTCGGGTGGCGGAGAGCGGGGAACCGTTCAGCATCAACGCCAAACCTTTGGCCTTTCCGGATCATCTGGAGTGGGGAACGACCTATTGGGACTGGACCTTGCATCCCGTCCTGGACGCCTCCGGGGAGGTGGAGTGGCTCATTTTCACCCTGCGGGACGTGACGGAGAACAAACGGTCGGAATTTTTCCTGCGAAAGGCCAAGGAGGACGCCGAACACGCCAATCAGGCCAAAAGCGAATTCCTGGCCGCCATGAGCCACGAAATCCGCACCCCGATGAACGCCGTGGTGGGCATGGGCGACGTGCTGATGGAAACCAACCTGGACGACGACCAACGGAGCTACGTGGAGAAGCTGCAACGCTCCGGCGACAATCTGCTGGAGTTGATCGATCAAATTCTCGACCTTTCCAAAATCGAGGCCAGGCAGCTGCATCTGTTTCTTGAGCCGGTCAACCTGACGGCCTTGATGCGGGAAGTGCGGGATTTGTTGAACGTGGTGGCGTTGGAAAAGGGGATTCAACTCGTCTGCCAGATCGATCCCACCCTTCCGGAGTGGTTTCAAGCCGACCGACCACGCCTGCGCCAAGTGCTGTTCAATCTGCTGGGCAACGCCATCAAATTTACCGAACGGGGCCAGGTCACGCTGCGCCATGGGCTGGACCCCTCCCCCCCCGACGCCCCCCTGCTCCACCTCGCCGTGGAAGACACGGGAATCGGCATCGGCGTGAAGCAGATGGAAACGATTTTCGACGCCTTCACCCAAGCCGATTCCAGCATCACCCGGCGTTATGGGGGAACGGGATTGGGGTTGGCCGTCTCCCGCCGGCTGGTGGAGTTGATGGGAGGACGCATTTGGGTGGAGAGCCAGCCGGGGTTGGGCAGCACCTTCCACGTCCTTCTGCCGTTGCCCACCGCCCAGACCCCCGCGGAATCCCTCGCCACCCCCGCCCCGGTCACGCTCACGACCTGGAGCGGCCCCCCCATGAACCTCCTGCTGGTGGATGATTCCAAGGACAATCAGGTGCTGTTGCGCACCTTCCTGAAAAATTCACCCCACCGCCTGACCATGTCCGACAATGGCGAGGACGCGGTGCGTCGGGTCCGGGAGGAGACCTTCGATCTGGTCATCATGGACGTGCAGATGCCCCGGATGGACGGCTACACCGCCACCCGGCTGATCCGCCAGGAAGAACAGGAGACCCGCCGCCCCCGCGTTCCCATCATCGCCCTCACCGCCCACGCCCTGGAAGGCGAAGCGGAACGCAGCCGGGAAGCCGGATGTGACCTCTATCTCACCAAACCCATCAAAAAACAGCGCCTGATGACGGTCATCCAACAATTCGGCGGAACGTTCCACCGCCCCGGGTGAACCCGCTTCAGCGCCCTGGCAGCCTGTCGGATCCAGACCCCATCCATCATGCAACCCTTAATTATTTGTATAGTCATTCCATTTAAGATTGGCGCATTGGAAGATTGATGGAGCAAGGAACTCATTCCCCAAAATAGACC
>JADGAP010000209.1 GCA_015231965.1 Magnetococcales bacterium | reverse complement strand
ATGGGGTAAGGCGTATGGAATCAACGGCTGGATTCCCGCTTTCGCGGGAATGACGGTTTATTTTAGGATTTCTATAAGGTTCTCGTTCGAAATTAACATTCTCTCCGGTATTTTATTCCAGAGTCTTGTTATGGATTCCGAGAACGTCTTAAAACGCTCCGGTTCTATCCAGAGATTATTGGGATCCCTAGCTCTATGTATAGATAAGTTTTTTGGTAACATTTTTTTGGCGGTTTGATCATAGCGTTTAGAATATGGTCCAAGTAAAAGATCCGGTTCAGCTTCGACTAATTTATCGAAAGAACTCCCATCGCCATGCTTCGCGATATTCGCTACAAATGAGAGGGTTTTAATCTCATCTAACAATCCAGCATCGCAACCTGATTTCTCTAATAGATTAGATATAAGTCCCATGCCGCCACTTTTAATCTTGGACTCAATTTTTGCGCCATGTTCTCGTAGTTCTTGTATCAGGAACCTTTTGATGGTTTTTTCCCATAGGTGGTAGAGTCCAGTGGTTGCAATGGCCATGACTTGGCCTTTTACAAACATAAGGTCATCATAGCGTTCATATTTTCTGACAGATGCTATCTCGGCGATTTCATCCATGCCAACGCTATCATCTGAAGGGAGGCTTCCGAGACGGAAGTATTCTTCATTAGAGAATTCTTCTGCTTCTGATTCAATATTGTCGAAAGTTGGAAAGACTCGTTCCACCATTTCCTGTGTATAGGCACGATGTAGTCCCAAGGCGTATGATCGCCATGAGCGGCAAAGGAGAAGTTCTATTTCCAAGGGTTGACTCTCCAGTCCTTCCACCAACTGCTGGAAGGGGGCGTTTTCCAGGCGCTCCAGATCCCGCCGCAATCCCTGACCGATGTAATGGCGGATCAGCGGTTGATAGCCGGTGGAGCCCACCAGGGGGGCGATCCGCTTGAGATCCTCCACCACATCCTCGGGCATGCGCAGGGTGATGGAGGCCATGGGGCGATCCTTGCGCAGGCGTTTCTTGAATTTCTCAGGCTTCATCGCTTCACCAGGATGGGGGAGTGTTCCCCGGTCTCGATCGGTGGCGTCGCGTCGGTGGATCACCCGGGCTTGGCCAGGATTCGGGGGGTGAAAGGCCCCCCCGGACCCCCGCCGGGCCGAAGCTCCGCTTGGGTTCGCCTTGGGCTCGGGGATGGTCATTCCAACGTGAATGCCTCGGCCCGGAAAAGCCAAGTCAAAGGCCAAACCTCAGGGGCGGTGAACCGCCCCCGAACCCCCACCCTTTTTTTAAGCGCGTTTTAAGGCGTCAATTTCCCCCGGCCCAGGAGTCCCGCAAGGTGACGGTGCGATTGAAGACCAGCGCCCCCGGCCTGGAATCTTGATCGACGCAAAAATAGCCCACCCGCTCGAACTGGAACCGGGCCTCCGGGGGGGCGTCGGCCAGGGAGGGCTCCACCCGGCCCGTCACCGTCTCCAGCGAGGCGGGGTTGAGCATGGTCAGGAAATCCTGCCCCTCCTCCTCGGGATCGGGCCTGAGGAACAGCCGGTCGTAGAGACGGATTGAGGCGGGGAGGGAGCGGTCCGCCGAGACCCAGTGGATCACTCCGCGCACCTTGCGTCCCACCGGATCGGCCCCCAGGGTGGCGGGATCGTGGGTGCAACGCAGCTCGACCACCTCTCCCGCCTCGTTCTTCACCACCTCCCGACAGCGAATGACGTATCCCCCCCGCAGCCGCACTTCGCCGTCGGGAACCAACCGCTTGAACCCCTTGGGGGAAATCTCGGCGAAGTCGTCGGCCTCGATGAAAAGATCCCGGGTCAGGGGGACGGAGCGCTGCCCCAGTTCGGGACGCTTGGGATGGTTGCCCAGGGTGAGCCGGTCCAGATGACCCTCGGGCAGGGTTTCGATGACCACCTTGAGGGGGCGCAACACCGCCATGGCTCGGGGGGAAGAGGCGTCCAGGGCCTCCCGGACGCAACTTTCCAACTGTCCGACTTCCACCCGGTTGTCGGCCTTGGAGACGCCGATGCGGGCGCAAAATTCCCGGATCGCCTCCGGCGGATAGCCCCGCCGCCGCATCCCCGCCAGGGTGGGCAGGCGCGGATCGTCCCAGCCGGAGACCAGCCCCTCCTTGACCAGCAGATTGAGCTTGCGCTTGCTCATCACCGTGTATTCCAGGGAGAGGCGGGAGAACTCGATCTGACGCGGCTTGCAGCCCAGATCCAGGTGGTCCACCACCCAGTCGTAGAGGGGGCGATGGTCCTCGAACTCCAGGGTGCAGACCGAGTGGGTGATCCCCTCCAGGGCGTCGGAGATGGGGTGGGTGAAGTCGTACATGGGATAAAGACACCACGCATCCCCCACGTGGTGATGGGTGGCGAACTTTACCCGGTAGAGTACCGGATCCCGCAGGTTGATGTTGGGCGCGGCCATGTCGATCTTGGCTCGCAGCACGTATTTCCCCTCGGGGTGGACCCCCGCCCGCATTTCGCGGAAGAGGCGTAAATTTTCCTCCACCGGACGGTGGCGATCGGGGCTCTCCCGACCCGGCTGGGTGAGGGTTCCGCGATACTCCCGCATCTCCTCGGCGCTCAGGCTGTCCACGTAGGCCAATCCCTTGCGGATCAACTCCTCGGCGCACTCGTAGACCTTCTCGAAATAGTCCGAGGCGAAAAAGAGCCGATCCGCCCAATCGAAGCCCAGCCAGCGCACATCCCGGGTGATGGAGTCGATGTACTCCTGCTCCTCCTTTTCCGGATTGGTGTCGTCGAAGCGCAGATTGCACACGCCCCCCACCTCCAGGGACGAGCCGAAGTTGAGGCAGATGGATTTGGCGTGGCCGATGTGAAGATAGCCGTTGGGCTCCGGCGGAAATCGGGTCAGGATGTGATCATGCTTGCCGGTGCGCAGATCGTCGGCGATGATGCGGCGGATGAAATCGCTGGGCGCGGAGGGCGCGGAAGATCCGGAAGGTGCGTCGGCCATGGCGTTTGTCTGTCCTGCGGGGGCGTGGAAGTGCAACTGGGAAAAAGTCCGAAACATCCCATTCTAGCAGAGGAACCATTCCGTCACACCCCCCCCGGCGGGGCGGCGGACGGGATTTTTCGGGATTATTCGACGGCGGCGACCTCTTCCGCCGCCAGGGTCAAACGTTCCCACTCGGCGTAAGCGGCGGCCAATTCCGCCTCCACCTCGCGGTGGCGGGCCAGCCATGGATTCAACCGCGCCTCCGCCCCCGCCTCGTAGAGCGTTCCATCCCCCAGCACCCGCTCCACCTCCTCCCGCGCCGACTCCAACCGGGCGACCCGGGATTCCGCCTCTTCCACCTTGCGACTCCACTGGCGCAACGTCCGCTCCCGCTGTCGCCGCTCCTCGTGGTCCCGCCGCGACGCCTCCTTGCGCACCGTCGCCGCCTTTTCCACCGGCGCCGCCGAACGACGGGCGGACACCCGTTGCAAATACTCCTCCAACGCCCCTTCCAGGGGTTGGATGACCCCGCCCTCCACCACCCAGTAGCCGTCGCACACCGCCTCCAGCAACTCCCGGTCGTGGGAGACCAGGAGAAAGGCCCCGGGGTAGGACTCCAACGCCTCCTCCAGGGCGGCCCGGGCGTTCATGTCCAGATGGTTGGTGGGTTCGTCCAGCAGCAGCAGATTGGCCCCCGAGAGAAAAAGCCGGGCCAGGGCCAGCCGCGCCTTCTCCCCGCCGGACAACACCCCCACCCGCTTGAACGCCGCGTCGCCGGAGAACAAAAATCCCCCCAGCAGGGTGCGCAAGGCGGTCTCGCCCATCCCCAGGGGCGCCCCCTGGGCGGCGGACTCCAACACCGAATGGGCGGCGTCGAGATTTTCCAGGGCGTGCTGGGCGTAGTAGGCGGGAACCACCCGCTCCCCCAACTCCAGTTGGCCCCCCTCGAACGCCAGCCGACCAGCGGCGATTTTGAGAAAGCTGCTCTTGCCGCTGCCGTTGGGGCCGAGCAGACCGATGCGCCGCCCCCGCTCCAACAGCAGGTTGACCCCGGAAAAGAGGGGCTTGCCGTCGTAACTTTTGGCCAGGCCCCGGGCCTTCAACATCTCCCGGGCGCAGCCGGGGGGTTCGGGCAGGCGCAGCCGGGGGGCGGCGCGGGCGGATTCTACCCGTTCCACCTTGTCCATTTTTTCCAACATCTTGACCCGGCTTTGCGCCTGTTTGGCCTTGGTCGCCTTGGCGCGAAAGCGGCGAATGAACCGCTCCAACTCCTCGATGCGCTTCTCCTGCTGGACCGCCGTTTTTTCCCGCAGCAGCAACGCCGCCTCCCGCTGCTCCAGGTAGCGGTCGAAATTGCCGACGTAGCGATGGATGGTCCCCTCCTCGAAGGCCAGGGTGACGCCGGTCACCCGGTTGAGAAATCCCCGGGAGTGGGAGACCACCAGCACCGTGGCCGGGAGACGGGCCAGATAGCCCTCCAGCCACGCCACCGACTCCAGATCCAGATGGTTGGTGGGTTCGTCCAACAACATCACGTCGGGGCGGGAGAAGAGCAACCGGGCCAGGGCCACCCGCAGCCGCCATCCCCCGGAAAAACTCTCCAGGGGGCGGGCGGTCTCCGCCATGGTGAAGCCCAGACCGAGCAAAATCGCTCCCGCCCGGGACTCCGCCGCGTAGGAGCCCAAATCCTGCAACCGATGCTCCACCTCCCCCCAGCGGCGATGCAGCGCCTCCCGCTCCGGGCCGTGGGCGAAGTCGGAAAGACGCTGATGCAGCTCCTCTTGCTCGACGCGGAGGGCGGACAACTCGGCGTCCCCCGCCAGCACCTCTTCCAGCACCGTGGCGCGGGAGGAGGCGATCTCCTGCCGCAGCACCCCAATCTTCATGCCGGAGAGCAGCCGCGCCGAGCCCGAGTCCGGCTCCTCCACCCCCTCGATGAGGCGCAGGAGGGTGGTTTTTCCCGAACCGTTGGGCCCTACCACGCCCGCTTTTTCCCCGGCGTGAACCGACAGGTTGACATCCTCGAACAATTTTTGTCCGCCAAAGGATTTGGCGACGTTGACCAGTGACAACATGAAGCGGCGACCTTGCGATGAAAAATTCGTGGACGGGAGGCGTTGAAAGGGCCAAAAGGGGGACGAGGGGGATTACGCCCCGGCGCTTGCGTCGGCCTCCTCAAGAACCAACTGGACGACGCGAAACAGCTCTGTGCTGGTAAACGGTTTGGCCAGCGCCTCTTGGGCTCCAATGTCCTTGCTGAACAACAACACCTGATTGGAGTGCAAATAGCGCCCTCCCCCGGACATGGCGATGATCTTCTGATTTTTGTCCCGTCTCCGAATGGCCAGGATGGTTTCGATGCCATCCTGCTCCGGCATGAGGATGTCGCACAACACCAGATCCCACGGTCCCTCGTGGTCCAGCAGGGCGAGGGCCTTTTCGCTGCTATCGGCGGGGACGACTTCGTAGGCACCCTCGCGCAACATGAGGGTCGTCATGGCCAGAAACTGCGGGTCGTCGTCGATCACTAAAATTCGCTTCATTGGATCGCTCCCGGAGATTTTTCCAATAAACGGGTCAACGCTTCGGCGAGATGCTTCATCGACGCCGGTTTGGGCAGGATTTTATCGATGGACGGGTCGGGCTCCGGCTCCGGCAGGGAGGAGCCCAGGCCGGTGCAGAGAATGATCGGCAGCTCCGGACGAATCGCTTTCAGGGCCTTGGCCAGTTCGGATCCGGTCATCTGGGGCATGGCCTGATCGGTGATCACGGCGACGAAGCGGGTGGGATCCTGGGAGACCAGCCGCAAAGCCTCCCGCCCCCGTTGGCTGGTGACGACTTGATAGCCCAGCAAGGTCAGCGCCTAT
>JADGAP010000208.1 GCA_015231965.1 Magnetococcales bacterium | reverse complement strand
CCATGTGAACGGAGACATTGAGGATGTGGTATCGCTCTTTGGTTAACACTCCCTTTTATCGGTGATGCGCAATTGCAGCGAAGGCAGGATGATCTCAAACCATCCCTCTTGCACGAGAAAAGGATCGAGAATGCCGCCGGGATTTTGTTTGCTCGAATTGATCCATCCTGAGGCGTAGCGATAGTTGCACCATTCGTAGGCCAGTTCGCGATTCTGCGAGATGCTGATGAAATGGTCCACCGTTCCCGCTGGCTCAAACATCGCGCCATAGGCGCACAGGTGATGAAATCCCTTGGCCAAGTCGATTCGGCATTTCTTCCAGTAATCCTTGGGTCGGGCGGGCGCATCGGGATGCCTATCCAGCCAGCGCGAACCGAGTTTGCGAACCTTGGCGTCAAAATCGGCGGGCTCCGGCGGAGGTTTCACGGGGATCATGCCGCCCCTCCACTTTTTTCCCTACGAACGATCCAACGCGGCCAGAATGGATCGAGATCAGGTAGAACCTTCAATAATTCCTGGTGAATCGCCTCGGCGTCGTCCAATCCGGGGGGGAAGCCCTCCCGTTCTCCCCGCATCCAGGCGTTGGCGGCGCTGATGGCCTCTTCCGCTTGGACGGAGCGCGCCTGCCGCAAACCGAATGCGTCGGAGACCAGCCAATGGCTGGCGTCCCCCTGTTTGGCCCACGGCATCTTGTCCAACGCCACCCCACCGCCCTCCCGCAACTTCAGATGGAAGAGGGCGTCCTGCTCTTCGTCGAATTCCGGTTCCACCGAGGCCAGGATCAGCGGCGAGTGGGTGGTGGCGATGAGTTGCGCGCGAATATCGGATTGTCCGGTCATGCTCTTCACCACGTTCAACAGCGCCGGAACGATTCGCCGCTGCCACTGGGGGTGAAGGTGGGTTTCCATTTCATCCACCAGAAACACCACCTCCCGGATGGGAGGCCGCTGCACCAATTTAGCGGCGCGTTGGTGGGAATGCCAGGTCCACACCAGCAAATAGGCCAACGAAACGATGCGACGCACCCCGGCGGAAACATGAACGATGGGAACATCCTGTCCATAGGGCATGCGGATGGTGGGATAGTCCCGGTCATCGTCCAAACTGATCTTAAGGGGGGCACCCAGGGTCAACGGCAGATCTGGCGGCGAAAGAGCCTCCAAAACGCTAATAAAATGATCGTACTCCTTGCTGCGCCGCAACGACCACTGGTTCAGATGGGCGATCAACCCTTCGCAAACCATGGTTCCGGTTGAGGGATCCTTCAGACCATCCAGCAATTGCCGGGGAGAGAATTTGAAGAAAGGGAGGGCGGGCCTAGTGGCCTGCATGGCACCGAACGATCCAGGTGTGAGCGCCTTCACGGGCTCATATGAGGCAAAACTGCCATCCGCAAGGGAATAAAGCGCCAGATGGGACGCGGGTTGTCCTTTATAGGACCAATCATTCGTCGCGGTATCGAAGGATGAATGGGAACCGATTTCCTTCTCCACGGGAGAGTCCTCGGAAAGAATCGACGTTGTCCACTCGATGGAGGAATTCTGGTGCGTCGAACGATCCGGCGTTGCGGGTTCGGACGCCCAGGAGCGGGTCAGCGCCCACCATGCCGCCACCAGCAGGAAGGTTTTTCCCAGGCCATTGTCGCCGGTGATGAGGTTGAGCCGGGGGGACAACTCCAGCGACATCTCCGGAGCCGGACCGACATGGAGCAAACCCAATTTTTTCAGCATCGAAGAGATCCCCCACCGTTCCGTCGTTTCATGGCGCGACCATCTCCCAGGCCAACGGCTCGCCCCGCCTCACCTCCCGCGCCGCCCGCCGCCCCAGTACCGCCTCGTAATGCTTGGGGGCCAACCCCAGGGCCGGACGAATGGAACGCACGTTTTCCGTCGTGAAAAGTTCTCCCGCCGCGAGGTCCGCCACCACGTACAGGGAGCGGCGATACTGGGTCAGGGCCCGTTCGCTGGGCTTGAGTTCATAGCCAGCGCGGCCCAACGATCGCCACGCCGCGTGACAGTCGCGGCACAACGTCGCCAACTCCTCCGGTTCCAGGGAGAAGGCGGCGTCGGGGCCGCCGTCGGCGCGGCGCAGGGTGAAATGTTTTTCGATCAGGCTCCCCCCCAGGGCGATGGAGGCCACCGCCGCCGCCGTGCCCGTGGTGTGGTCGGAGAGCCCCACCGCCACGCCGAAGCGTCGGGCCAGATCGGGGATGGTCCGCAGGTTGGCATCCTCGATGGGGGTGGGATAGCCGCTGATGCAGTGAAGCAGCGCCAGCTGCGAACATCCCCCCTCGCGGGCGGCTTGCACCGACTCCTCGATCTCCGCCAGGGTGGCCATGCCGGTGGAGAGGATCATCGGCTTGCCGGTGGCGGCGGCGCGGCGGATCAACGGCAGATCCACCGCCTCGAAGGAGGCGATTTTATAGATGGGATTGCCCAACTCCTCCAACAGATCGATGGCGGTGAAGTCGAAGGGGGTGCTGAAGACCATCAGCCCCAACTCCCGCCCCCGCTCGAACAACGCCCGGTGCCACTCCCACGGGGTGTAGGCTTTCTGATAGAGTTGGTGAAGGCTCATCCCATCCCACAGCCCGCCCCGGAGATAAAATTCCGGGCGGTCGTGGTCGAGGGTGATGGTCTCCGGGGTGTAGGTTTGCAGCTTGACCGCGTCGGCCCCGGCGGACTTGGCCGCCGTCAGCAGGTCGAGGGCGCGCTGCAGGTCGCCGTTGTGGTTGCCCGACATTTCGGCGATGACGAAGGGCGGGGCGTCGGGGCCGATTTTGCGCGTTCCGAGGATGATTTCGTCCATGGTTCCACTCCTTCCGCCCTCACGATGTATAGCGATTCCAATTCAAAATTGTTCGAGTTGAAGGGAACCTGGATTCTTTATAAAGGGACTGCGGGTCCAGGGCAATCATTGCCCTGGCGGGTTGTAGGGCAGAGCCCTACGGTTTTGACTTTCGCATTTGATTTTGCAGTTTTTTAGGCGCACTTTCAAGTGAAGCCGAAGCGTTCTTTGCTTCGGCGTAGCGCGCCCTCTCGTCGCCGGAGGCGACCAGATTTTCACGGAACCCTACTTTTGCGCTCATATCGTGATGTATATAACTCGATTGGAACGACTATAAGATCCTCCTCAACCCGCGAGGGAGCGCCTCTCCTCCCCCGCTCCACGCCGCCCTTGTTTTTCAGGATTCCCCGGACTGCCCATGAAAACCATCGCCACCATCGAAGCCCGCATGAGCTCCACCCGCCTGCCCGGCAAGGTGCTGCGCCCCATCCTCGGACGCCCCATGCTCCAGTGGTTGGTGGAACGGCTGCAACGGGCCCAAACCCTGGATGGCGTGGTCGTGGCCACCACCGTCAACCCCGCCGACGACCCCATCGCTCAACTGGCGGAACGGTTGGGCATCGGCTGCTTTCGCGGCAGCGAGGAGGATGTACTGGATCGGGTGCTGCGGACCGCCCAGGCGCATCACGCCGACGTGATCGTCGAGTTGACCGGCGACAACCCCCTCATCGATCCCCGGCTGGTGGATCACGTGGTGGAAATTTATCGGGCGCGAGGGGTGGATTACGTCAGCAACTGCATGGCGAAAACCTATCCCCTGGGGATGAACGTGCAGGTGTTCTCCACCGCCGTGCTGGCCGAAACCGCCCGCTCCACCGACGATCCCGCCGATCACGAACACGTCTCCCTCTACATTTACGAACACCCGGAGCGGTTTTCGTTGCACAACGTGGCCAGCGGTCTGGCGGAAGAGTGGTCGGATGTGCGCTTGACGGTGGACACCCTGGAGGATTTTGAGTTGGTAAGCCGCATCGTCGAGGCGTTGCATCCGACGCAGCCGGATTTTGGTCTGCCAGAGATTTTGCAACTGCTGGAGCGGGAGCCGACCTTGCGGGCGATCAACGCCGGGGTGGCGCAAAAAAAGGCCAGGGAATAGTAAGGATAAACTGGTAAAAAAAGGTGAAGGGGGGGTTGGGGGGACAGTTCTCTGTCCCCCCAAGGTCTGGCTTTTGACGTTTTCCTTGTTTTTCCGCCCCGAAGCCCGGATGGAGATTTTTCCGGGCTCGACCATTGAGGTTCTGAGGAAGGCTTCGGGGCGGAAGAGCAAAAGCAAAGGCAAGACCTTGGGGGGGAGGGAACTCCCCCCCAATGCCCCCTGACCTTTTTTTGCACGTTTTTTGTCCTACCCATCAGCCCCCGGCGGGGGCGAGCTTCACCGGATAGACGGTGAGGGGCTGACTCTTGCCCTTGGCCTGGATGGTCAGGGCGTTATTGACCTCCAGGTCGCCCGCCGCCCGCTCCCGCACCGCCTCGGAGGCGAGAATCTGGCCGCCGGGGGCGTTGTCGCACAGCCGCTTGGCGGTGTTGACCGTGTCGCCGATGACATCGTAGGCCTTGACCTCCGAACTGCCGATCAACCCCTCGATCACCTCGCCGCGATGCAATCCGGCCCCGGCCTTCAGCCCCTGGGTCGCCAGAAAGGGCCAGGTCCTCTCCCCCAGCCGACGGGCGGCGCGAATCGCCTCCCCCGGTTCGGGAAAGACCACCATGATCTCATCGGCGGTGTGCTTCACCTTGATCACGTCCAGGCCGGTCAGGGCCTGCTCGCCCAGTCCGAAATAGCGGTTGAGCATCTCCACCACCACCTCCGGCGAACGCTGCTCGCTCCAGGCGGTGAAGCCGCGAATGTCCATGAACAAAATGGTGCGATCCCGACGGGTCAGTTGCAGGCTCTTGACCCCCTCGCCCGCCACCGCCGCCGCCAGCAGACGAGGACCAAGCAGCCATTCGGAGTAGCGCCGCAACTGCCGCGACACCCCTTGCAACGTCTCGAGGTACCGTTGGGAGAGGACATTGGCGAACCCCACCACCAATCCCAGGAAAAAAAGCACCAGCAGGATGAAAATGTGGCTGGGGTCGGAGAGAAATTTGTCCAGTGAAGGGTACTTGGCGGAACTTGCGCTTTCAAACAGGGCGTAGGTGACGAGCAGGATGTTGGTGCGGATCAGGTTTTCCATCAGGATGCACAGTTGGCTCCCGCCGTCCCGGGTTTGCAGCCCGAGCCACTGGAAAAAGCCGATCCCCAGGGCGAAAAACCAATAGGCCAAGTGGTGGGGCTTGTCGAAAAACTCCATCCCCTCCATGGCGAATTCGATCAGGGTGTACAACCCCGGCCCCAGCAGATTGCCCACCAACGGCGCGGGGCGTCCCGTCCGCCGCCGCTCGCTGAGAAACCACGCCTGAACCAGGCACGAGAAGAAGATGATGTAAATGTCCGCTTCCCGCAGATATTTCGTCGGTCCGCTGAGCAACATCTCCAGAAAGGTGTTGGCCAGGGGAAAGTGAATGCTGTTGGTCAGCAGTTCTTGAAAAAACTGGCCGCGTCGCGTCCCTTGCAGGGCCTGTTCCAAGGTGGCGGTGGAGGCGGGGTCGTGGTGATTCATGGTCATCGCATCCGGACGGGTAAGAGTCTAATTTTACAGTTATTCCATTTAATGGTAGCACATGAAGGACTTGACACGATCCTCGATTTCCGAAACACCGTCATTCCCGCGAAAGCGGGAATCCAGGGGTATTTGTGAATGCGTCCAACGCTATTCCAAGCGCGGAATTGAGTTTGACGGATGCAGAGTCAGGCGTTCGATCCCAAAGGCTGGATTCCCGCCTTCGCGGGAATGACGGCATTCACTTGGTGATCTTGTTCGGTCAAGATGCACATTTTCAAATTGAAACTGCTATACAGGGGGAAAGCCGGAATCAGGATAACATGGGGCGGCGGGGCGCTTGGGAAAAATTTCACGGGCCGGGGAGGGGGCGCGGAC
>JADGAP010000207.1 GCA_015231965.1 Magnetococcales bacterium | reverse complement strand
CTAGCGGATCCAGGCGCATGGCTTCGCGGAAGAGGGCCTCGGCCTCGTCGTTGCGGCCCAGGCTGGCCAGCAGCCGTCCCAACTCGGCGCGGGAGGGGAGATCTAGCGGATCCAGGCGCATGGCTTCGCGGAAGAGGGCCTCGGCCTCGTCGTTGCGCCCCAGGCTGGCCAGCAGCCGTCCCAACTCGGCGTAATGCTTGGTATTGTTTGGATCTCGCCGGATCGCCTCCCAAAAGGTCCATTCCGCCGACTGTTCCCGGCCCAGGGCCCCGAGGGCTCGGCCCAGCAAATTCCACGAGAAAGCATTCCATGGGTTGAATACCAGGGAGCGTTGCAGCAGACGCCAGGAGATCAACGCGGTTTGACGGTTGGGGGTGCGCAAAAGAACCTTGACGGTTTCATTCACGGCGCGCACGAAATAGTAGCTGTTGCCGGTTTGGGCGATAAACGATTGGTGCCGGGTGAACAACTCCTTCAAACTGGCGGCGAGGGCGGGAACATCCCGGTCTTTCTGAAAATGGTCCAGGATTTTTGCCAACTCATCGGGGTAGGGGGAACGTAACGTTGATCCGCCGCAGGGCTTGGCGGGTTGGGTGCCCTGGGGTCCGCCCACCTCCTTGGACCACCAGCGGAGTCGTTCGGCGGAAACCCCGGCGATGGTTGGGTGGGACGCCTCGAGAATGGGGGCCAGCCATTGGCGCCAGGTTTCCGGGGCGCGGGGGTGCATGGCGCGCAAGGCGCGGAACTTTCGGACAAACTCCCTTTCATCACGGGCGTTGGGCAGCCACGCCGCCAATCCCCCCACCCAGGCGGGGAGGGCGTTGGGAGGTTCCGGCGGACACTGACGCAACCCCTGCAAACCGATGTGCAGGTAATGGTCGGGCAAAAGATCGCCGGATTGGGCGCACAACGCGCGCCAAAACGAACGCAACCGGGGGGCGTGGGTCGGCGAACCGGCCAGGGTTTGATAAAAGGCCAATAGGGGATCCCGTTGCGGGGCCAGATACAGCCCCGGCAAAATTCCCCGGTAGTGGAGCAGCCCTTCAAAAAGATGGCGGGTGAACTCGGGCAGTTCCAACCGCCCCGCCGCCATCGCCGCCTGGGAGATCCAATGGACGTAACGGGAGAGCCCGAACGCCCGCCGCTGCTCGGGGCTCCAGGCCAGGAAGGGATCGATCCACCGGGTCAGGGCGGCGTCCAGGGCTTGTCGGGCGGGATCCGTCGGGGCCGCGCCGCCAAGGATCATGACCAACGCTTCGGCGGCGTCCGCCCGCTCGTATCCCGGCGGGGGGGCGAGACCGCTCACCATCTCTTCCCAGGTTGCGTCGGGCTCCCGCTGAAGCCGCTCCAACCACCATGCCAAACGTTGCTCCACGTTGCGGGGCTCCATCAGGGGACCGTCTCGGGGATCATTTCGCCAAAATCCTCCCGCTCCGTTTCAATTCGCAGGGCGTCCAGGTGGGCGTTGCGCAAGGCGGGGAGGGGATGCGGGGGGATGGGGCCGGTCAACCGGCCCAGCTTGAACAGATGGTTCGGTTGATAGTTGATTTTGACATGGAGCATTTCCGCCAGCAACCGACCGGTATCCCGCACCGGCTCCAGGGCCATGGCGCGACCGTAGCTGGTGGGGGAGCGGGGATCCGTCGGCGCGGGGAAAAAATATTCCCACATCTCCTGGTCCAGGACCGTGGGGGAGGCGAAGGGGCTGGCGATGGCGCGGCCCATCGATTGCGCCGCCTTGAGAACATCGCTCGCCGGATAACGCATCAGCGCCACATGGACCACGGCGGGAGGCTGTGGGTTGTAATGGGCCAACCCCAGCCGGGTGCGCAACGCCGCCGCCCAGTCGTCGGCGGCGATCTCCTGGTCCAGTTCCTGCGCAAGGGCGACGAAGGAGGGGCGGTTGTCGCGCCAGGTGTTCCAATATTCCATGGCCTCTTCAAGCAAGGCCCTGGCGTCGTTGTGCCTGGGAGAGCCCGGGGGTTCCCGAGTCCAGTCCTCCAGAAGGGCGCTCAGCCTGTCGAAGGCGCGATCCTCGGTGTCGGCCCCCTCCTTGGTTTTCAACCACGCCAGCAACTCCCCGATGTTTTCCACCCGGACCAAAAGGTCCGAGCCCGCCACCTGGTCGTATTGGGCCGGACGACCGCCGGGGAGGAAGGCGTCGGGAACGCCGACGGTTTGCACCCGCTCCTCCACATAGGCGGCATGGCGTTTTCGCAGATGTTGCGGCGTGGTGCCCTCGGGCAGCGCCAGATGGGCGAGGTAGCGTTCGGCCCGCTCGTCGCCAACCCGCTCGTCGTACAAAAAATTGTGAGCCCGGGCGCGTCCCCGTCCATCCCCCGGAACATCCAAGGAAAAAGGAGTGGAGGGCAACGCCTCGACCGCGTTGCGAAACTGGGGATGGGCATGAAATCGGCGGTTCATCACAATCGGTTTTTATCCTGGGAGCCGCTCGCTCCACCGTTCATTCGGCGTCAATCCAAGAGTCGCCACTTTACACCCCGCAAGGCGGAGTTGAAAAGAAGATTGTGCAAGCCCGATCATGATTCAGGTCGTTCTCGGCGGATCGGATCGGGGCGGCGTTCCGGAGGCTCCGAGGGGGCGCTTTTCCAAAGGGGAACTCACCAGCCTCGGAGGCGGACCATTTTGCGGCGGTCCAACTTGGTGGGGCGGGCGAGGGGATCGATTTTCGCCTGCTCCTGGCGTTGGCGGGCCGCCTCTTCCCGCTGTTGGCGGCTTTCGGCGCTCTCTTCGTAAAGTTGGACCGCTGCCGAGGCCGGACCCCGCATCGGGGCCACCCCCCGCACCACCACCGAGAACAACTCCTCCCCCCGCTGAATCTCCAGCCGTTGCCCCGGCTGAATCTCCTTGCCCGGCTTGGCGCGGGCCCCGTTGACCTTGACCTTGCCCCCTTCCGCCGCCTCGGAGGCCAGGGCGCGGGTTTTGAAAAAGCGCGCCACCCACAGCCATTTGTCCAGACGCATGGGCGTTCCGGGGGGATCCGGGGCCTCGTTCTCCTCGTTGGCCTCGTCTTCCTCGGCGTGACGTTCGGGGTGGCGCGAGAGGCGACGGGTCATGGCTTGGCTTCCTTCTCGGTTCCCTTGAGTCGGGTCAGGATCTCCTCCTTGGCCTGGGTCAGGATCGATTGTCGATCCAGGGTGTCGAGGATCTCCCGTACCACCTGCTTCGGCCCCCCCGGACCCCACGACCGCCCCTGGGCGAAATAGCGTTCCGCCGCCTTGCCGATGACGTAGGAGCCGTAATAGGCCATCGCCCCCTGGGCCCCCGCCGTCAGGGCGATGGACAAACCGCCGCTGAACCCCTTCAACGCCGACGCCGCCAGTTGGGTTCCATAAACCGCCCCCATCAACAAAAGGGTCTGACCCGCGATGGCCCGGAACAGCCGACCCCCCTCGGCGGGGGTGATGGGGAGCCCATACAGTTTGCCCAACTGCACGATCATCGCCGCGTCCGCCGCCAGGGCCAGCAGATCCGCCAGGGGGATGGGATTGAGGGCCACCGCCACCCCCTTGCCCACGCAATAAGTCCGCACCAGCCGATCGGCCAAATCCCGCTTGAGTTCGGTGATGCGCCCGGAGACCTCGTCGGAAATCCGCCCGGCGAAGAGGGAGGCGTTGAGCGCCGCCAAGGTTTTGCCCTCGTGTTCCAGAATGGTCCAGAGCAGCCGACGCAGCCCCTCCACCTCCGGCGGGGGGAGGCGACGCTCCTCCCGCTCCCAGCCGTCGGCGTCGGAGATGAGATAGATCCGCTCCGCCGGTCGGGCGGCGCAGGCGATGACATGCTCGGGCCGCACCAATCCCCGGGTGCGCTGGATCAACGCTTGACGCAGCGTCTCCAAATCCTCCTGGGTGAAACGATCCGCCTTGTTGAGGGCCAGGACGATGGGACGCCCCGCCTGGGCCACGCTCTGCAAGGCGTGAAAATCCGAATGGGTCAAATCGCCGTCGGTGACGAACAGAACCAGGTCGCTGCGGGCCGCCGCCTGCCGGGCCGCCGCCTCCCGGGATTCGCCGCCGATCTCGTTGAGCCCCGGGGTGTCGATGAGAAAGACCCCTCCCGCCTCCTCCTCCCGCCACGCCGCCTGGCGCACCTCCACGGTTTCGCCGTGGAGCGGACTGACGGAAAAAACCTCCCGCCCCGCCAAGGCGTTGAGCAGCGCCGACTTGCCCACGCTGACCCTGCCGCAGGCGGTCAGATGGAGATGCCCCCGATCCAGCTTGTCCAGCACCTCCTGAAGCTGACCGTAATCCTGGGCCAGCGCCTGCCGCACCGCCGGGGGAACCCGTTCATCCCCCAACAGCCCCCGCAGGCTGCGCCGCGCCAACTCCAGATGACCCGCCCCGGCGTCCCCCTCCTCATCGGGGAGATCGGCCTCGGTGGGAGAGGCGGGGAGCGGGGCGGCGTCGGGGGAGGGGGCGCTCTCTCCGAAAAGACCGGCCACCAAAGGCAAGGCCTTGACCCGACGCCACGCCCGTTTGGCGTGAGGACGGGGATCGTAGGGGGAGGAGGGGACGTCGTCGCTCATGTCGATCCCTCCGTGCCGCGCCCGATGGTCCGGGGCTCCAGGGCCGCCGCCAGGGCCGACAGGGCCACCCCCTTGAGCCGCTCCTCCAGGGGGGATTCCAACTCTTCCTCAAACAGGCGGGCGGCCGCCTCCGCCGCCAGTTGACCCTCCCGTTCCAACACCCGGATCAAGGCCCGGCCCAGGCTCTCGAAGAGCAAGCCGTAACAGACGGCGTGAACCGCCCCGCCGGCCAGGGTTCCCGCCCCGGGGAAGGCCTTGAGGGCGTTCCCCACCGTAGCCAGGAGCAGCGGCAAGGCCCGATCGGCCCGGGTGGTCGCCTCCTTGAGCAACCGTTCCGCCTCCAGCCGGGTGACGGGGGTTTCGTAGAGTTGACAAAGTTCCTGAATCAATTGAAACCCCAGATAGCCCTGAATGACCACATCCATGCCCGGCGTCACCGCCGCCATCGCCCCGGCCACCGCCTTGCGGGCGTAGGATCCGACCAAACGATCCGCCTCCAGGTGCCGATGACTGGCTATCGCCCGCTCCAGCTTGTTCGCCGCCAAGTGATGCACCGCCCGATCCCGCAACCCCTCCAGCAGCGCCCCATCCTTGCCCAGCAGTCGCGTGACCGCCTGAAGCAACTCCCGGGTGTCGGGGGGGGCGACCCGCCGCAGCCGCTCCTCGCCGCCGCCGGGAAGGGGGCGGATCACCTCCCGCACCCCGCCGCCGCTCACCGCCGCAATCTCCACCCCCCCCGGCGACGGCGGCAAGGTCGCCAGCCGCTCCCCCAGGCGTCGCCGCACCCGGGCCAAATCCTCTGGACGCCACTGGTCGCTCTTGGAGAGGGCGACGATCAACGGTTTGCCCAGGCCCGCCAGCAGGGTCAGTTCGCGAAATTGATCCCGGGTCAAATCCCCCTCGCTGAGAAAGATCACCCCGTGAGACCGCAGGATTTCATCCCGGGCGGCCTCCGACAAAACCTCCCCCACCTCGTTGAGCCCCGGCAGGTCGCCGAGGATCACCCGGGTTCCGTTGGGAGCCCGCCAGGATTGCCGCGCCACCTCCCGGGTCGCCCCCCCCACCGGGGAGATCTCCGCCGCGCCGTCGGGGATCAAGGCCCGGATCAAGGTGCTTTTGCCCGCGTTGATCTCCCCCGCCAGGACCAGATGGATCTCCCCCCCGGCGTGACGGGCGTCCCGCTCGGCCAACTCCCGCCGTGCCTCCTCGATCCCCGCCCCCAGGGCGGCGGCCTGCTCAAGCCGGGACTCCAGCGCCTCCCGGGGCGGGGCGGGGGGAAGGGGC
>JADGAP010000206.1 GCA_015231965.1 Magnetococcales bacterium | reverse complement strand
GGAGGCGCGGTAGAGTTGTTCCAGAATCAACACTCTGGCCAGCATGTGGGGGTAGGTCATGGGGCCGAGGGAGAGGGCGTGTCGGGTGGCGCGGCGGAGTTCCGGATGGAGTCCGTCGGGGCCGCCTATGAGGAAGCGGAGGGGGCGGATCCCTTCGTCGCGCCAGCGTCCGACGCGGCGGGCGAGGGATTCGGAGTCCAGGGCCTCGCCGTCCAGGGCCAGGGCGATGGAGAGTCCGCCCCCGGCGAGGTGGGGGAGGATGCGATCCGCCTCCTTTTTCATCAGGGAGAGGGGATCGGGGCCCGACTTGGGGGGGCGGGGCTCCTCGGCGATTTCGATGAGTTGGCAGCCGCCGTGGCGCTCCAGGCGATGGAGATATTCCCCCACCAGTTCACGCACCGGCGGGGGCATGCCCCGCCCCACGGCGATGAGTTGAAAGCGGGGCGGGCTCACCGGTCCGGGGCGGCGGAGGGCGGCGGCGGGGCGGCGGACGAGGCCGCGGGAGGGGAGGCGGGGGGGGCGGGTTCGTCGTCCTCGCGGAGGATCGAGCGTCCCGCCTCCTCGTACCGTTTTTTGTGGGACGGGCGGAAGGCCCAGAACAGCACGATGACAAAGATCAGGAAAAACCAGACCAGGGAAAACTGTTTGGAAAATAGCATCATTTCATTGAAGTTCATGGGACTCTCCTGGCCGGGGAAACGCGGATCACGGGGCGGCGATGCGCAACCGCTGGGCGTAACGGAACTCGCCGCCGGGGGCCTTGGCGGTCAATTTGACATCCCACCAGCCGGGCAGGGGCGGGGTGAGGGCGGCCTGATAGCTCCCCGGGGCGGATTCGACGAAGGTCAGGGGTTGATCCACCCCCTCATGGACCGGACGGAAGAGGATTCCGGAGACGACCGCTCCTGTCACCGGCTGACCGGAGCGATCCAGCAGCCGGAAGGAGAGGGTTCCCGCCGCGCCGGGACGCAACCCCCCGCCGTCGAGTTCGGCCTTCCAGCCCAGGGCCTCTTGCGCCTGCTGGGCGGCCAGCACTTGATTGTAGGCCAACCCCTCGTCGTAGGCGTGTTTCACCGTCACCCCGTTCCAACTGGAGTTGGCCAGATAAACCAACGTCCCGTTGGCGATGAAGACCACGAAAAACAGGCCGAAAATGGCTGCCAGCCAGGGTTCGATCCGGCGGCCCTCGGCGGGGGGGGAGGACGAGGGGACGGTGGGATTCATGGCATTCCGATCCGACGCGGCAAGGGGGGGGGTGAAGGGGAGACAGCGTCATCCCATGACAATTTTGGGAAATTTCGCCGCCTTGTGATTCAACGTGGCGATGCGGGCCGCCACCCGGGCGGCCATGTCGCGATAGGCCTCCGACTGGGGATGGTCCGGCTCGGCCACCACGATGGGGGCACCGCTGTCGGCGTGGGAGCGAATGGCCTCGTCCAGGGGAATCTCCCCCAGGAAGAAGATGCCCGCCCGCTCCGCCTCCCGCCGCGCCCCGCCGTTGGAGAAGATCTCCGCCCGGTGACCACAGTCGGGGCAAAGGTAGTAGGCCATGTTTTCCACAATGCCCAAAATCGGCACGTTGACCTTTTTGAACATGGCGATGCCCTTGCGCACATCGGCCAGGGCCACATCCTGGGGGGTGGAGACGATCACCGCGCCGGTGAGAGGAACCTTCTGGGTGAGGGTCAACTGGGCGTCGCCGGTGCCGGGGGGCAGGTCGATCACCAGATAGTCCAACTCACCCCAGTCCACATCCCGCAACAGTTGCTCCACCGCCGACCCCACCATGGGGCCGCGCCAGATCATCGGCTGATCCTCGGGCATGAAAAAGCCCATGGACATCGCCTTCACCCCATAGGCGACGTGAGGAGGGATTTTGTTCCCCTCCTTGTACTCGGGCATGGAGTGGAGATCCAACATGCGGGGCAGGCTGGGGCCGTAAATGTCGGCGTCCAAAATCCCCACCTTGGCCCCGGAGACCGCCAGGGCCAGGGCCAGATTGACCGCCGTGGTGGATTTGCCCACCCCCCCCTTGCCGGAGGCCACCGCAATCACATTCTTGACCCCGGGCAGCAGATCCCCGCTCTGTTTCTCCCGGGAGGAACGAACCTGGGCGGTCATCTCCACCGCCGTCTCGCTTACCCAGGGCAGGGCGCCCACCAACTCCTCGGCCTGCCGCTTGAACCGATCCTTCACCGGACAGGCGGGGGTGGTCAACTCGACGCGAAACCCCACCCGTCCGCCGTCTATCTTCAGCTCCTTGACGAACCCCAGGGTGACGATGTCCTTCCCCAGGTCGGGATCGATGATCTTTTTCAAGGCGCCCAAAACTTCTTCTTCCCGCGTCGTGGCCATGCCCTCGTCCTTCCGGTTGGGGTAGCAATCCATCCATCCATCCTAGGCGCCCGCGCCGCCGCCCGCCCCGGAGTTCGCCGCCTCTCTTCCGCCGTCGCTCCTCATGACGCTATTAACGAAGGAAGAGCGTCGGCGGGGGAAAAAGTTCCGGGGAGCGACGCCTTGGCGTCACGCCGCCTAGAGATTCCTCGCGGTGGGGACGAAATGCAACCCCTCTTGCCCGGAATGGCGTGAACCGGATAAACGAACGTTCAGGTCAAGAGGGGGGGCGCATTTTTTTTGAACCATCTTGTTGGGAACACGATGGAGATTCCCGCCTCTGGATGGGCGGCGCCCTCAACCTGGAGATGGAGGATTTCCATTTGATTCGCCGGTTCTTTTCCGGGAAAGAGAAAAAAAGGGGAGGGTGCCGAATCGCCATGGAACGGTCGTTTATAAAGAAGAATGATATGGGATAGAAGATTTTTTTGCCATTTACACTTCGTGACGCCGCGGGTATTGATTATCTCCGTTTGGCAAGTTGGGGGGGCGCAAGGATGGGATCATATTGCGCTGCAACAAAAATCCCCTCTTTATCAACGTGGGCGCCCGGCCTGGCCGGGGGATGGAATTTGATCGGCGAAGGCTTGGTGGAGGATGGAAATTTCTCCGCGAAGCCCGCCCCAAGCGCAGGCGGATGGAAAGGCCATGACCGACTTCATCCTGATCCTCATCAGCACGGTGCTGGTGAACAATTTCGTGCTGGCGAAGTTTCTCGGCATCTGTCCCTTCCTCGGGGTCTCCAAAAATGTGGAGACGGCCCTGGGGATGACCTACGCCGTGATCTTCGTGATGACCCTGGCTTCGGTGATCTCGTGGCTGACCGACGTATTTTTGCTGACCCCGCTGGGGCTGCAATATTTGCGGACCATCGCCTACATTTTGATCATCGCCGCCCTGGTTCAGTTCACTGAAATGGTGGTGCACAAGGCCAGCCCGACGCTTTACGCGGCGCTGGGCATCTTTTTGCCCCTCATCACCACCAACTGCGCGGTGCTGGGGGTGGCGCTGCTCAACACCCAGTTGGAAAACTCCTTTCTCAAGGCGGCGGTCTATGGGGCGGGAGGCGGCATCGGTTTCGGCCTGACCTTGATCCTCTTCGCCGGCATTCGGGAGCGGATGGATCTGGCCGACACCCCGGAGCCCTTCAAGGGATCCCCCATCAATCTGGTGACGGCGGGTCTGATGGCCTTGGGCTTCCTGGGCTTCGCCGGGCTGGTGCGGTGAGGCGGGGACCGTTGGGGCGTCCGGATCGGGGCAGGGAACGGCAAGGGATGATCGGGGAGAACCTGGGATGATCGAAGCAATTCTCAGCGTGGGCGGCATGGCCCTGTTGGCGGGGTTGGGGTTGGGTTTCGCCGCGAAAAAATTTCAGGTGGAGGCCGATCCCGTCGCGGAAAAGGTGGAGGCGGCGCTGCCCGCCAGCAACTGCGGCAACTGCGGCTATCCCGGGTGCAAGGCCTACGCCGAGGCGATGGCGGCGGGGGAAGCGGAGATCAACCTCTGCACCCCCGGCGGCAAGACCACCATGGAGGAGATCGCCATGGTGCTGGGGGTGGAGCCCAAGGCCATGGGCGATGGCGGCCCCAAGGTCGCCTACATCCACGAAGAGGCGTGCATCGGCTGCACGGCATGCATCAAGGCCTGCCCGGTGGATGCCATCATTGGCGGCAACAAGCAGTCCCACACCGTGGTGACGGACATCTGCACCGCCTGCGAAAAGTGCGTCGAGCCCTGCCCGGTGGATTGCATCGAGATGGCTCCGAAGCCCCAAACCATCTACGACTGGCAGTGGAACAAGCCCGCCGGTCCGCAAGCGACCGTGCATTGAGCGAGCCCATCGCGGGGGTGATCCGGCGCGGCGGAAACGCCGTTCGGCGGAACCCGCAACCAACCTGACGAGACTCGGACCATGGGAATAGCGGCGACCATTCAGCGCGCCTTTCACGGCGGCGTGCATCCCAAGGAGTTCAAGGAGCTGTCGGAGCATTGCGCCATCGAGCCCATGCCGACGCCCCCACGGCTTTATGTCCCCTTGCATCAAAATCTCGGTGCCCCCTGCGATCCGGCGGTGGCCCCGGGGAACCGGGTTTACAAGGGGCAGGTTCTGGGACGTCCCCAAGGGTTCGTCTCGGCCCCGGTTCACGCCCCCACCTCGGGAACCATCACCGGTTACGAGGAGCGCACGGTGGGGCATCCCTCGGGCCTGACCATGCTCTGCGCGGTGCTGGAGCCCGACGGCAAGGACGAATGGCTGCCGGGCATGCACGGGTTGGAAAATCCCTACAAGGCCGACCCCTCCGTCATCCGGCAGATGGTCAAGGAGGCCGGGGTGGTGGGGTTGGGCGGGGCGACCTTCCCCAGCTTCATCAAGCTTTCGCCGCCCCACGGCAAGACCGTGGAAATGTTGATCATCAACGGTGCCGAGTGCGAACCCTACCTGACCTGCGACGCCCGGGTGATGGAAGAGCGGGCCGCCGAGGTGGTGGAGGGGGCGGCGATCATGCTTCACGCCCTCCAGACCCGTCAGTGCATCCTCGCCCTGGAGGCCAACAAGCCCCGGGCGGCGGAGGCCCTGCGCAAGGCGATTCAGGGTCGGGAAAACATGCGGGTGGAGGTGCTGAACGTCCGCTATCCCCAGGGGGGCGAAAAGCAGCTCATCGAAGTGGTGGCCCAGCGCCAGGTGCCGTCGGGGGGATTGCCCATCGACGCCGGGGTGATCGTCCACAACGTGGCGACGGCGGCGGCGGTGCGGGAGGCGGTGCTGTTCGGACGCCCCCTGCTGACCCGCTTCGTCACCGTCACCGGGCTGGGGATCCAGCGTCCCGCCAACGTCGAGGTTCCCATCGGAACCCCGGTGGAGGCGCTGATTCAACATTGCGGCGGCATGAAGTCCGGGGTGCGCAAGGTGGTGATGGGCGGCCCGATGATGGGGGTGGCCCTGAGCAATTTGCAGGTTCCCGTGGTCAAGGGGACTTCCGGCATTCTCTGCCTGACGTCGGAGGAGACCTCCGACGCGGCGGAAGGCAACTGCATCCGTTGCGCCCGTTGCGTCGATGCCTGCCCCATCAGCCTGCTGCCCACCGAGATGGCCTTTTTCGCCAAGCACGACAAGCTGGACAAGTTGCGGGAGTACAACCTTTTCGACTGCATCGAGTGCGGCTCCTGCTCCTACGTCTGTCCCTCCCACATTCCGCTGGTGCAATATTTCCGCTTTGGCAAGATGGCGATTCAGGCCAAGGACCGGGAAAAGCGCAAGCTGGCCATGGACAAGGAGCGGACCCAGACCAAGGAGGAGCGCATCGCCCGAGAGAACGCCGAAAAAGAGCGGAAAAAGGCCGAGATGAAAGCCCGCGCCTCGGCTCCCAAGCCTGCTCCGGCGGCCCCGGCGGCGGAAGCGTCCGTTGCGGCGACCCCGGCGGCGGAAGCGTCCGTTGCGGCGGCCCCGGCGTCGGAAGCG
>JADGAP010000205.1 GCA_015231965.1 Magnetococcales bacterium | reverse complement strand
TCAAGCTGGGATTCCCCCAGGAGGCGCTGCAAAGTCCGCAAAAACGCACCGCCCCCCGCATCCAGGTGTTGCCCGAGTTCAACATCAAGGTGGAGGTGATGCGCCCCTCGGGCATCTCCTTCGACGCCAGGTTCAACGATATCAGCATCGGCGGTGCCTTTTTGTGCGCCCTCAAGGATGAGGCCCTGCTCACCGACGGAAGTTCCGCCACCCTGATCATCACCTTCCCCAAGGTTCCCCAGGTTCACATGCCCTTCCTGATCCTGGGGTCGCTGAAAAAAGGGGATTGTCCCTGCTACCGGGTGCGCTTCAAGGGCAACTCCACCGCCAATCAAGCCATGAAAACCTTGATCGACGCCCTGGTTCAGGAACACAAGAAAAAGCGGGACTGGCTGTTCCGCAAGGGATGACCCGCCCCCCTCAAGAATACAAAGCCCCGGGATCCCGCATCGACCCGAGACGACGGAATGGAGAGAATGGAATGACCAGCCCAAAGCGCTCCCTGGCCCTGGCCTTGACCCTGGCCTTGGGACTCCCCGGAATGGCCCCCGCCGAGGAAGGGGGCGACGTGTTGAAACCGGCGCAAGCGGGGGCGCAGCCGGTTCCCATCGCCGTGGCCAAGCTGGCGGCGGCCCCCAAGGTGGATGGCGACCTCGCCGATTGGGGCACCGACGGCTGGGTGAAGGTTCCGGTACAACCGGCCATTATCGGCGACGGCAAGAACAAGGCGGGCAAGCTGGAGGTCAAGCTCAAGGCGGGGGTGGCGGGGGACTCCTTTTTCATGGCCCTGCAATGGCCCGACCCCAAGGCCGACACCACCTATCGCCCCTGGGAGTGGAACGAAGGCAAGGGCAAGCACGAACGAAGCAAACTGCGGGACGACATGATGGCGGTGCGCTTCGAAGTGGATGGCGACTTCGATAGCTGCATGCTCTCGAAAAAGGTCTACCGGGTGGATCTCTGGCAGTGGTCCGCCGGGCGGACCAACCGGGCGGGGCTGGCGGAGGACTACCTCCACACCCTCTCCTCCAAACCCCTGGAGGACGCCGCCGAGTTCCCCATGGCCGACGGCGGAACCACCTACATCAAAAAATCCCTGGACGCCGGCGCCAACCTTTGGGAAAACGCCAAGGCCGATCCCGCCAAGAAGGAGACCCAGGACGGCGTGGTCATCCCCCCCAACCCCGCTGGCAGCTCCGCCGATGTCCTGGCCAAGGGGAGTTGGAAGGATGGGGTCTGGACCCTGGAACTGAGCCGCAAGTTGGACACCACCCACCCCGACGACCGCCCCTTCAAGGTCGGCGAGAAGATCCGGGGGCAGATCGCCGTCTTCAACGAAGGGTGGGCCGAACACAAAAGCTTCTCCGACGTGCTGCTCTTCGACTTCGCCGGAATCAACTGACGCCCCACCCAACGGACTTCCATAACCTCCTTGGGGAAGAGTCGAACCACCTTCCCCAAGGGGTCCATACTAAACCAAACGTTGGTAAGCCGACTGAAATATAGAACCGCCAGTCCCGCGGAAGTGGAAATCCAGCGACGTTCACCAAGCTCAAAAGCACTGGATGCCCGCCTTCGCGGGCATGACGTGGGGTTGAATGAAGAGAAATGATCAAGTAGGCATGCATAGGCGCGGGTTGTTAGCCCATACTATTCATTGGAATTGATCCCAGAGACCGCGTTCCGGAATTGCGCGACCAACCTTCCCGAAACGATCCCTTGCAAGATGGTGAATACGTAATAAAATATGCCATAGACAAGGCCATAGTTCATCAACGACACTATTACAAAGGCGGTTGACGAACCCGTGGATGCCACCTTAAGAAATTCCCCCGGCATGATGTTCATCAGGGCATACGAACCAAACACCATATACAATCCAAAATTAAATATATGCGCAAGAACCACTTTCCTTAGCGGAAACCACTCCATATTAGGATGAGATTCGTTCGAGATTCCCGCCCGGTCGGAAGAACGCCGTCTATGCCATGCCAAAGCTATATCTTGCAAGCCGATTGCGACAATCGCCATCCATGAACAGAAGATCGTCAGAACTTTTCCGTAATTTCCTTCACCCCCGAGGCCAAAAAAATCGCCCACAGCCGTAAAAACCCAAGGCGACTCGGTCCATAAAAAAATGCAAACCAGCACATAGGCCGAACCCGACCCCGATCGAAGCAGGCTGATCATTCCAGACTCCCAAATCATTGCAAAAGGATTGCGTCAATTATTCTCTTCCACCCGCTCCACCCGCAGCAGCACCCCTTCCGCCCCCACCACCCGCACCCGGGTTCCCGCCGCCTGATCCTCCTCCCCCGCAATCAACCAGGAGGAGTCGTCCACCCGCACCTTGCCCCGTCCGTTGACCATGGGCGCCTCCAACGTGAAAACCCGCCCGATGTACTGACTCCCCCGCCGGTTGAGGGTGGGACGGTCGGTGACGGTGGGATGCCGCTTCAACACCCCATGCCACACCCCGACAAACGCCAGGGAGAGAAAGGAGAACACCAACACCTCCGTCTTCCACCCCAAGCCGGGGGCCAGATAGTGCAACAACGCCGTCGCCGCCGCCGCCAACCCCAACCAGAGAAAAAACACCGCTGGCAGCATCACTTCCAATAAAATCAGAACCACCGCCGCAATGGCCCAGTGCCAATGGTCCAAATGGTTCAACGGATCCAGCCAAGCCTCCATTTCACGCCCCCTTGCCGGAACGAGAGAAGGCCTCCTTGGCCAGTTCGCCGATCCCCGCCAGACTCCCCAACACCCCGGAGGCCTCCACCGGCAGCAGGATCACCTTTTCATTGGGGGCCGAGGCGATGAGGCCCAGCGCCTCGATGTACTTGAGGGCGACAAAATAGTTCACCGCCTGCAGACTCCCCGCGCCGATGGCCTGGGAGACCATGCGGGTGGCGTTGGCCTCCGCCTCCGCCAGTCGCTCCCGCGCCTCGGCCTCGCGGAAGGCCGCCTCCCGCTTGCCCTCCGCCGCCAAAATCGCCCCCTGCTTCTCCCCCTCGGCCTTGAGAATTTCCGCCTGGCGAAACCCCTCGGCTTCCAAAATCTGGGCCCTTTTTTCCCGCTCCGCCTTCATCTGCCGGGCCATGGAGTCCACCAAATCTTTGGGCGGCTTGATGTCCTTGATCTCCACCCGGGTCACCTTGACGCCCCAGGGATGCGTCGCCTCGTCCACCACCGACAACAACCGATTGTTGATGGCGTCCCGCCGGGAGAGCAGCTCGTCCATGTCCATGGAGCCCATCACGGTGCGAATGTTGGTCATGGTCAGGTTGAGGATGGCGTACTCCAGATTGTTCACCTCGTAGGCCGCCTTGGGGGCGTCCAACACTTGATAGAAGACCACGCCGTCCACGGTGATCATGGCGTTGTCCTTGGTGATCACCTCCTGGGAGGGAACGTCCATCACCTGCTCCATCATGTTGAGTCGCGCCCCCACCCGATCGAAGACCGGAACGATGACGTTGAACCCCGGGGCCAGGGTCCGGGTGTAGCGGCCCCATCGCTCCACGGTGAATTCCATCCCCTGGGGCACGATGCGCACGCTCGAAAAGCCCAGCGCCACCGCCAACACCAAGATAAAAAGCACCAGCGTCGAAACGGCTTCCATCACAGCCCCCTTTCCGTTACTAATGATGGGTCGAGAGGGCGGGAAGGCGTCTCTCCCCGCTCTCTTCCTTCATACCCCTTTTTGGGGACGACGCCAACTGGCGAACGCTCCCCCGGAACCACGGTTCGTTCATGAGTCCAACCCCCTACGCCGGAAAACCCCTCAAGCGCTGGATCTGGTGGCTGCTTGAAGATCCCGCCAGCACCGCCCACCAATGGAGCAACGGCATCATGTCGGTGGTGGTGGTGGCCTCGGTGTTCAACATGGTCGCCCTGGCGGACCCCCACCTCTCCTTCGCCGAACACGCGTATCACCTCTTTGTGGATGACATGTTCATCCTCGTTTTTTTGCTGGAGTACATGCTCCGGGTCTGGGTCTGTTCCGATTTCACCCACCAATTCAAGGAGGGGAAGGAGCGCGCCTTCCGCCGCAACTACCGCTACACCATGGCCCAGCTCTATTGGGCGGGATTGGTGACGGCGTTGCGTCCCAAATTGCAGTGGATGTCCCAGCCCCTTTCCATCATCGATATGGTGGCCATCCTGCCCCTCTTTCACGGGCTGCGGATTTTACGCATCATCAGCGTGTTGCGGCTGCTCAAACTGTTCCGCTACTCCCGGCGCCTCTCCTTTTTCAGCGGCATTTTCCGCGAACGCTCCTACGAGATGGTCACGCTGCTGGGGGTGGCGGTAGTCTCCTGGGGGCTGGTGGCGGCGGCCTTCTACGTGGTGGAGCGGTACGTCAACAGAAACGTCCACGGCTTCGGCGACGCCGTCTATTGGGCGGTGATCAGCATCATGACCGTGGGCTATGGCGACATCACCCCCATCACCCCCATGGGCAAAATCATCGCTATTTTGGGCGTGGTCTCCGGCATGTCGGTGACGGTGATCATGACCTCCCTGATCGTTTCGGTGCTGACCGACCGCATCGTGGTGTTGAAGGAGCATCGCATGGAACGGGAAATCGAACATCTCAAGGATCATTTCATCATCTGCGGCTTGGCGGAGATGGGGGTGGCGGTCTGCCGATTCCTGGCCGGAGAGAACCAAAAATTTGTCGGCGTGGATCTCAAGGCGGAGCGGGTCGACGACGTCATCCGCGACCACGTCTGGGTTGCCCTGCGGGGCGACGTTACCGAAGAGGAGACGTGGAACCGCTTGGGCCTGGCCCGCGCCCGGGGGGTCATCAGCACCATTCCCGATGACTCCGTCAACATCTTTCTCATTCTCCTGGTGCGGGAAAAACGCCCCGACTGCCTCATCGTCGCCAGCGGCGCCACCCCCGCCTCGGAAAAACGGCTGCTCAAGGTGGGGGCCAACCGGGTCATCGCCCCTTTCCAGGTGGGGGGCATGCAAATGGCCTACGCCGCCCTCCGGCCCAACGCCATGCAACTGCTCAACCTCGCCTTCCGCCGAGATATCTTGGAGTTACAGATGGAAGAGGTGGTCATCCCCCATGGCTCGGTCTACAACTCGGTCATGCTCAAGGACTCCCTGATCCGCCAGGAGTTTGAAAACGTCATCGTCGTCGGCATCGTCGCCCCCGACGGGCGCATCGAATTCTCCCCCAAGGGGGGAAGCGTCCTCCACTCCGGCAACACCCTCATTTGCCTGGGACATGTGGACGATCTGGAAAGGCTGCGCAAAGCCATCGAGGAGCGGGTGTGACGCCCCGGGGAATAACCGTAAAATTTTGTGTTTTATCGCACCGTCCGATTGATGTATTATGTCCAATCCGAGATGGACACTAAGCCCAAATCACGCATCGTCCTGGACATCCCATGAACGAAGAGTCCGACAGTCCTGCGGAAGATCTGACGATCAAGGTCTTGATCGTGGATGACGAAATTGAAATCCGCAAAAGCATCAGCCGGTTCCTGGTGTTCCACCCGGCGTTTCAAGATGTGCAGGTGATCCACGCCAGCGGTTTCCAGGAAGCCATGGAGGCGGTGACGCAACATCGTCCATTGGTGGTGCTGCAAGACATCAACCTGCCCGATGGCAACGGATTGCAATTTATCAAGCACATGAAGCGGGCTCACCCCATGATCCAGTTCATCGTCATCACCGGGGCCAGCGACCTGGACCGGGTGATGGACGCCGTGGCCTACGGCGCGGTGGACTACATTCGCAAACCCATGGATCTGGACGCCCTGCGGCAAGTGGTGCAAGAGGCCATCCACCGCTGCCAGCGTTGGGCCGACCTGTTCCGCGACGAATATTGGGCCGAACACGAGCCG
>JADGAP010000204.1 GCA_015231965.1 Magnetococcales bacterium | reverse complement strand
GGGCGGGGGGGGGGCGGGGGGGGGGGGGGGGAGAAGGGGGGGGGGGAGATCATGGCGGAACCGGGAAGCGGTCAGAGGGAAACGGAAACGGAAACGGAAGAAAACCCGTCCGACGCGCCATTGTCCATGGCCGCCCCCGCCAACGCAACCGACCGCCCGCTCTCGCCGCTTCCCGCCCCGTCCCGCCGCCTCCCTTGGGGTGCCCTGCTGACCACGCTCCTCGCCTTCGCCCTGCTGCTCCATTTCATCCGCTTCACCCCCGAGGATCTCCAGCGTATGGGGCGGAATTTCACCCTCCCCCTGGGCTTGGCGCTCTACGGCTTGTCTCTGGCGGGGGGGATTTTCCGCGCCCTGCGGCTGCAAGCCCTCCACGCCGACCCGCTCCCGCCCCTCCGGCTCCTCGCCATCACCTTGCAACACCAATGCTATGCCGCCCTCCTCCCCTTTCGCGCTGGCGAGGCGGCCTTGCCCCTGCTGCTCAAACAGGAGGGGATTCCCATGGCCCGCTCCCTGGCCCTGTTGCTGATGGCGCGCCTGCTGGATCTGCTGGCCCTCGCCTTGATTCTCCTCCTCGCTCTGGCCGCCCTCGATCAGGCCCTGCCCCCCGCCCTGGCCCGAGATCGCCCCCTCTGGCTGGCGCTGTTGACCCTGGCCTCGGTCCTGCTGACCCTCCCCCTGCTCTTCCGCCATCGCCTCGTCGCCCCCTTGATCCGCGGGAGCGACCACCCCCTCCTGGCCCGTCTCCCCCGCCGCGACTGGCTCCAGGGGCGGCTTCAGGCGTTCGCCGACGGACTGGAATCCATGTCCCGCCGGGGGATGCGGTTCAGCGCCTGGCTCACCCTGGGCATTTGGGGCGGTGCCGCCGCTTCCGCCCTGCTCTGCTGCGCCCTCCTCACCCCCACCTTGGCCATGGATCAAGCCCTCGCCGGGTGGACCCTGCTCTTGCTCCTGGCCCACCTGCCCATCCACGGCTTCGCCGCCCTGGGAACCTACGAAGCCGCCGTGGTGGTGGTCTTCACCCCCCTCGGACTCACCCCGGAAGAGGCCCTCGCCTTCGCCCTGATCACCCACGGGGCGCAAATTCTCCTGCTGGTCGCCCACGGTCTGCTGGGGGTCGCGCTCCATCGCCTCTCTCGGACTTCCTGACGCGCCTCCCGCTTTTCGATCTCATATTAACAGTTACATTATGTTCTTAATGCGTCCATTCTCTCCCCCTCAATCCCACGCCCAGTCCATCGTTTATCGACGCCAACCCATTCTCTTAACATAATCAACCCCTGACTGAATTGTCCCATCCCGTGAATTTTGCAATTGACAATATCAAGAAATAATGGCAAATTTCTGTATAAAGTACACTTTAATTAACAGACTTGCGGTGCCCGTCCGCTCGGTCCCTCGTCCAAACTCCTTGCCCATCGTTTCAAGCCGCCCGTCCCGGAGCGGAATACGGAATCCGAAAGAAAAAAATCGCCCGTTGCGGAGAGGGTAGCTTGGCAAGACGCATGATAATATATGTAATTTAGCCCGCCTATTTCCCCCAAGAAAACGAGCGGGGCAAAACCACCTCCCCCCCCCGCCGGGGAGATCCCAAAACTTGAGCGTAACGAAAGGTAGAAAAGACCATGAGCAAGAAAGAGTCCGCAAACGCCAACCGCACCGCCGCCACCGCCAAATCCATCCTCACCCTGCTGGGGGACATGACGGACGTGATGGTGCAACTGGCGGAAGAGATGGAAGGCTACCTGGTGGATCGGAACCCGGTTCGCCTGGAGCGGTTAAAGAACCTGGCAGCCCGCAAGGAGCAACTGGCCGATGAGGGGCTGCGGGATTTGCGCACCATGTTCAACCCCCAGGTGGAGCATGGCGACCTCTCCCGCATGATCACCTATCTGGAGCGGGTGATGTCCCACATCGAGCAGGCGGAAATGATGCTCAACGTTTTGCAGGCCCCCGCCGACGAGGCGATGCGCCAGATGGCGGGCAGCATCCGCGAGTGCGCCGTCGGTCTGCGTCGGGCCATTGAAAACCAGCAAAAGAAGGGTGCCCAGTCCGCCACCACGCAGCAGTGCGAACAGGCCCTGAGCGCGGTGGAAAAAATTTCCTCCCAATACTACGCCAGCCTGGGGGAAATTTGCGGCCTCACCGCCACCACCGCGCCGACCATGGACACCCTGCTGCAACGCACCTCGGAGCTGTTCCGCACCCGGGAGATCTACAAGACCTTCTTTGAAATCTCCAACGAGATGCGCCGCTCGGTGCGGATGTTCCAAGAGATCGCGGTCAATCTGCCCTGAGCTGAAACGTCATCCCTCTCTCCGCTGTGGGCGCGGGGAGAGGGGAAATGGGGCGGGGCGAAATCCGGCCCCCCCCGAAAATTTGCCCTTCAGGCGCGCCGGAGCAACAGGGCGGCGAAAAATCCGTCGGTTCCGTGGCGCGCCGGGTCCAGGCGCAAAAATCCATCCCCCTCCGCCAAACCGGGGATCCCCCCAGCGGTCAACGCCCTGCCCGCGTCGCCCAGACGCCATCCGCTTTCCGCCGCGAGAAACTCCCGCACCACTGCCTCCCCCTCCTGGGGCAGGAGGGAGCAAACGGCGTAGACCAGCCGCCCCCCCAGACGCACCAGCCGCGACCCCGCCGCCAGCAACGCCCCCTGCCGCATCGCCTCCATCGCCGCCCCTTCTGGAGTGAGCCGCCCTTTGAGTTCCGGATGACGGCGCAAGGTTCCGCTGCCGCTGCACGGGGCGTCCACCAGCACCGCATCGGCCTTGCCGGTCCAGGGACGCAACCGGGCGTCCCCCTCGTGGCGCAAGGGAAGCAGCTCCACGTTGCGATAGCCCGCCCGCTCCAGGCGGGGCTTGAGCCGGGACAACCGGGCGGCGTCGGCGTCGGAGGCGATGACCTTGCCCTTGCGCCCCAGCAGCGCCGCCAGATGCAAACTTTTGCCCCCCGCCCCGGCGCAAAGATCCACTACCACCCCCTCCGGCGGCGGGGCCAGCAGATGGGAGACGAGCTGGCTCCCCTCATCCTGGACCTCCACCCCCCCCTTTTGGAACGACGGCAGCTCCCCCAAGGGCAGCCGACGAAAGCAGCGCACCCCGTGGGGGGCGTAGGGCGTGGGTCGGGCCTCGGCCCCGGCGGCGACCAACTCCGCCAACAGCGTCTCCCGCGAACAACGACGGGGATCCACCCGCAAATCCATGGGGGCCGGTTGATTGAACGCCTCCGCCAACGCCTCCGCTCCCGCCTCGCCCCTCTCTTCCCGCCACGCCGACCATAACCAGTCGGGCAGGGAGTGGCGAATCTCCGGGGGCATGTCCGGGGGAGCGGGCGACTCCAACCAAGGCAGCGCCGCCAGCAGCGCCGCCGCCCCCTCCTCCCCGGCGTGGGCGGCCAGACGGCGACGGTGGCGCAACGCCGCGTAAAATCCCTCCGAAACCAGACGGCGCTCCCCCGAGCCCAACCCCCGATGACGACGGAAAAAGGCCTCCAGTTCATGGTCCGCCGCCCGTTCGCCCATCAGCACGGCATGCAACACCGGGGCGACAAGGAGGATGAGATGGTCGTCAAGTTTCAAAAGAGGAGACTCCCGAGGAGGACATCGTCATCGCGTCCACGACCACGAAGATGTTGGTGATTTGAACGACAATCCGTGGTAGGATCAAGTCAAGTCAAACTTGGAAGGGCTCGGGACATGCACGCCATCACCTTCGACACCCTAAAATTCGTCAGGATTCTCAAGGACGCCGGCTTCGAGGAGAAGCAGGCGGAGGCCGTGTCTCGCGCCTTCAAGGAGGCGCAAGGCGAATCGGATCTCGCCTCCAAGGCGGATTTGCGCTTGGCCATCGCCGAACTTCGCGCCGACATGATCAAATGGATGGTCGGCTTGGCCATGGGACAGTTCGCCCTGCTCATCGGCATCCTGCTGAAAATTTCCTGAATCCCTCCGTCAAGCGGCCCGGCCCGCGCCCGGCCCATCCTTCCCCCGCGCCCGCCAAAACAACTTAATTAATCTTGTCGTCGTTCGACGAATCCCCCTCGCGGGGAAAAGCGTCGCATCCTGGAGCCGCCTTCCGGACTCGAACCGGAGACCTGCGCATTACGAGTGCGCTGCTCTACCAACTGAGCTAAGGCGGCCCATGATTTAAACCCTCAATTTTGCCAGCCCGCGACGCCAACGTCAATGGATGGTTCCCCAACCACCGTTGAACCACCGTTGAATCGTCGATTCGCCCCCCGACGCCCACTCGCCTTCCACTCTCTCCCACTTTCCTCCCACTTCCATCCCACTTTGCCCAAAAAACGACCCGCGCCGCCGCTGACCCCCCCGGAAATCCAGGAAATTCCACCTCACGGCCCTCCGTCGCGGTGGTGCCAGACCGCCATTACGACGAATTATGAAGTTTTACGCCCACTTTTTCCCACTCCCCGGAGCCTTAAAAATTCTATATCAATTTCAAAGCGTTAAACATATTTCAAGAATGCTTGACAGGGGGAGATGGGGGGGGTAAAGTCCGCAATGCGCCCCTCCGTGGCGAATGAGTGGGAAATTGTGGGGAAATGTGGGATAAATCAAGAAACCGGGGCCGCGGCCTTCCCGCCGGGAACGCCGCCCCCTCCGAATACGGGATGACGGCGCGTGTTCCTGGGCAAGCATCTCCATAACCTGGACGACAAGGGACGGGTCAGCATCCCCGCCGCCTTTCGCAAGGTGATGCAGCAGATGGGCTCCGACCGGCTGATCATCACCCGGGGCAAAAGCCCCTGCCTGGTCGCCTTCACCGTGGACGAATGGTCGAAGGTGATCGAAAAGACCGAAAAAGAGCCGATGCTCGACGACGAGGTGGAGGCCTTTGAACGCACCTACCTCGCCCACGCCTCGGAAATCGAGGTGGACCGCCAAGGACGGGTGCTGATTCCGGAATATCTGCGGGAGTTGGCCGACCTGGACAAAGAGGCGGTGTTCGCCGGACGAAACAAAAAATTCGAGATCTGGAACCCGACGCAGTGGGCGGAAGCGGTGCGCGAAAGCGGCCAGCGGCTCAACAGCGCCGGGGGGCGGCTCAAGGCCATCATCTAGTGGACGAGCCCCGCGAGCCCCACCACCAGAGCGTTCTTTTACAAAGCATCTTGACGTGGCTGGCCCCTGTCTCCGGCGGTGCCTATCTCGACGCCACCTTCGGGGATGGAGGGCACAGCCGCGCCATTCTGGAAACCTCCGCCCCCCTGGGCCGGGTCATCGCCCTGGACCGGGATCCGGCGGCCATCCCACGGGGCGCGGCGCTGGCCGCGGAATTTTCCCAACGTTTGGTTCTGGTCCACACCCCCTTCAGCCAACTGGCGGCGGCGTTGGACGAACAAAAAATTGACGCTCTCGACGGGGCGGTGTTCGATCTGGGGGTCTCCTCCCGCCATCTGGACGACGGCGAGCGGGGCTTCTCCTTCCGCTTCGACGGCCCCCTGGACATGCGCATGAACCCCGACGTCGGCCCCACCGCCGCCGAGTTGATCGCCACATTGAAGGAAGAAGCCTTGGCGGACATGTTGTTCCAATACGGCGAGGAGCGGCAAAGCCGCCGGTTGGCCCGAGCCATCGTGGAGGAGCGGAAAAAAAAGCCCATCCTCACGACGCTCCATCTGGCTAGCATCATTCGCGCCAATTTGCCGAGGGGCGGGGCGGCCATCGATCCGGCCACCCGCACCTTTCAAGCGTTGCGCATCGCCGTCAACCGGGAGTTGGAAGAGTTGGAAACCGCCCTCGACGCCCTCCTGCCCCGACTGGCCCCGGGCGGCAAGGCGGCGGTGATCAGTTTTCACTCCCTGGAGGATCGCATCGTCAAGCAGCGCTTTCGCGCCCTGACCCAGCCCCCTCCGCCCCCCACCGGCCCGGCGGCCCTGCTGCCCATCCGTTCCAAACCTTTCGAACCCGGCTACCGCCTCCCTGTTGCCCGATCCATCACCCCGAGCGAGAAAGAGATCGCCATCAATCCTCGAGCGCGCAGCGCCCGGTTGAGGGTCA
>JADGAP010000203.1 GCA_015231965.1 Magnetococcales bacterium | reverse complement strand
ATTTTCACCTGATTCCGGATTTCTCTCCAAAAAATGGGGGGTGCTGAATAGTTACTTTTTCTGAAACTCTAAAGTCCCGCCTGGAGAGATACCGACGCCAATTCCGCCCCGAAGCCGTTCGGGGTCGCCGCTTCGTTTCGGGAGATTGCGCACCATGAACCTCCACCGTGATTGGATCATTCCGACGCTGGTCGCGCTGCTGACCGCCGCAGCCTGTCCTGCTTCGTCCGCCGGGGCGGCGCCCGTGGGTGGAAGCGCCCGGGAGCCGTCCAAATTTCACCCCTCCGAGGTGGACCGCTTGACCAAGGAGGGGGATCGGGGCTCCCTCGAGGCGCAACTGGCGCTGGCCCAGATTTATTTGGATGGGAAATACGGCGTCGCCAAGAACGAAGCCGAGGGGATCAAATGGCTCAAGATGGCGGCCCAGCAGGGTTCTCCGGAGGCGTGCAACAACCTGGGGCTGGCCTATCAAAAGGGGATGGGTGTCCCAGCGGACGACCAGGAGTCCTTCCGTTGGTTCCAGCAAGCGGCGGACAAGGGGTTGATGGAGGGCCACTTGAATCTGGGTTCCGCCTATATCAACGGACGCGGAGTCACGCTCAACCGGGAGCTGGCGATCAAGCATTTCAAGGAGGCGGCGCGGAAGGGGAGCGTCGTCGCGGTCAACTCCTTGGCTGCGGCCCAGGCCAGTGGTCAGGGGGTCGATGAAATTACGCCGGAGACCGTCAAGTTGCTGCGCACCTCGGCGGAACTGGGCAACACGGAAGCCCAGTTCAACATGGGCAAAGCCCACGAATTGGGGCTGGGCGGAACGCCCAAGGATTTGGACAAGGCCCGGGAGTGGTACGCCAAGGCCGCCGCCCAGGGGATGAAAGAGGCCCAGCAACGGGTGAAGGAATTGATGGACGAGCGGCAGAGCAGGGGAGAGAAGGTCGCCCTTCCCAAGGGGTTGGAACGGTTGCGCCAGGAGGCCGAATGGGGGGACGCCAGGGCCCAACGCAAATTGGGGGATCTTTTTCTCTCGGGGGGTGAGGGGGTGAAAAAGGACGCCCACGAAGGGGCGCGCTGGATCGCCATGGCCGCCAACAAGGGGGATGCCGAGGCGCAACTCCGCCTGAGCCTGTTGCATCTGCTGGGGGACGGGGTGGAAAAAAGCGTGGTCAAGGCCTACATGTGGGCCGAGGTGGCGGGAAACTCCAGCCGCGTCATGAAACAAAAGATCGAGGAAACCCTGCTGAAAAAACTGGAAAAAGAGCTGACCCCCGAACAGATCTCCCAGGCCAAGCAAGAGGCCGGAGCGTGGCGACCCTCGCGCTGAACCAGGGCACCAACCGCCGCTCCGGATGAACAGCCCCAGCCATTTCAAAAAAAAAGACGGTCTTCAAGGTTGACCCCTGAAGACCGTATCAATCGGGTATCGAATCTGCTGGGGAGCCTACTCGATCCCGGAAGGGCGCGCTGCTGGCGATAAACGCCAATCTGGGGAAGACGGTTCGCCGGAGCGGGAGCCGGGGAAGGGGAAGGGCTCCCCCGGGCTCACGGCGAACCGGACGGCAACATGTGGTATCGCCTCGGCGTCAACGAGGGGGATCAACCCCGCTCCTTGAGCCAGTTGGCGATGGCCGGGGGAATTTCCGCCTGGGCCCGACCGCTGACGTAGATGCCGATGTGACCGCCCTTGAAGGTCATTTCGGTGTAATCCTTGCTGCCGATGATCCCCTTGAGGGCGCGGGAGGCATCGGGGGGGACCAGATGATCCTCGGTGGCGTAGACGTTGAACACCGGCATGGTGATGTTTTCCGGCTTCACCTTCTTGCCGCCGATGGTCAGACCGCCCTTCATCAGACCGTTTTTCTGATAGAACTCCTTCAAAAACTCCCGGTAGGCCTCGCCGGCCTGATCGGGGCTGTCGAAGATCCATTTTTCCATGCGCATGAAGTTGCGCAGCTTGTCCTTGTCGTCCAGCACCTCCACCATGTCCACGTACTTCTGCCCGGTGAGGCGGAAGGGTTTCATGGTCAGGAAGGTCCAGTTGAGCAGGTCGCCGGGGACGTTGCCCAAGGTCTCCACCACGGTGTCCACGTCCACGTGACGGGCCCAGTGGGAGAGCAGGTTGTCCTTGGTCTGAAAGTCCACCGGGGTGACAGTGACGATGAGGTTGCGCACCAGCTCGGGGTGCATCGCCGCGAAGCAGATGCTGAACGTCCCCCCCTGGCAGATGCCCAACAAGTTGATGCGATAGACATCGTGCCGGTCGCAGATAAACTCGACGCAACGCTTGATGTAGCCGTTGATGTAGTCATCCAGATTGAGGTAGCGATCGGCCCCGTCGGCGTAGCCCCAGTCGATGAGATAGACATCCAACCCCTGCTTGAGCAGGCCGCGAATCAGCGAGCGGTCCTCCTGCAAGTCGGCCATGTAGGGCCGGTTGACCAGGGCGTAGACGATCAGCACCGGGGTGCGATGGAGATTTTCCACCAGCGGCTTGAAGTGCATCAACTTCAGCTTGTCCTCGGTATAGACCACCTCCCTGGCGCTGCACCCCACCTCGATGGGGCCCACCTCGGTGAGGGTCTTCATGCCGTTGGCCAGCTTTTGATTGAACCGGACCAGCTCCTGCACCGCCTGGTCGGGACGAAACGTGAAGGGAAACATGGATTACACCCCCTTGGCGCGGCTGGCGACGGTTTTCTTGCGCGGGGCGGCGGCCTTGGCGGGCTCCTCCTCCTCCTCCGCGTCTCTTCCCTGACGAATATTCTCCAACTCGGCGGTGAGCGCCCGCATCTGCTCCCGCAGTTCCGCCATCGCCGAGCGATCGTCGGGCTCCGCCGCCTTGGGGGCCGGGGCCGGACGCGGCTCCTCCCGGGGGGCGCGAACCTGGGCCGCCAGCTTGGACTCCAACTCCCGCACCCGACGGCGCAACTCGTGGACCATCTTCACCGCCCCCTCGATATCGGCCTTGGTGGGCATGTTGAGGCTGGTGAGCATGCGATCCGTCATCTTCTGTTGCCGTTGCCGCAGCTTGAAGACGGCATTGACCAGACGGGCGTTGCACTTGGCGTATTCGTCGCCGGTGGCCACCTCGGCGAAGGCGTCCTCGCCGCAGTCCACCCACAGGGCGTAGACTTTATAGAGGCTGTCCAGGCTCTTGTCGGAGGCCCCCAACTCCAGCAGCCGCTTGTGCAAAATGTCCAACGAGCGGTTGGCGATCTTGGACAGCAGCGTGGTGTACTCTTGCAACGCCTCCTGATACTCCATCAACTCCGGACCCGCGTCCTGCATCTGGGTCTGCAGCTCCCGGGAAAAGCCGACGGGGGGGGAGCCGAACATCTTCTCCAACTGCCCCTTCCAGCTTCCCGCCATGGGGCTGCCCATCTGCTCCCGCAACAGCGCCAGGGGATCGCCGGGGAAGGAGACCTGGGAGGGCGCGGCCCATTTCCAGGCTTCCAGGGGAATGCCCCACATTTCGATCAACCGCTGGGCCGCCTGGGCGTTTTGCTCGGGATTGAAAAATTTCTTGGCCTCTTCAATGGAGGAGGAGAGAACCCGGGTCCACTCCTCGCCCACCTTGGTCCCGTCCTGAAACTTTTGGAAGGACTTGAAAATTTCGTTGCCAAAGCGCAAAAACTGTTCGCCGGCACCCATCAGGTTGCGCATGGCCAACTCTTCCGGAGTGGGATCCGGCTGGGGCATGAACATGCGCATCCAATTTTTCATGCCATCCTGCCACCCCAGCATCGCCGATTCCGGCGAAAAGGGATTGCTGGGCGGCTTCATCCGCCAGGGATCGCCCATGGAGCCGCGGGCGGCGTCGGTCCATGCGCTCCACACTTGCCGTTGCGCATCGCCCCACAGGTTCGTCCAATCCATGGACCCGGGAAATTGATCGGCCATCCTTCCACCCTTTCCTCTCTGCCGGGCCGCGCCTTTGTCGTCTCAACCACCCCGCTGGCGCGGATCAACCCTGGAAGCCTGTCTCGGCCTCCAGGGTCGCACCGAACCTCGCGGCGACCGCGGCGTTCACCCCGAACCCGCCCGGGGGCGGGTCTAAGTATCGATCAGCCCTTGGAAACGTCCAGGAACCGCTTGATGTTGTTCTCCATCAGTTGGGAGAGTTCATCTTTGCTGGAGTTGAACACTTCCATGGTGGCGGAGGCGTGGGCCATCAACAGTTCGCCCATTTCGGCGGTCAGGCTGGCCTGGGAGGCGGAGGCGTCCTTCACGTCCTTGGAGTCGCCCATCGCCTTGAAATGCTTCACGCCGGCTTGCATGCAGCTATTGGCGGTCTCCATCTGCCGCTTGGCCAGCTTTTGCAGCGCCTCGTCGTTGATCTTTTGCAGCTTGATCATCGAATCGAACGCGCTCTTGGTGATTTCGGTCATCTTCTCGGTCATCTTGGGGTCCATTTTCTTTTCTCCTTCGGTTTTGTTGTCGCCCTTCGCAGCCATGTCAGCCTCCCGCGGCTTTCCCCCGGGGGATTCTCCTGACCGGGGCGCCTGTCTATTGCTGTGGATGGTTCCCGATCCTTGCAAGCCGATCTCCTCGGGGGGAGCGGTTTATTACTCACTGGGTTTTGCGGCGGGAGGTGGAGGCCGTTCCATCCAAGGGACGGCCTCCAACCCTCCAGGCTTCCCTGCCTCAACCGCCGAACTCCTGTCCGCCGCCTTTTGTTGCAGTGCAACATCGTTGCTGCGTTGCAACATAACTCCGGCGCGGAAAGCCTGTCAAGACATTTTTTAAAGAAAGTGGGGGGAAAAGTTCAACGATCCTTTTCCTCTTGGTTTTTCAAGGCTTTTGCGTCGGAGGCCCGTCCGGCCCCTTGGGGTCGGAGGTGGTGAAGGCGGAGAAGAGGGCCTCCTGCCATTGGTACCACAGGGAAAAATTTTGCCGGGCCATCTCCCCGAGAAAGTTGAGGGGGTGGCCGGAGGAGTCCAGGGTTCGCTCCAGGTGCTGGCGCATGATGTCGTGGTGTTCCATGAAATATTGCAGGCTTTTGTCCAGGTAGTCGGTGAACATGCCCTGGGTTTGCACGGTGTCGCCGTAGAGGCGGATGATCCGTTGCAGGAGGTCGGCGGTGAAGACCGGATCCCCCCGGTGTTCCTGTTCGCTGATGATCTGGAGCAGGATGGCGCGGGTGAGTTCCTCGCCGCTGCGGCTGTCCACCACTTGAAAGACGACCTTGCGCAGCACCAGTTGGCGCACCTCTTCCAGGGTGATGTAGGCGCTCTCCTCGGTGTCGTAGAGACGCCGGTTGGGGTACTTTTTGATCATGCGCACGGGATCGGCCATGGGGAGGGTTCCTCGATTGGTCCCTGGGGCGATCAGGGAGGAGATTCACGCCAATTTTCCACCGGTTTGATGCAGCATAGCGGAATTTTTCGACAGGTGTGAGGGAAAAACGTGGGCCTTGCTTTAAATCAAAATAAAAACAACGATTTAATATGCCTGTCCCGGTCAATGTTGCACTTTGCAAACCCCCGGGTCCATCCTTTGCGGGAAACTGTCGGCGGGGCCTCCTTGATGTATAACCACTTGATGTCATTAAATTGGTGCGGTTCTCAAGGAGGTCAGACGGGGAACGACGGGTAGAGCAACGGGGAACGACGGGGAACGACGGGTGGAGCGGCGGGGCGAGACGGCGCGTTGGAAAATCGCCCCCACCTCTGGAATCATGGGGGCGGGGGCGATTCCCCGCAGGGGCGACCGGCGACGGCTCCGGCTGAGTCGCGCTGTTTTTTCCGGTGCCTTTCCCGTCATGGCGCGGGAGAACCGACGTATGGCGGTTGACAGAGGGGCGCACCTTGGCGAAGATGCGTTCAGGCGTCGTGTTCAAACGCCTCACCTTTCCGCGTGTCCGTCTCCCGTATTGGAATCCCCATGACCGTCGATCCCGTCGCCCTGCCGTCCACGTTGCCGCCGTTGCCTTCGCTGACCATCGGCCACTACACCATTCCCACGCCGATCATTCAGGGGGGCATGGGCATTCGGGTGTCGGCCCATCGACTGGCGGGGGCGGTGGCC
>JADGAP010000202.1 GCA_015231965.1 Magnetococcales bacterium | reverse complement strand
CCACTCCCACCCCGGTCGCCCCCGCCGCGCCTCCGCCCTCCGACGCCGCCCCTCCCGCCGGGGCCATGGTGGCCCAGGTGTTGCGCGAGGCCGCCCCCACCGCTGAAACCCTCGCCCCGCCGCCGCCGATTCCCCGGGGGCGGGTGGAGTTCGCCGCCGCCCCGCCCCGTACCCCGGACCCCGCCGACGCCTTGGCGGCCCGTCAGGCGGGCGGAAGCCCCCCGACCTCCGTCGCCCCCCCCGGCGGATTGCCCGATGACGCCGCCCTGGCCGCCCTCTCCGCCCTGTCGGGCAAGGCCCCGACCGCCCCCGGTCAGAAACCGCCCTGGCCCGCCAGCTCCCTGGTGACGGCCAAGGTGACGGCGGTCCTGCCCGGCTGTCGGGTGGAGGTGGAGCTGCACAACTGGCGCTACGAGGCGGCCCTGGCCGCCGTGCGATGCCCCGACGACCGCTCCCCCTTCGCCGCCCGGGCGCAGGAGCAGATGCGTCAACTGATCCTGGAACAAAATGTGGTGGTCTCCGGCAAGGGCGGCGACGCCAAGTCCGGCGGGATGGCGGTGGACCTCTTCACCCCCGACGGCCCCCTGCTCAACCGGGAGCTGGTGCGCCAGGGGCTGGCCCGGGATGTCGCCGGTCGCTTCGCCCAGGAGGAGCGGGAGGCCCAGTCCAACCGCGCTGGAGTGTGGACCTCGCCCCAAGGGGAGTGACGACCATGACCGACCGCGACATTCGCTGGAAACAACGCTTCAACAATTTCGACCGCGCCTTTATCTTGTTGCGGGAAATTCGCGACCAGGGGTTTGACTCCTTGCCTCAAATCAGCAAGGAGGGAGTCATTCAACGATTTGAATACACTTATGAATTGGCATGGAAAACCCTCAAGGACTACCTGGAGGGACTCGGCGTCAACGTGCAGCCGATTGCCCCCCGAACCGTCATCAAGGCGGCTTTCGTCGCTGGCGTTATCCACGACGGACAGGTTTGGATCGACATGATGAATCACCGCAACCAACTGTCTCATTCCTACGATTTCAAAGTCTTCGAGGAAGTGTTGAGGGCGATCGACGAACGATATTTCGCCGCTTTCGAGCGGTTGCATGACGATCTGCTCTCTCAAACGATCCTTTGAGATGAAGAACATCGGACTGAGTGAAACGGAACTGGAAGGGATGCGTGGGGTGTTCCGGGCGTTTCCCGAGATTCGCGAGGTGGTGTTGTTCGGCTCCCGGGCCAAGGGAACCCATCGCCCCCAGTCGGATGTCGATCTGGCCTTGATGGGGGGGATCGATGGTTTGCAAGCCGAGGCCATCGCCGAGGAGTTGGAAGAACTGCCCATGCCTTACCAGTTTGACGTCAAGGCGCTTGACGCCATCCGCTATCCCCCCTTGCGGGAACACATCGCCCGGGTGGGGGTGACGATTTATCGCCGGGAGGGGTCCGGCGAATAGACTTTCGGCGGGAGAGTTCGGGCTTCCGTCTTCAACGCGTTGGGGGGAAATGCGCCATGCTCGTGCAATGCGAGGCCTGCGCCGCCAAATTCGAGGTGGATGACAATCGCCTGCTGTTGACCAAGGCCGACGCCTCGGGCAAGCGCAAGTTGCGGTGCGCTTTTTGCAAGGTCATCTTTTTCGTCGATCCCCCCCAAGTGGTGGGGGATCCCCTGGGCGACGCGGGCGAAGAGGCGCAAAATCCCGACCTGATGGGCACCATGGTCTTGAATTTGACCAACAAGCCCAAGGCCTCCCTGGCCCCGCCGCCGCGCAAGAAACCGGAGCTTTCCACCGATGGTTTGATGGCGGTGGCCGCCGGACGCCTGACCTCCCCCGGGGCGGTTCCCTCGCCCCCGACGCCCTCTCCGAAGGGTGGGGTTCCGTCGGTGCCTCCGATCCCCAACGCCCCGGCGGGTGCCGCCCCCCCCGCCGGAGAGCTGAAACGGGTGATGGCCCCCCCCGCCCGCAAGGTGGAGTTGTTGGGCAAAAGCGGCTGGCTGCCGGGGGCGGATTGGGAAGAGATCAAAATCATGGCCCCCTATTGGGAACTCTATCGCGCCGGGGAGCGGACCACCCTCTTCCGTCCCGGGGACAAGGGAAGCTTCGCCGCCCTGGTGATCAAGGGGGAGTTGCGGCTCTCCGACCCGGTGGCGGTCGCCCCCGCCTCGCCGTTGCTGGCCACCCTGGGGGCGGGGGAGTGCTGCGGCGAAATCACCCTGTTGGACGGCAAGCCCCACGCCGCCCTGGCGGTCACGACGCAGGAAAGTTTTTTGCTCATTCTGACCAAGGCCCGGTTTGACGAAATGTTCAAGGATCACCATCGACCGTGGAAAACCCTCCAGGGGCGGATGCTCCAGGGGATTTGCCGCCGTTTTCGTGAACTGAGCGGGGCCGGAGCCGAATGGCTCTCCGTCGCCGCTCCTCCCCCCCGAGCCCCCGGTCGCGGATGATCTCCCTCAAGCTCCCCCGGATGAAGGGCGATTTTTGGCGCTCCCACGGCTTTGCCGGGCTGGTGTTGTGCCTGGTGTTCCTCGCCCTGGACCGGGGGCCGATGATCCAGGGGTTGGAGCGGGGGGCCTACGACCTGGGCATGCGCCTCACCTCGCGGCAGCCCTCCAATCAGGTGGCGGTGATCGCCATCGACGACGCCAGCATCGCCAATCTGGGCCGCTGGCCCTGGCCCCGGGATCTCCACGCCCGCATGTTGGAGACCCTCGCCCAGGGCCGCCCCAAGGTGATCGCCAACACCGTCTTCTTCCTGGAACCGCAGAAGGATCCCGGCCTCGACCATCTGCGGGGGCTGCTGGAGTTCGTGCAAAACTCCCGGCTCAAGCACGGCCTGCCCGCCAAGGGGCGGGAACCCCCGGTGCGCCTGCCCCAGGAGATGGGGGTGGAGCTGGACGCCATGGAAAAGCGCCTCCAGGGGGCCATCACCCAGCTCAACAGCGACGCCGCCCTGGCCCTGGCCATCAAGCAGGCGGGCAACGTGCTGCTCTCCATGCCCTTCACCCTGGGGGAGGCGCTGGGCAATCCCGAGGCGGAACTCCCCCCTTACGTCACCCGCAACGAGTTGAAAATTCCCCCGGTGGTGGTGGAGTACGCCCCCCTGCCGGTTCCGGCCCACAAGGCCATTCCGCCCATCGCCGAGTTGGGCTCCGCCGCCGTGGGGATCGGCCACATCAACACCATTCCCGACGTGGATGGCGGGGTGCGCTCCATCCCCCTGGCCTTGCAATATTATGGCGCGCCCTATCCCTCCCTGGCCCTGCTGGCCGCCGGGCGGGCGCTGAATCTGGACCTTGCGGAGATCAAGCCGGCCATCGGCGAGGGGGTTCGGGTGGGCAAGTTGTGGATCCGCACCGATCCCTATTTGCGCATGAACACCTTTTTCTACCGCAACGCCGACGGCAAGCCGGCCTTTCCCCCCGACTCCTTCCACGACGTGCTGACCGGCAAGATTCCCCCGGACAAATACAAGGACAAAATCGTCCTCATCGGCCCCACCGCCACCGGGGTGGGAACCCATTTTCCCACCCCCGTCTCCCCGGCCATGGCCCCGGTGGAAATTTTGGCCCACGTCATCGCCAGCATTCTCAACGAGGATTTTTACGTCTCCCCCGCCTGGGGGGGGTGGACCAAGCTGGGATTTTATGGCGTGGCGTTGCTCTTTCTGGCTCTCCTCGCCCCCCGGTTGCACGCCGCCCCGGCGGCCCTGGTCGCCGTCGCACTGGGGGTGCTGATGCTGGGGATCCAGATGTTCCTCATGACTCGTCAGGCCCTTTGGATCCAGAGCATGGGTCCGCTGACCCTGCTGGCCACGGGCTATGTGCTGCTCACCACCCGGCGCTTTTTCATGACCGAGCGGGGCAAGCTCCGCTCCGACGCCGAATCCGCCGAGAGCAACCGCATGTTGGGCCTGGCCTTCCAGGGGCAGGGGCAGTTGGACATGGCCCTGGAAAAATTTCGCAAATGCCCCCTGGACGCCTCGATGATGGAGGTGCTGTACAACCTGGGCATGGATTTCGAGCGCAAGCGGCAGTTTGGCAAGGCGGTCTCCGTCTATCAGTACATGTTCGACTTCGACCCGGAGTTCCGCGACCTCAAGGTTCGGCTCAAGCGTTCCACCAATCTGGAAAACACCGTGGTGCTGGGGGGCGGCGGCGGCAGTCTGGCGGGGACGGCGGTGATCGGCGAGGACGGCGAGGTGCAAAAGCCGATGCTGGGCCGCTATCAGGTGGAAAAGGAGTTGGGCAAGGGGGCCATGGGGGTGGTCTATCTGGGGCGGGATCCCAAGATCAACCGGGTGGTGGCCATCAAGACCATGACCCTCTCCCAGCAGTTCGAGGGGGCGGAGTTGGAGGAGGTAAAGGCGCGATTCTTCCGCGAGGCCGAGAGCGCCGGGCGGTTGAATCATCCCAACATCGTCACCATTTACGACACCGGCGAGGACAACGACCTGGCCTACATCGCCATGGAGTTGCTCAAGGGCGGCGATCTGGACCCTTACGTCAAAAAGGACGCCCTGCTGCCCATGGGGACGGTGGTGCAGATCATCGCCAAGGTGGCGGCGGCGCTGGATTACGCCCATCAGAACAACGTCGTCCATCGGGACATCAAGCCCGCCAATATCATGTACGACGTGCAGACCAAGGCGATCAAGATCACCGACTTCGGCATCGCCCGCATCACCGACGGCGGAACCAAGACCAAGACCGGCGTGGTGCTGGGCACCCCCTATTACATGTCGCCGGAGCAGGTGAGCGGCCAGCGGGTGGACGGGCGTTCCGATCTCTTCTCCCTGGGGGTGATGTTCTACCAGATGCTCACCGGCCAGTTGCCCTTCCGCGCCAACGACATGGCGACGCTGCTCTTTCAGATCACCCGGGAGCCCCATCCCGACATTCGCACCGTCAATCCCCGGATTCCCCCCTGCATCGCGGCGGTGATCCACAAGGCGTTGATCAAGGATCCGGCGCAACGCTATCAACGGGGTGCCCAGTTGGCCCGGGAGCTGGTGGCCTGCGCCCAAAGTCTGAAAAAACCGGCGGGGTGACCGCCTCGGATCGGCTCTCCTCCACGGAGCCTGGCAGTCCACGCCACCCCGGAGAATGCAACCGGGGAACAGGCTGCCCGCTTGCTCCGGCACCCCCTCGCCCTGCCCCTCTCCCGGCGGAGAGGAGGCGCTTCGGCGTTGTTTCGTGGTAGCCGCAACGCCCCCGAAAGGCCCGAGGATCGGGAATTCGCATCGCAACCCTGGAAGGCAACGCGCCAGCGCGGAGTGACGACGTGACGGAGCATGGATCATCGGGGGAATCCCCGCCGCGGGCCGAACTGTTGATCGGCTGCGGGCGGAGCATGGTCAAAAAGTGGCGGCTCAAAGGACGGGAGGCGTGGTCCGGTCTGGTGACGCTGGATATCAACCCCGACCACCACCCCGACGTGGTCTGGGATCTGACCAAGCTCCCCCTTCCCTTCGCCGACGATGCCTTCGACGAAATCCACGCCTATGAGGTGTTGGAACACACCGGCAAGCAGGGGGATTACCGCTTTTTCTTCGCCCAGTTCAGCGAATTTTGGCGGATTCTCCGACCGGAGGGGGTGTTGATCGCCACCTGCCCCAGCCCCCGTTCGGTCTGGGCGTGGGGGGATCCCTCCCATACCCGCCTCGTGCAAAAGGAAAATCTGGTCTTCCTCGACCAGTCGATCTACACCCGGGACGTGGGCAAGACCGCCATGTCCGATTTTCGATATCTCTATCGGGCGGACTTCGCCACGATTCATCTCCAGGAGGACGACGAAACCCTGTCGTTCGTGGTGAGGGCGATCAAGCCCGAAAGATCCCGCTCCGCCAGGAAAACCACCGCAGCACCGCCGACTGTCAAAAAACCTGCCTCCTGCGCCGCTTTTCTGGCCCAGTATCAGGCCCGCTTTCGGGATCGGCACAGCAACTGGGATCTTAGTAACCTGGGCGCGGTGCAAAGCGGAGGGGCGGACAAACCGGTCGAGGCCAAATTAAAGGAGATGTATCTCCC
>JADGAP010000201.1 GCA_015231965.1 Magnetococcales bacterium | reverse complement strand
CCCCCGTTCCGCCACCCTCGCCCCCGAGTGCTCCGCCATCTCCCCCGGGACCACCGCCGTATCCCCCGGGACCGCCGCCAGGGCCGCCCATCATCGGACCGCCGTAACCGCCGGGGCCGCCAGGGCCGCCCATCATGGATCCGCCGTAACCGCCGCCCGGTCCCCCCGCGCCGCCGGGAACCGCCGGCCCACCCCCCGACGCCTGTTGTTGCGGAACCACGGCGCTCTCCATGGGCTTGGCGAAATCATCGGCGGCCAAGGCCGCTCCCGCCCACGCCGCCATCACCGCTCCCGCCACGCATCCGATCTGTTTGTTCAAAGGACTCTCCTCTCCACGCCCTGCTTTTTGGGGATGGCCCGCCCACAATATTCGCATCCCGAAATGGAACTCCCCGTGCTCCAAGCTATCAAAAATTTTTGCGCAACGCATCGGTAATCTTGCCCAAGGCAAGGGGACAACCTTGTCAGCGACGCAAAAAGAGGGAAAACTGCCCCTCGGTGACATCGACGGGCCGCGACGGCCCCTGTTTTTTTGGGAGATAAGGTCATGTCAGAAGGTTACGCCATCCTCAAACCCGTTTCCCTCGGCTACGACGAGGCCGTCTCCGCCATCCGCGCCGCCCTGGCGGAGCAGGGATTCGGCATCTTGAGCGAAATCGACGTCGCGGCCACGCTGAAGAAAAAATTGGGCGTAGATCACCCCCCCACCCTGATCCTGGGGGCGTGCAATCCCCCCTTGGCCCATCGGGCGATGAGCGCCGCGCCGGATATCGCCGTGCTGCTGCCGTGCAACGTGGTGGTGCGGGTCAACGCCGCTGGGGGGGTGGAGATCGCCGCCGTCGATCCCATGGTCATGGCCCGCATGATCGACCACCCGGAGGTGGGCCAGGTAGCCCTCGAAGCGGACAAGAAAATTCGCGCCGCCTTGGCGGCGGTGAACTGAGTCCCCTCCTCCCGCCGAAAGCCCCCCCTCCCCGGCTGACGTGCATGGCGCAAGACCGCCCCGGAGCATGAAACGGGCTCTTCAACGCCCCTCCTCCCCTCTCCATGCATGGAGAGGGGTCGGGAGAGAGGTCACGACGTTGTTTCATCAAGAAAACAGGGGAAGGGGGGAGGCGCCTTTCTTACAAGGCGTTGAGATCCCGTTCTCCGGTGCGAATCCGCACCGCGCTCTCCACGTTGACCACGAAAATTTTGCCATCGCCGATGCGGCCGGTGCGGGCAGAGTTTTCGATGGCCTCCACCGCCCGTTCCACCATCTCCTCGGGCAACACCACCTCGATTTTGAGCTTGGGGAGGAAATCCACTACGTACTCGGCCCCCCGGTAGAGTTCGGTGTGGCCCTTCTGCCGCCCGAACCCGCGCACCTCCGACACCGTGATCCCTTGAATCCCCACTTCGGAGAGGGCTTCCTTCACGTCGTCCAGCTTGAAGGGCTTGATGATGGCTTCGATTTTTTTCATGCGTCGGACTTTCGGCGGAGGCCATGAGGTGAAAGAGAAGTTCTCGATGCTCGTGGGAAATAATGCACCATTTTAACCGCGTTTCAAACCTCTTCCAACAGGTGAAGGCGGATCACCCCGGCGGAGTCACCCCCTCCTTGAGCAGTTTGTAGATCACCGCATCCACCAACGCCTCGTAGGAGGCGGCCAGGATGTTGGCCGAAACCCCCACCGTCCCCCACCGATCCTTGCCGTCCTGGGATTCAATGAGTACCCGCACCATCGCCCCGGTGCCGCCGGTGTTGAGGATGCGCACCTTGAAATCGCTCAGGGTCATCTCCTCCAACTGGGGATAAAACCGCTTGAGCGCCTTGCGCAACGCCTTGTCCAGGGCGTTCACCGGACCATTGCCCTCGGCGGCGGTGTGTTCCATCTCCCCCCCCACCTCCACCTGGACGCTGGCATCGGAGATGAGCAACTTGCCGCCATCGGCCCCCTTGCGCCGCTCGTCGATCACCCGAAAGCCCCGCAGAGTGAAATAGCTCGGCAGTTGCTTCAAGGCCCGGCGCAGCCGCAGTTCAAAGGAGGCGTCCGCCGCGTCGAACTGGTAGCCCCGCAGTTCCAACTCCTTCAACTCCTGAAGCAGCTCCCTGATGCGGGGATCGTCCGGATCCACCTCGTCCAACCCCATCTCCGTAAGCTTGAACAGCAGGTTGCTCTTGCCCGACTGCTCCGACAGCAGCACCCGCTGCCGATTGCCCACCTGCTCGGGGCGGATGTGTTCGTAGGTGATGGAGTCCTTCAACACCGCCGAAACGTGGATCCCCCCCTTGTGGGCGAAGGCCGAATCGCCGACGAAGGGTTGATTTTTTTGCGGCGACAGATTGGCCAACTCGCTGACAAACCGGCTGACGCTGGACAACTGGGCCAGTTGATCGGAACTCAAGGCGGTGCGACGCCCCATCTTGAGCATCAGATTGGGAATGATGGTCATCAGGTTGGCGTTGCCGCACCGCTCCCCCAGACCGTTTACCGTCCCCTGCACCTGCATCGCCCCCGCCGCCACCGCCGCCAGGGTGTTGGCCACCGCCAATCCCGAATCGTTGTGACAATGGATGCCCAACGCCCCCCCCACGGCCTTGGCCCGACGGGTCAGGGCGGTCACTTCGTCCACCAGGCAGCCGCCGTTGGTGTCGCACAACACCAGGCAATCGGCCCCCGCCTGATGCGCCGCCGTCAACACCGCCAGGGCGTAGTCTGGATTGGACTTGCAGCCGTCGAAATAGTGTTCGGCGTCGAAGAAAACCAAATCCATCCGCGCCTTGAGGTAGCGGATGGAGTCGTGGATGAGATCCAGGTTCTCTTCCAGCGAGATGCCCAGGGCCCGGGTGACGTGGAGATCCCAGGTTTTGCCGAAGATGGTCGCCACCCTCGCCCCGGAATCCAACAATCCCTTGAGTACAACGTCCCGTTCCGCCGGAACCCCCGCCCGCCGCGTCGAACCGAAGGCGGTGAGCCGGGCGTGGTGCCATGTCAGCCGCGACGCCTCGCGAAAAAAGGCCTCGTCCTTGGGATTGGCCCCCGGCCAGCCCCCCTCGATGAAGTCCACCCCCAGTTCATCCAAACGACGGGTGATGCGCAGCTTGTCCTCCACCGAAAATTGCACATCCTCGCTCTGCGCCCCGTCCCGCAAGGTGGTGTCGTACAACGCCACCGGTTCCGTCGGATCCACCGGATCGTTCCGCTCCGTCCCGCTTGCCGTCTCCATGATTTGCCGCTCCACCTCGCCAACACACCAACAAAAAGGGCGGCCCGATCAGGCCGCCCCATTGCGTCGCCGATCCGGCCCATGCGATGCCTCAACTGGCAATTCGACCCTCGGCGCCCTTTTCCAGTTCAAAAGCGTCGTGCAGAGCCCGCACCGCCAGTTCCATGTACTTTTCGTCGATCACCACCGAAACCTTGATTTCGGAGGTGGAGATCATCTGAATGTTGATCCCCTCCTGGGAGAGGGCGCGGAACATCCGCTGGGCCACGCCAGCGTGGGAGCGCATGCCGACGCCCACGGCGGAGACCTTGGCGATCTCCACGTTGCCCAACAGGCTTCGGGCCCCGATCTGGGCCACCACCGGCTCCAGCACCTTGATGGCCATTTTGTGGTCGCCCCGGGGCACGGTGAAGGTCAGGTCGGTCTCGCCGCTGCTGGCGGAGACGTTCTGGATGATCATGTCGACGTTGATGTTGGCGTCGGCCAGCGCCCCGAAGACGGCGGCGGCGATTCCCGGCTTGTCCGGCACGCCCTGGATGGTCACCTTGGCCTCGTTGCGGTCGTAGGTGATGCCGGAGACCAAAATATTCTCCATCATGTGATTTTCCTCGGTCAGCAGGGTGCCGGTTCCCTCTTCCAGCGAAGAGAGGACGCGCAACGGCACGCGATATTTCTTGGCCAGTTCCACGGAACGGATTTGCAACACCTTGGCCCCCAGGGAGGCCATCTCCAGCATTTCGTCGTAGGAGATGTGGTCCAGCTTGCGGGCCTTGGAGACGATGCGGGGGTCGGTGGTGTAGACCCCGTCCACATCGGTGTAGATGTCGCAACGGTCGGCCTTGAGGGCCGCCGCCACCGCCACCGCCGAGGTATCGGATCCGCCCCGTCCCAGGGTGGTGAGGTTGCCCAGTTCGTCGATGCCCTGGAATCCCGCCACCACCACGATGTAGCCGTCCTCCAGATCCTTGCGGATGCGGAAGGCCTCCACCTCCTTGATGCGGGCCTTGGAGAAGGCGCTGTCGGTGATGAACCGCACCTGCCAACCCAGGTAGGATCGGGCCTTGTAGCCCATCGACTCGATGGCCGCGGCCAACAGGCCGATGGAGACCTGCTCCCCCGCCGCCACCACCACGTCATATTCCCGTTTGTTGTAGAAGGCCGCCACCCCTTCAATCAGGGCCACCAGCTTGTTGGTCTCGCCGGACATGGCCGAGACCACCACCACGACCTGGTTGCCCGCGTTGTAATCCGCCACGGCGCGGGCGGCGACGTTGCGGATCCGCTCGATGGTCCCCACCGAGGTGCCGCCGAATTTTTGCACGATCAAGGCCATGTTACGACTCTCTTCCCTTTCGGCTTCGGCGATACTTGGCCGCCCGTTCGTTATCCAGGTGGCGCTGGATCAAATAGCCCGCCAGAACCAGGGCGATGATGATCAGGACGCCCACCACAAACCATTCCAGATCGTTTGATTCCGCCGGCGACCGGAACCCCTCGGAAATGCCCGCCACGCGACTCATCGAGTCATCTCCCGAAAAAGGGCCTCCCTGCCGTCAACTTTCTTCCCCACCCCCCATCGCCCGCATCACAGCACGAACCGGTTCGCTCCCTCCATGCCCGGAAGCAGCGGCGCGGTGGTTTCAAACAGATGGTCGGGCCGGTCGCCGCCGGAGATGCCCACCATGCGCACCGCCCGCATCACGGCGTCGCCGGGTTGGCCCATCACCGTCACCAGACGGCCCTGCCGTCCCAATTGGCCGATGAGCTTGTTGGGCGGCGTGGTCAACGCCCCGCAGAGCAGGATGGCGTCGAAGGGGGAGACCTCCGGCCAGCCGAGGGCGAGGTCGCCCACCCGCCACTGGGCCTTGCCCGCGCCCACCCGTTGCTCGCCCTGGGCCGCCAATGCGGCGTCGGACTCCAGGACGAACACCTCCGCGCCCATGCGGGCCAGCACGGCGGCTTCGTATCCGCCACCGCCGCCCACCACCAGCACCCGGGATTGAGGCTCCACTTGCAGCGCCTCGATCAGCCGGGCCAGGAGCAGCGGCTTGAGCAGACTCCTCCCCTCGCCGGAGAGGGGCAGGTTCATGTCGGCGTAGGCGAAGGGACGCCACGTCTCCTCCACGAACAACTCCCGGGGAACGTCCCCCAGGCTTTCCAGCAGCAGCGAACTCTGCACCGGGATGGGGGCCACCTGGGATTTGACCATGTTGATGCGGGCAAGGGCGAAGTCCATGGGCTCCTCGGACGATATTCGGGCGGTGAAACCGCGTCTCTCTCCGGTCATCCTTCAAGCATTCCCAAGCCGGAGTCTTGTGAGTTTATCCCATCTTCCCGTGATACGCCATTCCCCTTGGCGGGGGTTGGCCATCAAAACCGTTTATCGCGAAAGCGCCCTCGATTCCGGGCCGGTGGCGAGGGGCGGAAGAGCGGGCCACTCGCGGCGGGCCTTTTCCAGCCGTTCCGGGGTTCCCACGTCGGCCCAACGCCCCGGCAGGCGGATCCCGAAGAGGGTTCCGGCGGCGATGGCGTCATCGTAGAACCGGTTGAGGGAGAAGGGTTCCACGGGGAAGTGGGCCAGCGCCCCGGGGGAGAGCATTTGCAAGCCGGAATAGGTCCATCCCTTGGCCGGATCGCCGGGTTCGACGCGGGGGGCGCGGCTCAAGCGTCCGTCGGCGGCGAGGAGGAAATCCCCCGGGGCGTCGGCGGGGCTCTCCACCAGCAACAGCAGGGCCGTCATGCGGGCGGGATCGAAGGCTTGAATCAAGGCGGCGGGATCGAAATCCCACAAAATGTCGCCGTTGACCGCGAGAAAGGGGGCGTCGCCCAGCAACGGCAGGTCCATCCTC
>JADGAP010000200.1 GCA_015231965.1 Magnetococcales bacterium | reverse complement strand
TCGCCAGTCCGATTGTGCTTTCCTGCACAATCGTCGCCGGAGGCGACCAGATTTTTACGGAACCCTACTTTTGCAACCACCGTGATGTCCATGACTCAATTGGAACGACTCTATCCCTCCTCGTCCCACGATGATTCCTCCCCCTCGACGGTTGCGCCGAACAGCGGGACGAAAGCCGCCGCCAGTCGCGCCTCCAACTCGGCGCGGGAGAGACTCACGCCCAACGCCGCCAGCGACGTCACCCGCCGACCGGTCAAACCGCAGGGGAGGATCCCCGCGTAATGGGCCAGCTCCGGATCCCGGTTGAGGGAGAGTCCATGATACGCCACGCCCCGGCTCACCCGCACCCCCAGGGCGGCGATTTTCTCGCCCTCCACCCAGACCCCGGGGAGTCCCGGCAGCCGCTCCCCCCTCAGTCCCAGCCCGGCCAGCACGGCGATGGCCAACCCCTCCAGCCGGTGAACATGCTCCCGAACCGCCATGGGATGGGGACGCAGATCCCGCAGCACATAGACCATGCTCTGCCCCGGACCGTGATAGGTGGTCCGCCCCCCCCGGTCGGTGGGGACCACGGGGAGGGTCATCTCGCCGAAACGAACCCCCACGATCTCCTCCGGGGTCGCCCTTCGCCCCACGGTATAGACCGGGGGATGCTCGGTGAGCAGCAGCGCCTGGCCCGCCCCGCCCGCCGCGATGGCCGCCGCCCGCCGCCGCTGCCACGCCGCGCAAGGTTCGTAGTCCCACATTGGTCGGCGCAGCAACTCGAACGCCCGCCCCTCCGGGGGGATCAAAGCCCCTCTCCCCCCGGGAGAGGCGTTGGGGCGAGGGAACCCCGGCCTGGATTGGCCTCCCTTCCCGACGCCCCCAGCATCGCCCCGGCGCGGAACGACGAGCGGGCCAGGGGATGGCTCTCGACAGGATCGAACCCCATGGCCCGGGCCTCCTCCCCCAGCGCGTCGAACGCCTCCGGCGTCCAGTAGCGGACCACGGGAAGATTGCGCCACGCCGGACGCAAATATTGCCCCACGGTCAACGCCGTCACCCCCGCCTGTCGCAGCGCCGCCATGGCCTGCCGAACCTCTTCGAGGGTCTCCCCCAACCCCAGCATCATGCCGCTTTTGACGATCATCCGCCCCCCCGGCGCGAGGGAATCTGCCGCCGCCCGCCGCAGCAGCTCCAGGGAGCGTTCCCAGCGGGCCGCCGGACGCACCCGGGGATAGAGCCGGGGGACCGTCTCCACGTTGTGATTCAACACCTCGGGGCGGGAGGCCAGAACGCATGCCAGGGCGGCGGCGTCGCCGCGAAAATCGGGAATCAGCGCCTCCACCGTGGGCGGCTCCCCTTCCGCCGAGGGATCGCGGAGGGCGGCGAGGGCGGCGGCGAAGTGGGCGGCCCCGCCGTCGGGCAAGTCGTCCCGAGTCACGGAGGTGATCACCACATGGCGCAGCCCCAACCGCCGGACGGCCTGCGCCAGCCGGGCGGGCTCCTCGGGATCGGGAGGGGCGGGACGGCCCGGAGTGACATCGCAAAAGGCGCAAGCGCGGGTGCAAACCTCTCCCAGGATCAAAAAGGCGGCGTGGCCCTCGTCCCAGCAGCGCCCGGCGTTGGGGCAGGAGGCCTCCTCGCAGACGGTGTGCAACCGATGCTCCCGCAACAACCGCCGCACCCCCAACGCCCGCGCCCCGGCGATCAGCGGCGAACGCAACCACGCCGGTTTGCGAATCGACGGGGCGACCTCGGAAGAGGGCGCGGCGGGGGGGACGGGGGACTCCACCAGCGCGCTCACTTATCCTCGACCCCGATCTTGTCGAATATTTTTTTCCGCACCTTGGAGTTGTAGGCCTCCCACTTCACCTCCGCCATCTCCTCGCCGTCGAAGCCGGAGAGAAATCCCAGGGGAATTTCAAACCCCCCGGCCATCATCTTGCCCCCGCCGTACCACGCCCCATCCCGCGCCCGCCCCAGCGCCTCCTTGAGAAAGGCGTCGGGGGAGAGGGTCGCCTTGATGGTGCGCAACGACCCCTGAATCGACTCCCCCCCATCGGAGTTGCTCACCAGACCGAAGACGATGACGGTGTGGACATTCTCCTCGGTCAGGAGAAAGTCCGCCGCCTGGGGAATGGCGTCCCGCTCCTCGGCCCGCAGATACCCCACGCCGGAGAGGCAGACCCCCTCCCGCGTCAAACGGTTGGCCAAGGCCAGGCGGATCACCTCCATCACCTTGTGGCTGCGCTGCTGATTCATGATCTCCATCAACATGTCGGCATCCCAATAGGGCTGGAGAAACGCCGCCGCCGCAAAATCGAAGGGCAAGGCCCGGGTCATGGCGTTGGTTTCCGAAAGGATGCCGTGCATCAGCCCGGTGGCCAACCGGCGATGCTCCACCTTGGCATTACGCAAGGGCAACAGCCCCGTCATGAGATAATGGGTGAAAATCGAGGCGCAAGCCCCCACCGGACGAATATCGCGAAACAGCGGCGTCAACCGGGCTTGATCCTCGTGATGATCCACCACCGCCACCACCGGAACCCCCGCATCCTCCAACCGGCTGGTGAGGTGGGACGTGGTCCCCTGACCATCCACGTAGACCGATCCCTGAAACCGTTCCGCGGGGATGGGGGTGTCGGGGAGTTGATCCAGGTCGATCCCCAGCAGGCTGACCAGGGCGATGTTCTCCTGGTGACTGATCCGCCCGCCGTAGATCAACTCCGCCTCGATGCCGAACTCCGCCGCGATGAGCCGGTAGGCGATGCCGCACGAGATGGCGTCGGGGTCGGGAAAATCCTGCATCACCACCGCGTGACGCTCCCCCTCCCGCCCCCTGAGCAGTTGCGCCAACTCCAACGCCTTGGGATCCCTGGGTTCGTGCAAATCCCGCAGCTCATGCACGGAGTGGTGTTCCCGGGGATCTCGAATCTCCTTGAGTTCGCGTGCTTCCTTGTCCATGTTCAGGCTTCTCCAGGGCGATACGCGCCGATGGTCGGGGATAACGAGGGAGAATGAACTTTTTCCCGTGGCGGTCGATCCTCGACAGTGTACGACGCCCGCGAAACCACGCCAACCTTTAAGCCGCATTCCCCCCAGCCGGACTTGCCTTGCCCGACCGGGGGCGATAAAACGTTACCATCCCCAGAGCCGGAAGAAAGGGCTCGTCGTTGGTTGCCCCACCGGAGGAATCGACCCATGGCGGAAGCCAGTGCGCGCATCAAACTGATCGAAGGCATTCAACTGCTCGGCGAGAGCGGCTCGGGCCATACCGTGGTGATGGACGCCTCGCCGGAGGTGGGCGGACGCAACATGGGGGTCCGCCCCATGGAACTGCTGCTGGTGGGCATGGGCGGTTGCACCGCCATCGACCTCCTCACCATCCTGCGCAAGGGGCGCCACGCCGTCACCGACTGCGAGGTGCTTCTCAAGGGAATCCGGGCCGAAACCGAACCCAAGGTCTACACCACCATCTCCGTCCACTACGTGGTCACGGGACAGGCCATTCCCCCCAGCGCCGTGGAGCGGGCGATTCAACTGTCGGAGGAAAAATATTGCTCCGCCTCGGCCATGCTGGGCAAAACGGCGGAGATCCGCTCCACCTACGAAATCAAGGAAGGCTGATCGCGGGCGTCCGGCCCAAGGGACAAGGGGGGAAGAGTGAAGATCATGACGAGACGCGAAGGGTTGCTCCGGTTGGCGGCGCTGTTCATGGCGGTTTGGCTGGGGGGGGTCGCCCTCCCCGCCGACGCCGGCCTGCTGCCAGGGGAAGGCGAGGAGTTCGAGGTGGTGGCCCCCGCCATGCCCTTGTCCGGCGACAAGCCCGTGGTGGAGGAGGTGTTCAACTTCAAATGCCCCCACTGCGACGACATGGCCCCCGTCGTCGAGGCCTGGGAGAAAAAACAGCAGGGCAGGATCGAGCTGCGGCTGGTTCCGGTCTATTGGGGTCAGCAGACCGACGCCCCCTTGCGCGCCTTCTTCGCCGCCCAGTTCATGGGCATGGGGCGCGAGATGGCCCAGGCCATCTTCGAGGGCCACTTCCGGCGCAAGGTGGACATCGAATCGCCGGAGGCGCTGGCCAGACTGGCCGCCCCCCTGGGTCTCGCCCCGGAGGAGATGCTCAAACAGATGAAATCCTTCGGCGTGGGGGCCAAGGTTTCCCAAGCCCTCGCCCGGTGGAAGGCCCTGGGGGTGGACTCCACGCCGACGCTGGTGGTCAACGGTCGGTTTCGCATCTCCACCGGCCACGCTCGGGGGGATTTCAACCGCATGCTGGCCACGGCGGAACGGTTGGCCCTCCACCCGCCCGCGCCGTAACGCCCTCGTGCCCGAACCCCTCCCCTCCTCGCCTCCCCCGTCGGCCGACGGCCTGACGGCGCTGGTCGCCCTGCGCCAACTGCCGGATCCCGCCCATCCCGCCCGGCTGCGGTTGGAGGGCGGCGGCGTGGAGACGGGGGACGGGGCCCTGGTGCTGAATCCCTTCGACGAAATCGCCCTGGAGCAGGCGGTGCAATGGCGGGAGTCGGGGGCGGTCGCCCGGGTGATCGCGGCGACGGTGGGCGAGGCCTCCTGGGAGGGCGGACTGCGCACCGCCCTGGCCCTGGGCGCGGATCAAGGGGTCCGGGTCGTCGTTCCGGAAGGGATGGAGCCCCTCAACATCGCCCGGCTGCTGGCCGCCCTGGCCCGGCGATTGGGGGTCGATCTGCTCCTGGGAGGCCGTCAGGGGGCGGACCTGGATCAACGCCAAACCCTGGCCATGACCGCCGCCCTGCTGGGCTGGGGATTCCTCCCCCAAGTCGCGGCGCTACGCCTGGAACCGGGGGAGGTCCACGCCGGATGCTCCCTGGAACGGGGCGTCGAATGGCGCGCCGCCCGGCTGCCGACGGTGATCTCCTGCGATTTGCGCCTGGTCCAACCCCGCTACGCCAGCCTGCCCGCCATTCTCAAGGCCCGCCGCCACCCCCTGATCGCCTTTACCCCCTTTGAACTGGGCGTGGCCCTGAGCCAAACCCTGGAGACGCTGGGCTTCCGCGAACCCGTCTCCCGCCCCCCGGGAATACGGGTGAACAGCGCCGCCGAGATGGTCGCCGCGTTGCGCCAACGGGGGGCCCTGCCATGACCGTTCTGGTGGTGGTGGAAGGGACGGACAAGGGCCTGAGCGAGGCCTCGCGACGGGCGGTGGGGGCGGCGGGGACCCTGGGTCCGGCGCTGCTGCTGACGGCGGGCGTGGATTGCCGGGCGGCGGCGGAACAAGGCGCGGTCCTCTCCGGCGTGGCGGAGGTGTTGCTGGCGGATCACCCCTGCCTGCCAGGTGCCCCGGAAAACCTCGCGCCGCTGCTGGCAAACCTCGCCCCCGCCTGCTCCCATGTGCTGGCCCCGGCGGACGCCTTCGGCGCGACCCTCATCCCGTTTCTCGGGGCGTTGCTGGGGGTGGGGCCGGTGACGGAGACCACCGCCTTTCTCGGGGATGGGGTCTTCGAGCGCCCCTGCCACGCCGCCCGACTGGTCGCCCGGGTGCGGGTGTTGGGTCGTCTGGCGCTGTTGACGGTGCGTCCCAGCGCCTTTTCCCCAGCGCCCCCGCGCCGCGACGGTCCCCCCGCCCCCATCCGCCCCCTGCCGGGCATTCGCGACCACGGACTGTGCCGACGCCTGCGTCCCGCCCAACCCCTCGGCGAACGCCCCGACCTGGAATCGGCCCGCATCGCGGTGGTGGGCGGGCGCGGTCTGGAAGAGGCGGGAAGCTTCGCCCTGATGGAGGCGCTGGCCCATCGCCTGAACGCCGCCGTCGGGGCCTCCCGGGGGGCGGTGGATGCCGAGTTGGCTTCCGCCGACCTGCAAGTCGGTCAAACCGGACGAATCATCGCCCCCGATCTCTACCTCGGCGTCGGCGTGTCCGGTTCGCTGCAACATGTGGCGGGGATCAAGGAGGCCCGGGTCATCGCCGCCATCAACAAGGATCCCGCCGCCCCGCTGTTGGCCATGGCCGATGTCGCCTGGGTTGCCGATCTGCGTCAAGCCGTTCCCGAGCTGCTCCGCGCCCTGCAAAACGCCGCCGACGCCTCTCCCTAGCCGCCCCCTCCCTCCTAACGGGCATGGCGCACCACACCACCCCGGAGCATGAAAAAACGTAACTATTCAGCACCCCCGATTTTTTGGGGAGAAATCCGGAATTAGGTGAA
>JADGAP010000001.1:32115-55101 GCA_015231965.1 Magnetococcales bacterium | reverse complement strand
AGGGGGGGTGGGTCCATCAGGAGGCGGAGGCGTTGATCCGGCGCGGCGAGACCGACTCCCCCGCCGAGTTTGGGCGGGCGGTGGCGGGATTCGCCTCCCGTTTGATGGAGTCGGCCCGGCAGTCCCGGGCGCAGTGGGTGCAGGAGAAGGAGGCCTTTGTTCGGCTGGTGGGGGAGTTGGCGACCCAGTTGGAGGAGATGCGCCAAACCACCGGCGGCATGGGGCGGCGGTTGAGCGAATCCATCAACCGCATCAAGACCAGCGAGACGGTGGAGGAACTGCAACAGTTGCGCATCCTGCTGGTGCGGGAGGCGGAGGATTTGAAACGGGGAACCCAGGTCTTGCAGTCGCGGCTGGTGGAGAGCCAGCAGCAACTGGTGCAGGCCCGCCATCGGGTGCGGGAGCTGAGCGAGGAGCTGGAAAAAAGCCGCACCGAAAGCATGACCGACGCCCTGACCGGGGTGGCCAACCGCCGGGCCTTCGAGCAAACCTTGCATCGGGAACACGCCCGCAGCGTTCGGCACAAGCTGCCGTTGTCGTTGGTCATGTTCGATCTGGATCATTTCAAGAAGGTGAACGATACGTATGGCCATCCGGTGGGGGACAAGGTGTTGACCACGGTGGCGGAGCGGGCGGGCAAGATGTTGCGGCAATCGGACCTCATCGCCCGCTACGGCGGCGAGGAGTTTGTCTTGATCCTGCCCGAGGCGACCCTGGAAGCGGCGGCGGCGGCGGCGGAAAAAATTCGCCTGGAGGTGATGCGGCTGCGCTTTAAAACCGGCAACCAGATGCTGACCGTGACTTCCAGCTTCGGGGTGTGCGAATGGCAGCCGGGCATGACCCCGGAGGAGTTGCTCCATCAGGCGGATCAGGCCCTTTATCGGGCCAAGCAGGGGGGGCGAAACCGGGTGGTGAGTTGTCTGGAGGCGGGATGACGCGGAACGGAGGGGGGAGGGACGAACCGATGGGTCCAGCTTCCTCCCCCCTCGCGATGCGGGGAAATCAGGCGATAAACGGGTTGCCGCGCCGCTCCTGGCCGATGGTGGTGGCGGGGCCGTGTCCGGGCAGGCAACGGGTGTTGTCGGGGAGGGTGAGGAGTTGGGTGCGGATGGAGCGGATCAACTGATCGTAATCGCCCCCCGGCAGGTCGGTGCGGCCGATGGAGCCGGCGAAGAGGGAGTCCCCCACCACCACGTTCGTTCCCACCTTGAGGCAGACGCCGCCGGGGGTGTGACCCGGGGTATGGAGGACGTCGAGGGTCACCCCCCCCAGTTCGAGATGTTGGCCGTCCTGGAGAAATCCGGTGATTTTTGGGGTGTTGCCGAAGGGGATGCCCCATTCGGAGGCGTGGTTGGCGGCCTCTTCCACCAAAAAGAGGTCATCGGCGTGGAGCAGCACGTCGCAGTTGGAGGCCCGTTGCAACTCCGCCGCCGCGCCGATGTGGTCGAAGTGGCCATGGGTGAGGATCACCGTTCCGGGGCGCAAGCCCATTTGGGTGAGGCGGCGCAAAATTTTGCCCGCGTCTCCACCCGGATCGACGATCACCGCCTCTCCCGACTCCTGGGAGCCGAAGAGGTAACAGTTGACTTGAAGGGGGCCGGTTTCCAGGGAGTCGAACAGGTAATCCATCGGTGGCAAACCTCGAAACGGTGAAAGTGGCGCGTTTTGGAGCGAAGGCGATCATCGCGAGGAGACGCAAGGCCTTCAGGGACCATCGATCTCGAAGGGATCGGGGGAGAGGCAGGCGGTGAGGGCGGGTTTGAGCCCTTCTTGCATCACCACGCGGTAGCCCCGGTCGGTGAGTTCCTGGCGCAGATTGGAGAAGGCGGCGGTGGCCTCGTCCAGGGTATCGTAGGGGGTGCGGCGCAGGGTTCCGGGGGAGCCGGAGCGTCCCCATTCCTTGATCAGGTGCCAGCGGCCCAACAGATCCCGTTGCAGTTGCATGGAATAATACCATACCGCCGCCGTTTCGGGATTGAGTCGCTGCAAGTAAGCCTTCATCATGGGAATCCACGAAAGATGGGGAGAATTTCTTCCTTACATTTCGTTAATAGCGGTTTTTTGGTGAACAATAAAGAGTCCTCGCGGTTTTTCGCCGGAAAAGGGGGCGAAAAAGGCGAGCTTTCATGAAATGAGGGGGAGTGCGGCATGATCGAGCGTTTGCTGTTGCCTCGCGGCGTGATCCACGGTCTGTTGGGCCACGCCCAGCGTTCCGCGCCCTTGGAGTGCGTGGGGGTGTTGTCCGGGCGGGGTGGGAGGGTGGAGGGGTGGCATCCCCTGAGCAACGTCCTGGCCGACGAACGGCGCTTTTTGGCCGATCCGGCGGAGCAGCTCGCCCTGTTTCGCCGGTTGCGCGAGGAGGGGCGGGAGGTGTTGGCGATTTATCACAGCCATCCCCGGGCCGGGGAGGGGTTGTCCGAGCGGGATCTGCGGGAGGCGGCCCCGGAGGGCCCGCCGCTGCATGTGGTGATCTCGTTGGGGACCGAGGGGCGGATGGTGCTGGCGGCGTGGCGCTTGACGGCGGCGGGGGTCGAGGCGCTGGAGGTGGAGATGGGCGAGTGAGGATCAGGGGCCTTGCAACGCTTCCAGCATGTGGCGCAGGCCGCGGCGCTTGACCAGCACCGTCTTGCCCGGCATCGGCCGATACAGCTGGCTCACCTTGTGGGAGAGCATGGAGGGGCCGGAGATCAAGAGTCGGTCGGCCCACGCCAGGTCCGCCTCGGCCTGGGTCAAGTCCCGGTTGGCCTTGCCGTCCACCAAGCGCAAGGTCAGTTGTTTTCCCAGCAATTCGTTCAAACGGGCGCGATAGATCGGCGATCCACCCACCACGCAGACCCGATGCACGCCCTGTTCCAGGCAACGCCGGGCGACCCGTTCCGCCAGCCGTTCCACCGGCGATCCGCCGCACAAGTCGCACTGGGCCGAGGTGGCGGCGGGCAGAACCCCTTCCAACTCCACCGCCTCCCGCTGACAATCCCCCCGGGCGCAGACCCGCACGAATCGCTCTTCCAAAATTTCCCGCACCCGCTCCCGTTTGGCCAGGGCGATGCGACCCTTGTCCGGACGGCTCAACCCGGCCTCCCGCAACGCCTCCTCCAACGGTTCATGGGGCGCGGCGTATCCCAACTCGCGGAACAAACGCTCCTTGGTCACGTCCAAAGGGGGAGAGGACGGCGTCTTTTTGGCCAGGAGAGGCGATGGGGCGGGATGCGTGGAAGGGTTCACGGTTCTCTTTCCCCGGAAGGCGTCCATCCGCCCGTGAGCGGGGGAATTTTCCCCGGGGCGGCGCTTTCCGTTGACGCATGCTTGCGATTTGTGGGTGAAGTGGCTCATAATTGTTAATTTGCTTATTGGACTCGTCCGGCGCAAGTCCTGTTCCGCGAATTTTTTGCTCCGCATCAACTTCCGAGTGGATCGACGCCGGTTCCCTGGCGAGGTTTTTCCATGGCCATCAGCTTTTACAACACCTTGACCCGTCGCAAGGAGCCCTTTGTTCCCCGGGTGGCGGGCAAGGCGGGAATTTACGTCTGCGGCATGACGGTCTACGACCACTGCCACATTGGTCACGCCCGGGTGATGGTCTCCTTCGACGTCATCGTGCGCCATCTGCGGGCCAGCGGGTTGGACGTGACCTTTGTTCGCAACTTCACCGACATCGACGACAAGATCCTCCGTCGCGCCCAGGAGTTGGATATTTCCTGGCAGACCCTGGCCCAGCTCCACATCGACGGCTTTCACGAAGACATGGCGGCCCTCGGCGTGGCCCGGGCCGATGTGGAGCCCAAGGCCACCGAACACATCGCCGAGATGCACGTCATCATCCAACGCCTGGAGGCGCGAGGTCTGGCCTACGCCGCCGGCGGGGACGTCTATTTCGCGGTGGATCGTTTTCCCGACTACGGCAAATTGTCGGGCAAGCCCCTGGACGAGTTGCAATCCGGGGCGCGGGTGGAGGTGGACGAGCGCAAGCGCAATCCCCTGGATTTCGTCCTGTGGAAGGGGGCCAAGCCCGGCGAGCCCCAATGGGAGTCTCCCTGGGGGCCGGGGCGTCCTGGCTGGCACATCGAATGTTCCGCCATGAGCGGGCGCTATTTGGGCGAAAGCTTCGATCTGCACGGCGGGGGGATGGACCTGATCTTTCCCCACCATGAAAACGAAATCGCCCAGAGCGAGGGGGCGTGCGGCCATGGCTGGGTCAACGGCTGGCTGCACAACGGCTTCGTCAACGTGGTGGCCGAGTCGGGCGAACGGGTGAAGATGTCCAAGAGCCTGGGCAACTTTCGCACCATTCGGGATCTGTTGGCGGTCTTTCCCGGCGAGGCGTTGCGCATGTTCATCCTCAACAGCCACTACCGCAGTCCCCTGGATTTCAGCGGCGAGTTGCTGGAGACGGCGCGGGCGGGCATGGATCGGATTTACGGGGCGTTGCGGGCGGCCCAAGAGCGGCTGGGGGCGCTGCCCGGGGCGGTTCCCCTGACCGCCGCCGAGGGGGTGGATCAGCCGGAGTTCGCCCGCCGGTTTTTCGAGGCCATGGATGACGATTTCAACACCCCCCAAGCCTTGGCGGTGGTGTTTGAACTGGCGCGGGAGGTCAATCGCGGGGCGGCTCAGCCCTCCGAGGCGGCGGACGCCCGCGCCCTACTGGAAAAATTAACGGTTCTCTTGCGTCGGCTGGGGGCCAATCTCGGTCTGGGGGGCGGCGATCCCGTCGCCTGGTTCCAGGCCGGGGCGAGTGACAACGAGAGTGAGGAGATTGCATCATGGATCGCCCGACGCAACGCGGCGCGAAAAGCCAGGGAGTTCGCCGAGGCCGACCGGATTCGGCGGCTGCTGGCGGAAAAGGGCATTTTGCTGGAGGACGGCAAGGACGGGACAACCTGGCGCCGGGGGTGAAGTCCGGTTTTGGCGATAAACCCCGAGGGGGCGGAGCGGGCGGCGAGCGGAAAAGTTTTGCGGGTGCCTCCTCCGGCGGTTCGTCGGGTGGCTATCGCGGCGGCGAGGGCGGCGGGGAGCGGAAAAGCTTCAGCGGCCCTCCTCGTGAAGGCGGCGAGCGCAAGAGCTATGGCGGTTCGTCCGGCGGCGGCTATCAAGGCGGCGGCGAGCGCAAAAGCTTCAGCGGTCTCCCTCGTGAAGGCGGGGAGCGCAAGAGCTACGAGGGCGGCGAGCGCAAGAGCTACGGTGGTTCGTCCGGCGGCGGTTATCAAGGCGGCGGCGAGCGCAAAAGCTTCAGCGGCCCTCCCCGTGAAGGCGGCGAGCGCAAGAGCTACGAGGGCGGCGAGCGCAAGAGCTACGGCAGTTCGTCCGGCGGCGGTTATCAAGCCGGCGGCGAGCGCAAAAGCTTCAGCGGTCCCCCTCGTGAAGGCGGGGAGCGCAAGAGCTACGAGGGCGGCGAGCGCAAGAGCTACGGCGGTTCGTCCGGCGGCGGTTATCAAGGCGGCGGCGAGCGCAAAAGCTTCAGCGGCCCTCCCCGTGAAGGCGGCGAGCGCAAGAGCTACGAGGGCGGCGAGCGCAAGAGCTACGGCAGTTCGTCCGGCGGCGGTTATCAAGCCGGCGGCGAGCGCAAAAGCTTCAGCGGTCCCCCTCGTGAAGGCGGGGAGCGCAAGAGCTACGAGGGCGGCGAACGCAAGAGCTACGGCGGTTCGTCCGGCGGCGGCTATCAAGGCGGCGGTGAGCGCAAAAGCTTCAGCGGTCCCCCTCGTGAAGGCGGGGAGCGCAAGAGCTACGAGGGCGGCGAACGCAAGAGCTACGGCGGTTCGTCCGGCGGCGGCTATCAAGGCGGCGGTGAGCGCAAAAGCTACGGCGGTTCGTCCGGCGGCGGTTATCAAGGCGGCGGCGAACGCAAAAGCTTTAGCGGCCCCCCTCGTGAAGGCGGCGAGCGCAAGAGCTACGGCGGTTCGTCCGGCGGTTCGTCGGGTGGCTATCGCGGCGGCGAAGGCGGCGGGGAGCGTAAAAGCTTCAGCGGACCTCCTCGTGAGGGCGGCGAGCGCAAGAGCTACGGCGGTTCGTCCAGCGGCGGTTATCAAGGCGGCGGCGAGCGCAAAAGCTTCAGCGGTCCCCCCCGTGAGGGCGGGGAGCGCAAGAGCTACGGCGGATCGTCCGGCGGCGGCAGGTTTCAGCGGGAGGAGTATCCCCGCAAAACCTTGGGGTTGAATCCCGAGGTCAGTCCCTCCGCGGTCAACGACAAGGTGGGCGGGGCGTGGATGGGGCAGGGGGAGCAGGTTTGGCGCGCCCCCGAGAAAAAAATGCCTTCCGCCGTCGCCGGCGAAGTGGTGGACGCGATCGTCGAGGAGCCAAAGGGCGACGCGGAGACCCCGGGACGGATGGTGGCGGGAATCAATCCGGTGCTGGCGCTGCTGCGGGAGGCCGGTCGTCCGGTGGAGTCGGTGATCATTGCCAAGGGGGCGGAAAGCTCCAAACTGGGGGAGATCGCCCGTCTCGCCCGGGAGCGGGGACTCAAGGTCCGGTATGTCGAGCGGGTGGCCCTGGATCGCACCACCGATGGGGCGGTTCACCAAGGGGTGGCGGCCCGGGCCGGGGTGCGGCTGCAACCGGAATGGAGCGATTTTCTCGCCCAGTCCGAGGCGACGGAAAAGGGTCTGGTGGTGCTGCTGGACGGGGTGGAAGATCCCCACAATCTCGGGGCGGTGATCCGCTCGGCGGAAGCCTTCGGAGCCCTGGGCGTGGTCACCGCCCGGGAGCGGTCCGCCCCCCTGTCGGAGGCGGCCTTGAAGGCCAGCGCCGGTTCGGCGGAACGGCTGGACGTGGTGCGGGTGGTCAATCTGGTGCGGGCCATGGAGGAGTTGAAGGAGGCGGGCTATCAGGTGCTGGGTCTGGCCAGCGATGGCGACGTCCCGTTGCATGACGCCGATCTCAAGGGAAAAGTCGCCCTGGTGGTGGGCGGTGAGGCGGAAGGGTTGCGTCGTCTGGTGCGCCAGCGGTGCGACCGGCTCCTCTCCATTCCCCTGGCCCCGGCGGTGGAGTCGCTGAATCTGGCGGTGGCGGCGGGCGTCGCCCTCCACGAAATCCGGCGGCGCGGCCAAGGCTGACGGTATTTCCGGCGCGGGGGATCCTCACCGATCCCCCGCGCTTTTTTTGAGATAATAGACTATTCATAATATTTGCATCCCCCCTTCGATGACTTCGTTCCCCGTTGCCCCCTGGAAACAGGAAGTAGACCGTGCGGCGTCTTGCCCCGCATGGCAAAAGACGATAGCGTTGCTTTCACTCCATCTTCATCTCGCCGCCCCCGATTTTTTGGAGATCGCCCCATGGCCGCGCCGCGCCCTTTCGGGATCCGCTCCCGGTTTTTCGTCGTCGTTCTGGCGGCCTTGGGAGGGCTGGCCCTGGCCGACGCCGCCCAGTCTCCGGAATCCCCGTCTTCTTCCGTGGCTCCCCCGACCCCCTCCGGCATCACGTCGGCGTCCGCCCTGACAGAAACGGCCGCCATCACCCCCGCCTCGGCGTTCACCGCCGCGTCCGGGGCGGTTTCGACCCCTGGCGCTCCCGGCGTGGCTGGAATGCCGCCCTCCACCGTCACGATGCATGAGGCTCCCAAGCCTGCGTCCAGGGCTGAGTCCAAGCCTGAGTCCAAGGCGAAGTCCATGGCCTTTGAAGACAGGGCCATGGGGGTGCCGTCCCGGGAGATGGTCCGTCACGCCCCCTCGTCGATGGCGAGTTCCCCGCTTCCGCCGCAACACCTGGTGGGCGGGGGATCGATGTCCATCGCCCCTCCTGCGCCGCCGCCGCCGCCGCGATATCTCCCCGCCGCGCCGGAAAACCGCGACCGTTTTCCCCAGGCCAAGGAGAATCCGGTCAAGGTGACCCGGGAGGAGCCGGTCTCCACCTTTTCGGTGGACGTGGACGCCTCCTCCTACACCTTCGTTCGTCGTTTGATCAACGTGGGAACCCTCCCGCCAGGGGACGCGGTGCGGGTGGAGGAGATGATCAACTATTTCGACTACGACTACGCCGCCCCGGAGAGCCCCCATCCCCCCTTCCTTCCCACGGTGGAGATTTTTCCCGCCCCCTGGAATTCGGAAAAGCAGCTCCTGCTGGTGGGGATCAAGGGCTACGCCCTGGCCGCCCGGGATCGCCCCCCGGCCCACCTGACGCTACTGGTGGACGTGTCGGGCTCCATGTCGCCGCCGGATCGCCTGCCCCTGCTGCGCAGCGCCTTCGCCATGATGGTCAACCAGTTGCGGCCCAAGGACACGGTGGCCGTCGTCACCTACGCCAGCGCCGTCGGCGTGGCGCTGGAAGCGACCCCGGTGGCGGAGAAGGAGAAGATCCTCGCCGCCATCGATGCCTTGCAACCCGGCGGTTCGACGTCGGGGGGGGCGGGGATCAAGCTGGCCTACGAACTGGCCAAGAAAAGCTTTGAACCCAAGGGGATCAACCGGGTGATCCTGGCCACCGACGGCGATTTCAACGTGGGGGTCTCCTCCGTCGAGGAGTTGAAGAAGTTGATCGTCGAGCAGCGCAAGAGCGGGGTCTATCTCTCGGTGCTGGGGGTGGGGCAGAACAACTACAACGACGCCCTGATGCAAACCCTGGCGCAAAACGGCAACGGCGTCGCCGCCTACCTCGACAACCTCAACGAGGCCCGCCGGGTGCTGGTGGACAACCTCGCCGCCAACCTCTTTCCCATCGCCAACGACGTCAAGATCCAGGTGGAGTTCAACCCCGAGAAGGTGGCGGAATATCGCCTCATCGGTTACGAAACCCGCCTGTTGAATCGGGAGGATTTCAACAACGACAAGGTGGACGCGGGGGAAGTGGGGGCCGGTCACACCGTCACCGCCCTGTATGAATTGACCCCTCCGGGAAGCAAATCCCGTCGGGTGGAGCCCCTGCGCTACGCTCTGGAAGTGAAGAAAGAGGACAAACCGCCCAAGGTCGTCCCCTTCGCCACGGAATACGCCTTCCTCAAGGTGCGCTATAAATATCCCGGCAAGAACGAGAGCCATCTCATCGAACAGGAGGTGGACGACAAGAAAGTGAGCGATTCGCTGAAATCCGTTCCCCTGGAACACCGCTTCGCCGCCGCCGTGGCCGCCTTCGGGCTCAAACTGCGGGGGGATGCGGCCCTGGGGGATTTCGGCTACGACGGCATCCTGGACCTGGCTCAACAGGGCAAGGGCGAGGATCCCAACGGACTGCGGGCCGAATTCATCAATCTCGTCAGGTCGGCCAAGGCGTTGGAACGAAAGTAATCCCCTGAAACGCCCAACTTTCACGGTTTTATTAGGAGTATGCCCATGTTCTTCCCACGCAATCCCCACGGGTCTTCCCGCGTCGCCGTCCTTGGCCTCGCCATGCTCGGCGGGGCGTTGGCTTCGTGTTCCGCGGAACCGTCCAAGCCCACATCATCGGCTCGGGTGCCTGTCCCCCAGGCGGCCAAGGCCGGGGGGTTGGTCTTGTCGCCCACGCCGGAAAACCGGGACCGCTTTCCCCAAACCCTCCCCAATCCGGTGAAAGTGACCCGGGAGGAGCCGGTCTCCACCTTTTCGGTGGACGTGGACACCGCCTCCTACACCTTCGGTCGGCGGATGATCCTGATGGGAAACCGCCCGCCAGCGGACGCGGTGCGGGTGGAGGAGATGATCAACTATTTCGACTACGACTACGAACTTCCCAAAAGCCTCAAACAACCCTTCCAGCCCACGGTTTCGCTGTTCCCCGCCCCCTGGGACGAGGAGAAACGGCTGATGCTGGTGGGGATCAAGGGCTACGCTCCCCCGGTGGAAGACCGTCCCCCGGCCCACTTGACGCTGCTGGTGGACGTGTCGGGCTCCATGTCGCCGCCGGATCGCCTGCCCCTGCTGCGCAGCGCCTTTGCCATGATGGTCAATCAGTTACGGCCCAAGGACACGGTGGCTGTCGTGGTCTACGCCAGCGCCGTGGGCGTCGTCCTGGAGCCCACCCCGGTTTCGGAGAAAGAGAAGATCCTCGCCGTCCTCGAGGCCTTGCAACCCGGCGGATCGACGTCGGGGGGGGCGGGGATCAAGCTGGCCTACGAACTGGCCAGAAAAAGCTTCGACCCCAAGGGGATCAACCGGGTAATTCTGGCCACCGACGGCGATTTCAACGTCGGCGTCACCTCGGTGGAGGAACTGAAGGCGTTCATCGTCGAGCAGCGCAAGAGCGGGGTCTATCTCTCGGTGCTGGGGGTGGGGCAGAACAACTACAACGATGCGTTGATGCAAACCCTGGCGCAAAACGGCAACGGCGTCGCCGCCTACCTCGACAACCTCAACGAGGCCCGCCGGGTGCTGGTGGACAACCTTGCCGCCAACCTCTTCCCCATCGCCAACGATGTCAAGATCCAGGTGGAGTTCAATCCCCTGCGGGTGGCGGAATATCGCCTCATCGGTTACGAAACCCGGCTGCTGGCCCGGGAGGATTTCAACAACGACAAGGTGGACGCCGGCGAGGTGGGGGCCGGACACACCGTCACCGCCCTCTATGAATTGACCCTGACGGGCAAGGGAAAACGCAAGGTCGATCCCTTGCGATACGGCGGCGACGGGGAGCCGGAGGCGGAAGCGGACGCCCTTCAGGAAAAATTGGGGAAAAAGGGCGTCAAGGCGCACCTCGCCGAATACGCTTTCTTGAAAATGCGCTACAAGACGCCGGGAGAAAGCTCCAGCAAGTTGATCAACCGTCCCATTACCGACCGGGAGACCGCGTCAAAAATTTCCGACGCGCCGGGAGACCACCGCTTCGCCGCCGCCGTGGCCGCCTTCGGCCTCAAACTGCGGCAGGATCCGATGCTGGGGGATTTCGGCTATGACGGCATCCTGGAGCTGGCCCAACAGGGCAAGGGCGAGGATCCCAACGGACTGCGGGCGGAGTTTATCAACCTGGTCAAGTCGGCCAAGGCGATGACAAAGTAACCGGATGGGAGTCGCTGGCGGGGGGAGTACAAAACTCCCCCCGCCGGGCGAAGGAGCGGGGTGAAGGCAATACGTCAACAAGATAAGGTTGCGGCAAGATATAATCTGCTTGACAAAATTGTATATTTATAACGAGGGTATCCTGGTGAGAATCGATGGAATGGAAAGGAAGGGGGGATGGTTAACCCATGGGGATATCTGAGAAAGACATCAAAAAATTATGGGGGAGGTCAGCCGTTAGGTGTTCAAATCCTGGGGGCGATATTGAGTGTATTAATTTTCTTGAGGATGATTCTTCATATGTCATTGGTGAAATGGCTCACATTATTGCACGGAAAAAAGATGGGCCAAGAGGTTCGCCTGAGGGGGGAGAAGATACGTATCAAAACCTGATTTTGCTATGTCCGTGGCGTGTCACCACAAGAAGGCTGCGGCAGGTGTGCCGATCCCGATGGGGGAAACCACCGACTGGAGAGCCGTGTGCGGGAAAACCGCACGCACGGTTCGGAGGGAGGGGAGGGGGAGACCCCTTCTACCCCTATCGTTTTCGTAGTTGAGGAGTCGGTTGCATAACCCAGGCGTCGCTTGATGACAGGTGCAATTTTCAAATGGAATGGCTATAATTCCGTGGGTCGGATTTCGGTATGTGATTGAAAGACCGCCCATTTCATCTGGGACGCAAACTCGGCGGGGAATGGCCCCCGTCGCCTCGGGTGCGGGTGTGGGGCGGCCGACCTGCTTTATCGGTCGGCGAGCGCCAAACCCAGCGCCGACCCGACTTCGAGGGAATTGAGACGCACCCCTTCGTTCCTGAGATGCCATATATCATGGAACCGATCTTCGTCCCATACCCTGGGGATTTTCATCCGGATCCTGGTTTCGGGGTGTTCTTGCTCAAACTGCTCCATCTGACGGCGGATTTCCTGCACCACGGGGTTCGACTCCAGCGGACAACTGACCGGGTTGAAGACGACAAAAAACCGGATGTTACGCCCTTTCGTGAACTCGGCGATCCGGCGCAGACCAGGGAGAAGTGAGGGAGCTTCGTCGCGGTTGGCCTTGATGGCGGCCTGTTTTTCGGCGTCCCAGCGCATACATCGGACCTTGGGGCTCTTCCTTCCGGTGATCTCCGGAACCGGAGCCCAGCCCCGGTGGGTCGTCAAGGCGTCGCGCATTTCGTTCCAGGTTTTCCGTTCTTCGGCGCGACGAAACCAGAGCTCGTCGCGCCATTCCCGATGAAAAACCAGATTGGAGATGGGAAGGCGATAACGCATGCTTGGAAATTTGAGGAGTTTGCTGGGGAGAATGAATTGTTGGCGCAACTGGGTCGACAGGTCGTTGGGCTGATCCGACAAGACGGCATGTGGGGTGATGGACAACAAGATTGCGCGGGGATTTTTCATGTTTTCCGTGAGATAGTGGACGATCTGAAAATACCCGTCCAGGCCGATATCCGAGCAGCAGTTCATGTTCAGCAGCTTACCGCCTTGAAGCTGGGATTCGACGATTTCCGGAACCAGTCCGTAAAAACCGGAACTGTCGCCCACCGTGACAATGTCCGCGTCGGGCGTGTTTTGGGGCAGGGTGGTGAGCTTCTCCCAGAGGATCAGCCTGGCGATGTTTTCGTTGTGGACGGGGGAAAGCTCGATGAAGTTGGAATAGATGTCGTGGAACGGAACGTTCGCCGTGAGCATGAGGCATCCTTCCACCGCGACGATGAACGCCACGGCAAGGATCCATTCCCTAAAACTGGAAATAAATGAAGCCATATCCGGCCCTTCTCCCGAGGAGGACGATCCCGAAGTACATGGCGACAAACAGGACGGCCTTGGTCACGGGTCGCATGTCCGTCAGGAGATCGGTGAATTCGCAGTTCTTGAGATAGGAATAGAGTTCAAAAAGGAGTACGGGGAGGGAAAAGAAAAGAAAGAGACGCAGCAGATTGTGGTCCATCCCCGCCGGGGTGAAGCCGCCGGAGAAGGCGGACGCCATGCTCGACGCCCAGGAAGAGAACTTGGCCAGGGATTCGGAGCGAAAAAGAACCCATCCCACCATGTTGAGATTGAAGAAGACGACGATGGCGATCCATGGTCCGACGCTCTCCCCGAACAGTCGTTTCAACCAGACGTCCAATGGCGCAATTCGGTAAACGGAGAGGATCAACCAATGGAAGATCCCCCAGAGAAGGAAGGTGATGTTGGAGCCGTGCCAGATGCCGCACAAGGTCATGGTGATGAACAGATTCCTCACGGTTTTCAGCAAGGAGAGGCGCGAACCGCCCAGAGGGATATAGACGTAGTCGCGAAACCATGAGGAGAGGGAGATGTGCCACCGTTTCCAAAAATCCGAGGGCGAGTCGGCGAAGAAGGGGGTCATGAAATTTCGGGTCAGCTGGATGCCGAAAAGCCTGGCCGTCCCGCGGGCGATATCGGAGTAGGCCGAGAAGTCGCAATAGATCTGAAAGGCGAAGGCGTATCCGAACAAGATGACCTCGATGGAATTTCGCAAGGAGGCGCATTCGACGACGATGACCTCGAAATTGTCCGCAAAAACCAGTTTCTTGAACAGTCCCCAGAAGATGAAGCTCAGCGCGACGCTGATCTCTCGCGGCGTCGGAAAGGGTCGGACGACGCTCAACTGGGTCAACAGGTTCCGAGCCCTTTCGATGGGGCCTGCCACGAGCAGCGGGAAGAACATGACGAAATTGCAATAATCGAGAAACGAGCGATGCGGCTTCGTCTTGCGGGCGTAGATGTCCACGATGTAACTGAGGGAATGAAACGTATAGAAGGAGATCCCGGGAGGCAGGGGAATGTTCAAGCTGGGCAGCAAGCCGAGGAAGGCCAAATAGTTCGGGTAAAGAATGGCCAGTCCGCGCAGCTCATCCGCGATCCACATCCCGTATTTGAAGAAGGAGAGAAAGGCGAGATTGGTGAAGACGCTGATGAACAACCACTGTCGGCGGGCGATGGGATCGCTGGTGGCGTCGATTTTTCTTGCCATGGTGAAGTCGATGCCGATGGACGCCGCAAGGGGGGCCAGATAGAGCCGATTCTCCCAAGTGTAGAACACGACGCTCAACGCGAGCAACGTGATGTTGCTCAAGACGCGGGAGCGGTGGACAAGGTAATACAGAACGATCGAAACAGGCAGAAAAAGGAAGACGAAGAGCGTCGAGTGGAATGGCATGTCCGGGTCGCCTTGCGGGGGCTTTGAGACAGATCCCAACGCGATCCGTCGCCATTGGGAACCCATCGCCGGTTCACGGGAGAGGCGCATCCCAAACCGTGGTCGTCGGTGATGTTGACGGCCCAACGAGGCGCGTTCGGCCCTCCCATCGACTGGACGCTTCTCCTCCCATTCTTCGATCCCGTCGATGGGAAAGGGCGTGTCGGGCGCAGGCGCAGGGAGAGGCGCTCCTCCTCCGGGAGGCGAATCTCAGCCGATCGGGAAGCTTCCGTCATTCCGAACCGGCGTCACATCCGATAGACCAGCACCCGCCGTTCCAGCATGTCCTCCATGGCGTAGCGCACCCCCTCGCGACCCAGGCCGGAATCCTTCACGCCGCCGTAGGGCATGGAGTCGACGCGGAAGGAGGGGACGTCGTTCTGGATCACCCCCCCCACCTCCAGGGCGTCCAGGGCCTTCATCACCACGCCGAAATCGTTGCTGAACAGGCCGCATTGCAGGCCGAAGCGGGAGTCGTTGACCCGCTCGAAGGCCTCCTCCATGGATTCCACCGGGGTCAGCGTCACCACCGGACCGAAGGCCTCCTCGGCGTTGACCCGGCAGGAGGGCTCCACCTCCTCCAAAATGGTGGCGGCGAGGTTGTTGCCCACCCCCACCGGGGCGACGGTGTTGCCCGTCACCAGCTCGGCCCCCTGCTCCAGGGCCTCCTGGATCCACTGTTGCAGCCGCTCCCGGTTGGCGCTGTCGATCATCGGCCCCAGGGTGGTGGACTCGTCCAGGGGATCCCCCGGCTTGAGGGCCTCCGTCGCCTTTTTGAAGCGGGCGCGAAATTCGCCGATCACCTCCTGATGAACGTAGATCCGCTGCACCGAGATGCACACCTGCCCGCACTGATAAAAAGCCCCGATCACCGCCCGGGCGATGAGCCAATCCCAGTCCCGCACATCCTTGTCGATAATCAGCCCGGCGTTGCCGCCCAACTCCAGCACCACCTTTTTCCGTCCGGCGTCCCGTTTCATCTTCCAGCCCACCTCCGGCGAACCGGTGAAGGAGAGGAGCTTGGAACGGTCGTCCTCGACCAAAATTTGACCGGCCGCCCGGTCGCAGGGCAGCACCGAAAAGGCCCCCTTGGGCCAGCCGGACTTTTCCACCAACTCCGCCAGCATCAGGCCGGTGAGGGGGGTCTTGGAGGCGGGCTTGAGGACCACGGGACACCCCGCCGCCAGCGCCGGGGCCACCTTGTGTACCGCCAGATTCAAGGGAAAGTTGAACGGCGCCACCGCCGCCACCACCCCGATGGGATATTTGCGCACCAGCGCCCGCCGCCCCGCTCCCATGGGGTTGATTCCCAGATCGTAGGCCTCGCCCTGGATGCGGGTGGCCTCCCCCGCCGCGATGTCGAAGGTGGCCGCCGCCCGGGCGATCTCCAGCCGCGACTCCAGGATGGTCTTGCCGTTCTCCCGGCTCAGGGTCTGGGCGAACGCCTCCTTGCGGGCGAGAATGCCGTCGCGGATGAAGGCCAGGGCCGAGGCCCGCTGATAGGGCTCCATCCGGGCGGTCTCGGGCAGGCTGGCGACGGCGGCGTCCAGGGCCCGGTCGATCTCCGGGGCCCCGCATAGCGCGACTTTTTCCACCAACGAACCGTCGTAGGGGTTGATCACCTCCAGGGTCTTGCCCGTCTCCACCCATTCACCGGCGATGTAGGCCTGTTTCATGGCGCGTCTCCTTGACTGTGATGGCGATGAATTCCCCGAAGCGGCGCGAACCCTCGTCCGGCGACGCGATTCAATCGTTCTCCGGGTGGGCGGACTCGCCCTTGGCGGCCAACTGGGCCTCCAGTTCGGCCAAACGCTTTTCCAACTGCTCCGCCTTGATCCGGGTGTTGGAGAGCAACTCCTTCACCGTGTCGAACTCCTCCCGCCCCACCAGGTCGAAACGCTCCACCGCCTCTTGCACCAGATCCCGCATTTTGCGGGCGGCTTCGTCCCGGGTCTGCCCCACCTTGTCGAATACCCCCAGAAAAGACTGGGTCATTTGGTCGATGAAGGTATTGTCGATCTGCATGGTTCGCTCCTCGAAGTGCGTCTACAAACCCCAGGTCGCCTGCTGGCGGCTGGCGTCGATGAAATCCAATCCGGCCCGGCCATGGAGATAGCCGTTGCAAAAGGCCCTGCCCTCGTTCAACTCCCGCAGTCTGGCCAGCGCCTCCGCCCCGTCGAGGCGTCCCAGCAGCCGCTGATGCCAAACCTCCACGATCTCCTTCATGTTGCGACTTTGGGGCGAGAGGCGAAGGATGTCCACCCCCGCCTTGCGCAGCGCCTCCAGATCGCCGAGGCCGCAGAACACCGCGTCCGACATGGTTTCGACGCCGTTGAGGGTCAACAGCTCCATCCCCTCCTGGGTGGACATGGTCATGCCGTCGGGAAAGTCGCCGCAACGGTACTGACAGTTGCTCTTGGGCAGGTGAAAGGCCCGGGCGGTGTAGCAGCGGGCGGAAAAGGTGAGGGGCAGCTTGCCGTGGGCGAACACCTCGATCTCCGGCGCCCCCCCGCTCCGACTGGCGGCGAGGGCGGCGATGGAGGTCAGGGGCAGTTCCACCGGCAGGGCCGCCCGTTTCACCCCGATCTCGGCCAGCATGGCCAGGGTGTCGGTGTTGTAGGTGGTGATGTGGGGTCCGGCCGCCAGGGGTTGACCCTCGCCGATGGCCAGCCCCGCCAGATCGTTGGCCTCCAGCCAGATCCCCTCCTCCCGGGCGAGGGCGGCCAGACGACGCATCGTCGCCAGCTCCCCCTCGGTCATCACCAGCCCCAGGGAGGAGAAGACGATCTGCTTGCCCGAGGGTTGCAACTCCCGGGCGAAGGCGACCAGCTCCTCGGGGTCCAGGTTGTTGCGCTTGGAGCAGACCACCTCCCCCATGTAAAGGATGTCCGCCGGGGTCTCGAAGGCCATGCGGCGGTAAAAATCCCGCAACGCCTGCTTGCCCCACTCGAAAAGCGCCGGTCCGATAGAAATTTTCACGAGCCCTCGCTATACCCCTTGAAGAGAGCATAGAATGTTGTTAGGATGTTCTTAAGGACGCCTTAGGAACTGCTTGCAAGGTGTATATGTTCCTCTTACATTGTCTCCCTGCCAACTCAAGGAAAAAGGAACCAACATGCCTAAGCCCGTAGAGAAAATCGCCGATGAACTTAACGAGATCATGCGGAAGCATCCGCATTCCTGTTTCACGCTTTCATGGGATGTCTTCTATCGGTTGACCGATAGAGAGCGCATGAAAGAAGCCTTTCTTACTGAACTCAAGAACAGGTGCCTTGCAAAATATGGTCTGATTTTCATGTCTTCTGCGAACGCCTGTTTTGTCCTTCTCGACCGCAACTTTGATCCGCCAACTCTTGAATGACAAGGAACTTACTGCCACCCCTCCTGATAGGTTCCCAGGGTGTGGCAGGTTCCCTCGGAGGTGCTGTTGAGGGCTTTGATCCACGAGGTTTTGGGATGAAAGCGGCGGGGGTCGGCGTAGTAGGCGTCCACCGCCTCCCGCATCACCTTGGTGACGGCCCCCACGTAGGAGCGGGTGCGCTGCCGTCCCTCGATCTTGAGGGAGGTCACCCCCGCCTCGATCACCTGGGGCAGCATCTCCAGGATGTTGAGGGAACTGGGCTCCTCCATCACGTGGTAGACCTGGTGGTTGGCCTCGAACCGCCCCTTGCAGATGGTGGGATAGGCCGCCTCCTCCCCCTCGTCGTACTGGGCGATGAGCACGCCCCCCAGCCGGGTTTGCAGCTTGTCGCCGCGATTTTCAAAGCGGACGTGGCGCGCTGGCGAGCAGACCCCCTCGATGTTGGGCGACACCCCGGTGACGTAGGAGGAGAGATAGCACCGACCCTCGGCCATGACGCACAAGCCGCCAAAGGCGAACACCTCCAGTTCCACATCGGTGTGGGTCTTGAGTTCCTTGATTTCCCCCACCGTCAGCACCCGGGGCAGGATCACCCGGGTGATGCCGAAATGGCGCTGGCAAAAGTTGATCGCCTCGTAATTGCTGGCCGAGGCCTGCACCGACAGATGGATGGGCAACTGGGGATGACGCTCCCGGGTGTAGCGCAGCAGCGCCAGATTGGCCAGAATGATGGCGTCGGCCTTGAGCCCCGCCGCCAGGTCCACGGTGCGATGCCACAGGTCCGAATCTCCCGCCTGGGGATAGGTGTTCAGCACCAGGTGGGCCTTGGCCCCCCGCTGGTGGGCGTAGGCGAGGCCGGTTTCCGCCTCTTTCTCGCTAAAGTTGAGCCCCTCGAAGTTGCGGGCGTTGGTGGCGTTGCGAAAGCCGAAATAGACCGCATCAGCGCCGGCGTCCACCGCCGCCTTGAGCGACGGCAGATTTCCCGCCGGGGCCAGAACTTCCACTTTCTTCATCGATTCAACGCTCCATGAAACGGACGGGGCGGCCGGCTCGGGGCGGCAATCCTCGCCGCCGCCAACCGCCCTCCGGCTGGGATCCAAAACCATGGGCCGATTCGGGTTGGGCCTCCCTCGGGGAAGGCCCAGCCCCATTATAAAGCAACGTTCGCCGGAGGCCAGGAGACGGCGCGCTCCAGGGGCGTTCCCAGGCGGGCGAGAATGCGCTCCACCACAAACTCCACCAACTCCTCCACCCGCTGGGGGCGATGGTAGAACCCCGGCATGGCGGGCAGGATCACCGCCCCCATGCGGGCCAGCTTGAGCATGTTTTCCAGATGAATCGTGGTCAGGGGGGTCTCCCGGGGGACCAGGATGAGCAGGCGGCCCTCCTTGAGGGTGACATCCGCCCCCCGCTCGATGAGGGAGTCGGACAACCCCTGGGCCACCGCCGCCAGGGTGCCCATGGTGCAGGGGCAGATGACCATCGGTCCGGCGGCCCCGGAACCGGAGGCCAAGGGCGAGGTCCAATCCTGCAGGGCGTAATGATTCAATTGCTCCGCCCCGTGACGGCAATGGGGGCGGAAATGGTCTCGCCAAAAGGCCTCGCCCCGGGGGCCGTCCTCGTCCGCCCCCTCCCAGCTCAATCCTTGTTCCTGGCGAATCACCAGGCGGGCGGCGCGGGAGAGGAGCAGCCGCACCGGATGGCCCGCTTCCAGCAGCCGGGCGACCAGTCGCAGGCCGTAAATCGCCCCGGAGGCCCCGGTCAGGGCAACGGTCACGGGAGGCAGGGGGGGAGAGTCGCCCATTGGAGCCCATTTGGCAAGCGTGGTAAAAGGGGTAAACTCGTCTTTCCATGAAACCTTGGACGCCTTGCGGCAAGGAAGCGTTCCCCCCCATGTCCGTCTATACCGTCGTCACCTTGGAGGAGTTGGCCCCCTGGTTGGAAGGGTTCGATCTGGGGCGGCCTGCGGCCCTGGAGGGAATCGCCGAGGGGGTGGTCAACACCAACTATCGACTCTTCACCGACCGGGGGCCGTGGATCCTCACCCTGGTGGAGCCTCCCGACCAGGGCCGGGAGCTGCCCTACCTCACCGCCTTGATGGAACACATGGCGCGACGCGGCATTCCCGCCCCCTTGCCCATGGCCGACCGCCAGGGTCGGGTGATCCATCATCTCAAGGGCAAGAGCGCCCTCATCGTCAGCCACCTGCCGGGGCGGTCGCCGCTGCAACCGACGCCGGAACAGTGTCGGCGCATCGGGGCGATGCAGGGGCGGATGCATCGGGAGGCGGTCTCCTTCACCGCACGTCGGCCCAATCCAGTGGGACCGCCGGTCTGGCGCGCCCTGCTGGCCAAGGTCTCCCCCCGTCTCGCCGCCGCCGCCCAGGGGGAGACCCTGGCCCTGCTCGCCGAGGAGTTGGAGCGGGCGGAAGAGGCCTTCTCCCCCCGCACCTTGCCCGCCGGGGCCTGCCATCTGGACCTCTTTCCCGACAACACCCTGTTCGAGGGGGAGGAGCTTACCGGGGTGATCGATTTCCACTACGCCGGTCACGAATGGTGGCTCTACGATCTGGCGGTGACGCTCAATGCATGGTGTTTTCTGGACGATGGGGTCCTGGACCCCGCCCGTTTCCACGCCCTGTGGGCGGGGTATCTGTCGGAACGCCCGCCCTCGGCCCGGGAGATGGCCCTGTTGCCCGCCGCCTTGCGGGCCTCGGCGCTGCGTTTCGCCCTCACTCGGCTGGAGGCCACCCTGTTTCCCCGGGAGGGTTCCAACGTCACCCGCAAGCCGCCGGAGGCCTTTCTCGCCCGGCTGCACTACCATCGGCACCATCCGCTGAATTTGTAGTTTCCCTTACGGCTTGTGGCGCTGATAGGTGCCCATCAGCTCGGCCTGTCCCAGAATGCGCCCCTCCATCTGTTTGAGGAGCTGCTGCCGCCCCAGGGCCATGGCGAAGGGGAGCTCCGCGTTCAGGGCGTAGAGTCGGAACTGGTAGTGGTGGGGGGCGCCGGAGGGCGGGCAGGGACCGCCGTAGCCGATGCGACGAAAATCGTTGCCCCCCTGAATCGCCCCGGTGGAAAGTTGGGGCATGGGCAGCGCCCCGGCGGCCATGCCGTCCAGGGTGGCGGGAATATTGTAGACCACCCAATGGACCCAGGTTCCGCCGGGGGCGTCGGGGTCGTCGACGATGAGGGCCAGGGTTTTGACGCCCTCCGGCAGGCCGGTCCAGTAGAGGGGCGGGGAGCGGTCGGCGCCGTCGCAGGTGAACTCGGGGGGGATGCTTCCCCCCTGCAAGAACGCCGGGCTGGTCAAGCGCATCTCCCCGGCCCCGGCGGCACCCGCGACGCCCAACGCCAAGACTCCTGCCATGATGGCCCGCTTCATCGATTTCTCCTTGGGGAAATCCATAGTTCCCCTGGTTTGAGGATCATGGGACTCGCTTGCATCGTTGTGGAGGGTTGCGGTGAAACATCCCCCCGTGTGGATCGTCGCCCCGTTGTTGCTGGGAATCGGGGCCTGTTCCGTCTCCCAGGCGGTGGATATCGCCCGGGGGGCCGCCTCGGGCGATATCGGGGGGACGGCCCGCCGCATGGCGCAAAACGCCGCCATCGGCTACGCCTCCCATCCGGAAAAGTTGTTCAAGGATCTGGAGCGATTCAAGACACAGCTTGCCAGATTTTTGCGTCAGGTGGAATCCATCTGGGGCGATAAAGAGCAAGAACAGCCCCGCCCGAAAAAATATGTGAAATATTCCGAGGGCTACCGGGTCCGGGTGCTGGTGGATTTCGAGCAGGGGTGGCTGCGGGTGGAGACGGTGGGGGAGGCGGCGGGGCTGCGCTCGGGGATCGTGGCGGCGCTGCTCTCGCCGGGGGATCCCCGCACCGTGGAGCTTTACTCCGACGAGACCGAATCCTTTCAGGGCGAGCCCTATCTTTATCGGCAGGTGGTGGACCACGAAGGGCGGGCGATTCGGGATCGTGGGGCGGCGGAACGGTTCGCCGACCACCTGCTGGCCCACGCCGTGGAGCAGCGCCGCGCCGGGGGGGCGGGGGAGGGGGGTGAGGCCCGGATGATCCGCTGGGTGCAAATTCCCCTGGTCAAGGACCACCTGATGCTCCGCGCCCGGGCCGTCCGGGAGCTGGTGGAGCGTCATGCCGCGCACTATCGCTTGAGCCGCTCCCTGGTTTACGCCATCATCAAGACCGAAAGCGATTTCAACCGATTGGCGGTCAGCTCCGCCCCCGCCTTCGGGTTGATGCAGATCGTCCCCTCCACCGCCGGGCGGGACGCCTGGAAACGGCTTCATGGCGAGGACGGGCTGCCCACCCCGGACTATCTGTTCGATCCAGAGAACAATATTCGCATGGGGACGCTCTACCTCTCCATGCTCTTCGACGAAATGCTGGTCGGGGTCGAGGAGGAGACGGCCCGGGAATATTGCGTCATCGCCGCCTACAACGGCGGGGTGGGACGGGTGTTGCGGAGTTTTCATGCCAACCGGGAGAAGGCCCTGGCCGCCATCAACGCCCTGTCGCCGGGGGAGGTGCGCACCCGTTTGATGGAAAAGATGCCGGAGGAGACCCGCCACTATTTGAAACACGTTTTGGAGGCCAAAAGGCTCTTTGTCAGCGTGTGAGCCCTTGGCCCGGATGGATCGCATGGTTCCAGATATTTTTGGATTGGCCAAAAAGGGAGAAAACGCATGAATCAGTCGATGGGGATGAATCGGGGCGCTCTCCTTTTGGGAGCGGCGGCGTTGCTGGCCCTGGCGGTGAGCGGATGCAGCACCGGCGGGATTTACGGCATGGCCCGGGATGAACGTACCGTGGGGACCATGTTGGACGACAACGCCCTGGCGACCAAGATCAAGGCCGACATGTTGACCGACAAGAGCATCAGCAGCCTGGACATTTCGGTCTACGTTTACAAGGGGGCGGTGTTTCTGGTGGGGGTGACCACCGATCCCAAGGAGGGCAAGCGGGCCGAGGAGATCGCCCACCACAACGCCCGGGGCAAGGGGGTGGACGTCTATTTTCTCGACAAGCGCAACGAATCCGGGGCCAGCATGACCGATGATGCGGTAATCACCAGCAAAATCAAGGCGCGGATGATTGCCGAGAAAAATTTCGAGTCCACCCGGGTGGAGGTCAAGACCCTTCAGGGGGAGGCGATTTTGCTCGGTCTGGTGGCCGACGAGGAGGCCAAGCGCAAGGCCATCTCCCTCGCCCAGTCGGTGAGCGGCGTGAAAAAGGTGATCTCCTTCCTGGTGATGGATTGAGTCCGTGCCTCTCCCGCTTTTCCCCCTCTCCCGTCGGGAACGGTTCGGGGGGAGGGGAGTTTTCGGAGGAAAAGGGGGGCGGCGGGATTCGGGGGAAAGGCCCCCCGGACCCCCGGCGGCCCCCCCATCCGTCATTCCCGCAGAAAACGGGAATCCAGGGGGGGCTCGCGCCTCACCCTCGGAACTTGATCCAACCTCCCGCCCCGGGCGATGACTTTGGCGGA
>JADGAP010000001.1:0-32015 GCA_015231965.1 Magnetococcales bacterium | reverse complement strand
GATGACTTTGGCGGAAAGGGAAGCTCGGCGGGATTCGGGGGGAAAAGCCCCCCGGCCCCCCGGCGGCCCGATGCGACTTGGATCGGGTTGGACAGGGGAGATGGGTCGGGAACGCCTCATGGAGCGCATCGGGCCGCAAAAGCCTAAAAGCCAGACCTTGGGGGGGAGAGACGAAACGGCAGGAGAGCCGTTTCGGATTCACGAAGTGAACCCGAAGGGCGAGGGCCAGGGATGGCCCTCGTCAGCTCCCCCCCAATACCCCCCTACCTTTTTTTGCGCGTGAGATGCTTTTCCATCTCCGTTGGATGGCACCTCATCTCACATTTTCATCCGTTGCGCCGTCAGTTGGCGCAAATGACTTTCCACCAGGGGAACGGGCATCTCAAGGCCGGTCCAAAGCTTGAAGGCCGCCGCCCCCTGATGGATCAACATGCCCAAACCATCGATGGCGACCAATCCCCGCTGCCGGGCCGCCAACCACAACGGGGTGGGCGGGCCATACACGATGTCGTGAACCACGGCATGAGGCGGCAAACGAGCGGGATCGACTTCGTGCAACGCCTCGCCGTGCAGCCCGAGGGTGGTGGCGTTGACCAGCAGACGGCACTCCTCCAGGGGCAGATGATCGGCTTCCAACGGTGCCACCTCCAGCAGGGCGTCGGGAAAATGGGGCGCGAGGGCCTCCGCCAGCCGTTCCGCCCGGGCCAACGTGCGATTGGCCAGGATCAAGCGCGTCACCCCCGCCTGCAACAGCGCCGCCGCCACCGCCCGGCAGGCCCCCCCCGCGCCCACCGCCAGGGCGGTCTTTCCCTCCAGTTCCCCCGGTCCGACGCCGTGGGCCGCCAGATCGGAGAGAAAGCCGTATCCATCGGTGTTGTGGCCGTGGAGCCTTCCCTCGTCATCGATCACCACCGTGTTGACCGCCCCCGCCCGCTGGGCCTCTGGAGAGAGGTCGGCCATGAGGGGGATCAGCCCCTCCTTGTGGGGCACGGTGGCGTTGAAGCCCCGCGCCCCCTGGGCCGCGAAGCCTTGTACCGCCGCGATCAAATGCTCCGGTCGGACGTGAAACGGCAGATAGCGATAATTCAACCCCAGATGGCGCAGGGCCAGGTTGTGCATCGCCGGGGAGAGGGAGTGACCGATGGGATCGCCGATCACCCCCAACAGCCGGGTTGCGCCGTCGATCTCCCAAGCAGGGGGGGAGGGGTGTGCCATGGCGGATCTCCTGGAGGAACGAAGCAAGGGGTTGCGGTGGATGGCGATGGACAACCTCCCTCCCTCGACTCGTGAGGGGGTCTGAGCGAAAATAGCATTTTTCGACCCCAGGCGGAAAAGGAAGCGAAGGGCATGACGGATTCAGCGTTGGACCAGCAGTGCGTCGCCACGGTGCGGATGTTGGCGGCGGAAGCGGTGGAACAGGCCAATTCCGGCCATCCGGGAATGCCCCTGGGGGCGGCGCCGATGGCGTGGGCCTTGTGGTCCCGCTTTTTGCGCCACGATCCCGCCGGTCCTCGCTGGCCGGGGCGGGATCGCTTCATTCTTTCCGCCGGGCACGGTTCGGCGCTGCTCTACGCCCTGCTCCACCTCACCGGCTACGAGCTGCCGCTGGAGGAGTTGAAAAATTTTCGTCAATGGGGCAGCCGCACCCCGGGTCATCCGGAATACGGCCACACCCCCGGAGTGGAGGCCACCACCGGCCCGTTGGGTCAGGGGTTCTCCATGGGGGTGGGCATGGCCCTGGCGGAGCGGATGCTGGCCCAGGAGTTCAACCGCCCCGGCCATGACGTGATCGACCATCACATCTACGCCATCGTCTCCGACGGCGACCTGATGGAAGGGGTGGCCTCGGAGGCGGCGTCGCTGGCGGGCCACCTGAATCTGGGCAAGCTGGTCTATCTCTACGACGACAACCGCATCACCATCGAGGGCGGGACGGAGCTGGCCTTCACCGAGGATGTGTCGTTGCGTTTCGCCGCCTACGGCTGGCAAGTGCTGCGGGTTCACGACGGCGAGGACGTGGAGGTCATCGCCGCCGCCATCGCCGAAGCCCGGGCGGATGGGGCGCGCCCCTCGCTGATCATGGTGCGCACGGTGATCGGCCAGGGAAGTTCCAAGGCGGGCACCTCCCACGTTCACGGGGCACCCCTGGGTCGGGAAGAGCTTTTGGCGATGCGGCGGCGGCTGGGCTGGTCGGATGAGCCGTTCCACATTCCCGAGGCGGTGGGGGCGCACACCCGTCAGGCGTTGACCCGGGGGGCGGAGCAACGGCGGGAGTGGGAGGGGCGTCTGGCGGCCTATCGTCAGGACCATCCGGCGGAGGGGGCGCGACTGGAGGCCCGGCTGAAGGGGGAGTTTCTCCCGGCGGGTTGGGATGCCGCCCTGCTGGCCCTGGATTTCGGCGGCAAGGCCACGGCCACCCGGGTGGCCTCGGGCAAGGCGTTGAACGCCCTCGCCCCGGCGGTGGAGGGGTTGGTGGGGGGATCGGCGGATCTGGCCCCTTCCAACAACACCTGGCTGACCACCGTGGCGGCGGGGCGCAATCTGCGCTTCGGGGTGCGGGAACACGCCATGGCGGCGATGGTCAACGGCATGGCGTTGCACGGCGGATTTCTCCCCTACTGCGCCACTTTCCTGGTCTTTTCCGACTACATGCGGGGGGCGATGCGCCTTTCGGCGATCATGGGGACGCCGGTGGTCTACGTCCTGACCCATGACAGCATCGCGGTGGGGGAGGACGGTCCGACCCATCAGCCCATCGAGCATCTGGCCAGCTTGCGGGCGATGCCGGAGCTGCGGGTGATCCGGCCGGCGGACGCGGGGGAGACGGTGGGGGCGTGGCATGTGGCCCTGACCCACGCCGGGCCCACCTGCCTGATCCTCTCGCGGCAAAATCTCGCGCCGCTGGGGGCGGATCCCCTGCGGGTGGCCCAGGGGGCCTACGTGGTCTCCGACCCCCCCATGGGCGATCCGGAACTGATTTTGCTGGCCACCGGCAGCGAGGTGGAACTGGCCATGAAGTCCCAGCAGGCGTTGGCCCTCAAGGGACGTCGGGCGCGGGTGGTCTCCATGCCCTGCTGGGAGTTGTTCGACGAGCAGTCGGTGGAGTATCGCGAATCGGTGTTGCCTCCGTCGATCAAGGCCCGGGTGGGGATCGAGGCGGGGGCGTCGCTGGGGTGGCATCGTTGGGTGGGGGAGGGGGGGGTGATCCTCGCCCTGGATCGTTTCGGGGCCTCGGCCCCGGGGGGCGAAGTGATGAAACGTCTGGGTTTTTCGGTGGAAAATGTGGTGGCCCAAGCCGAAGCCTTGCTGAATCGGTGATCGGGAGCCCATGAGCGAACTGTCGATTTTGATTTTGGCGGCGGGCAAGGGGGTGCGGATGCGCTCCCGGCTGCCCAAGGTTCTCCACCCTCTGGCCGGGATGCCGTTGTTGTGGCACGTATTGCAAGCCGCCCGGGCGTTGAATCCGGCGCGCTTGCTGGTGGTGATCGGCCACGAGGCGGAGATGGTCCGCGCCGCCCTGGACGCCCCGGACATCGCCTGGGTCCATCAGACCGAGCAGCTGGGCACCGGCCACGCCGTCGCTTCCGCCCTGCCCCTGTTGGCGGGGGCGGAAGGCTCCCTGCTGATCCTCAACGGCGACGTGCCGCTGCTGCGTCCCTCCACCCTGACCGGTCTGGCGGAGGAGCATCACGCCCGCAAGCGGGCGGTGACGCTGCTCTCCACCGAGGCGGATCTCCCCTCCGGATATGGGCGCATCGTGCGCAATCCGGCGGGGCGGCTGCTGGCCATCGTCGAGGAGAAGGACGCCGACGCCGAAACCCGTTTGATCACCGAGATCAACGCCGGCACCTATTGCGTCGAGTTGGCCTATCTGGCCCCGTGGTTGGCCCGTCTTTCCCGCAACAACGCCCAGGGGGAGTACTATCTCACCGACATCGTGGCCCTGGCCCGGGCGGAAAATCTGGAGATCGGGGCGATGAAGCACGCGGATTTCCAGGAGTTGGCCGGGGTCAACAGTCGGGTGCAGTTGGCCGAGCTGGAGCGGGTGTTTCGCGACCGCAAGGTGCGGCGGATGATGGAGTCGGGGGTGGGGTTCACCGATCCCGCATCGTGCTGGGTGGCGGCGGACGCGATCATCGGCCAGGACACCCGCATCGAGCCCCATGTGGTGCTGGGGCCGGGGGTGGTGATCGGTTCCGGCTGTCGCATCGGGCCGTTTGGGGAGATCACCGCCAGCCGCATCGGCGATGGCTGCGTGGTCCACGCCTTTTCCCATCTGGAGGGGGCGGAGTTGCAGTCGGGGAATGCGGTGGGGCCCTTCGCCCGGTTGCGCCCGGGGACGGTGTTGGAGCCCAGGGCCAGGGTGGGTAATTTTTGCGAGACCAAGAAAACCCGGATCGGCGTCGGTTCCAAGGTCAACCACCTCACCTATTTGGGGGATGCGGAGATCGGGGCCGGGGTCAATATCGGCGCCGGGACCATCACCTGCAACTATGACGGCGTTCACAAGCACAAGACCATTCTGGAGGACGGCGTCTTCGTCGGGTCCGACGTGCAGTTCGTCGCCCCGGTGCGGGTGGGCCAGGGGGCGATTGTCGGGGCCGGAACCACCGTGACCCAGGATGTGCCTCCCGACGCCCTGGCGGTCAATCGGACGCCGCAAAAAAATATCGCGGGCTACGCCAGCACGAGATGGAAACGGCTGGGCAAAAAGGAGGAGTAGATTGGATCGCCCCAAGAACGCCGCGGGAGGCGCTGCATGAACCTGTCCGAACAACTTCATCGCGAGGGGGATCGGTTGCCGGAGCCGCTGGCCCGCGAGGTTCTTGAATTTATCGCCTATCTGGAGTTTCGCAACGGTCCGGGCGCGGCTCGCGGAGGGGTGGGAGAGTTGATCTCCGCTCAGGAGGAGGCCATGGGCCACGTTTGGGACAATCCCGAGGACGAGCTTTGGAATGACGTTCAAATACTTAAGTACACCTCAATAACGTCAAGCGGGGCCAGGGGATGCAACCAACTTTCCCCCCATGAAAACGTCATTCCCGCGAAAGCGGGAATCCAGCCTTTGTGTTCTTGAACCGCCGATCTTTCGTCCCAGATGAAATGGGTAGATTTTCATTCAAACACCGAAGCCAATCCATGGTATTGTCGCTGTTGACTAGTTGGCTATATTAATATAACTTGGATGCTTCGACGCATGTCGGTGCTTGTGTTGTCGTGGTGAAGGGGTAAGGCGCATGGAAACAACGGCTGGATTCCCGCTTTCGCGGGAATGACGGGATGAGCAGTTCGGATGCTTAGGAATTCCTCAATACGATAACCTCTTGGAGTATGCCAAATGGCTAAATGCCCGGTTTGTGAAAATGTTGTCATTAATCCTGATAAAGTCGTTCCATTAACGGACATGTATTTTGATTGCCCGAGGTGTGGAAACTATGCATGTACACATAATACAAGATCCTTCCTTAGTTCGCAATCCAGCGAAGTTGATATGGAATCTGTTCATAAATCGCGGGCGGCCCTAAGTTATTCGATTCGACAACGATTTGAGGTGGCGAAGAAGCCTGAATTTATTGAGTTAATGAATATTGAGAAGGTTTTCGAAGGGAGCGTGTTGCCTTCTCCGAAAGAGCAGGGCGATAATCTTATTCGCTGGATCGGGGATAGTCATTGGGTTCCAGGTGCCATGGTAGAGGTCAATTTCGTAGAACATGGCGCTGTCATCGGAACGGATCTCGGATATCATAATTTCGCATTCATTATCGAGGAGTTGAGAAAATTCGGCTTCATTCAAGGATCGTTTGCAGCATTTTCACAACAAGATGGGGTTCATGCTGCTGTAGGTGCGGCTTACATCCAACTTACATTCAAAGGTTGGGAGCGTTACGAGGAGCTGAAGCGCGGCGCGGCGTCGGGGCGGAACGCCTTCATGGCGATGAAGTTTGGCGACGCCGAGTTGGATGCCATGGTGGACCGCCATTTTCGTCCGGCGGTGGCGGCGGCGGGGTTCGCCCTGCGCCGGTTGGATGACGACCCCAAGGCCGGTTTGATCGATGACCGGATGCGGGTGGAGATCAAATCCAGCCGGTTTTTGATCGCCGATCTGACCCACGCCAACAATGGGGCTTATTGGGAGGCGGGCTACGCCGAGGGGTTGGGCAAGGATGTGATCTACACCTGCAAAAAGTCGTTGTTCGAGAAAGAAAAATCCCACTTCGATACCAACCATCACCTGACCGTGATCTGGGATGAGCAGAATCCGGAAGAGTGCCGCCAAAAATTGACCGCCACCATCCGCGCCACCCTCCCCGACGCCAAAATGCTGGATGATGAGGCGGGGTAAAGCGTCTCATCGAACCTATCGCTTGCCGTTTAACGGGAAACGGTCTATCGTCGATCCATGATTCAATCCTTTCGTTGCGCCGAAACACAAAAGCTGTTCGAGACGGGGGATTCCGTCCGTTGGCGGGTCTGCTTGAGGCAGGCGGTGCGCAAGCTTCAAATGCTTGATCAGGCGACAGAACTCCGGGATTTGGCGCAACTTCCCGGCAACCGTTTGGAAGCGTTGAAAGGGGATCGGGAAGGGACATGGAGTATGCGCGTGAATGATCGGTGGCGTCTGTGCTTCGTGTGGAAGACGCCCCACGCCTACGAGGTCGAAATCGTAGACTACCATCGCTAAGGGAGAGGCAAGATGACCCCCAACGGACTGCCCCCCATTCATCCCGGGGAAATTTTGCGCGAAGAAGTACTCGCGGAGTTGGGCATGAGCGCCCACGCCCTGGCCCTGGCGTTGCGGGTTCCCGCCAGTCGGATCAACGACATTGTGCGAGGCCGTCGGGGGATGACCGCGGATACCGCCCTGCGTCTGGCCCGCTATCTCGGAACCACGGCGCAATTCTGGTTGAATCTGCAAACCTCCTTCGACCTGAAAACGGCGGAAGCTGCCAACGCCGCCCGCATCGCCCGGGAGATCCAACCCCGGGAAGGGGTTGCGGCGTAACGCCTCGGAACGGCGGAAAAAAATGGTCGCCACGCCATCCTTCGCGCCTACAAGGAGGCGCACAAACCAGTGTAACCGAAGGCCGTTCCGGTCGAACCCGTCGCTGCCAGCCCACGGGTTCGGTTCTCGAAATAAAGCCTCCAAGGATCCTCCCATGCCCGCCTTTTCGCCCCAAGCCTTTGCCGAACACTGGATCGACGCCTGGAACCGCCGCGATGTGGAGGCGGTGTTGTCCTGGTTCGCCGAGAATGTCACCTTCACCAGCCCCAAGGCGACCGTCGAGACGGGCTCGCCGACGGTGCATGGCAAAGCGGCCTTGCGGACCTACTGGCTCAAGGCGCTGGAGGGGGTCGAAAGTCTGGAGTTTATCCTGGATTCGGTGAGTTACGACGCCGAGCGGCGCACGTTGGTCATTCTCTATACCGCCTCTCGCGATGATCGAATGGTTCGCGCCTGCGAAATCAGCCGGTTCGACGCCCACGGACAAGTGACCTTCGGCGAGGCGCTCTACGGCGCGATGTTGTGAGGGGAGGGGGAGACCCCTTCCCTACCCCTATAGGGGGCGGGGGAGAGAAATGCCGAGATCGCGACGAGGAACCGAGCCTCCTTTCCCTTTGATTGAAGGGAGCCATTCACCGATACCGATCGGCTTTCCTGGATTCCCGCTTTCGCGGGAGGGACGAGCGTAAATTCTTTAGCTGGCAATGTGCAAAACTGCTTTGGAATTACTATAATGCGGAAGGCCGCTTGATCAGGGACGGCTCGAGGGAAAACCCGATTTGGCCTCCGGAGGAATCGGACTGAGAATCGTCGGGGCCCCGAGCCAATCCGAGGCGAGGGCTTGTAAAATGCAGGCTACTCCCGCCAGAACCGGGGGAGGAAGAGGATGATGAGGGTGAAAATCTCCAGCCGTCCCAACACCATCAAAAAGGCGAGGAGCAATTTTCCCAGATCGGGAACGGCGGAGAAATTATCCATCGGTCCCACCGAGCCGATGCCTGGGCCGACGTTGCAAAAAGCGGTGAGCGCCGCCGAATAGGCGCTGGCTACGTCCATGCCCCAGGCGACGAGAAAGATGGTGGAGATGACCACCGCCGCCGCCGCCGCCGAGACCATGGCCACCGTCCCCTCGATCACCTCCGGCGAGAGGGGCTTGCGATTGATCTTGACCAGCACCACCCGTTCGGGGATCAGCAGCCGGTTGACCGAGGCGGAAAAGATGCGCGCCATGATCACCGCCCGCACGATTTTGATCCCTCCCGCCGTGGATCCGGCCATGGCCCCGGGAATCATGATCGCCAGCATCACCAACTGGGCGTACATGGGCCATTTTTCCCAGTCCGTGGCGGCAAAACCCGTGGTGGTCATGATGCTGGCCACATGGAACAACCCCTGACGCAGGGCCAGTTCCACATCCTGCCCGGCGGTCACCGGATAGGCGACCCAGGCGCTGAACAACCCCACCGCGAAAAAAATCGCCAGATACCAACGCAGTTCATCATCCTCCCAAATGCTCCCATCCCGTTTCATCAACAACCGGTAGTGGAGCATGAAGTTGGCCCCGGCGGCCATCATGAAGAAGGTGGACCACCACTGGGCCGCCGGGGAGAAGGCCCCCATGCTGGCGTTGCGGGTGGAAAAACCTCCCGTCGCCAGGGTGGCGAAGGCGTGGTTGACCGCGTCCAGCAGGGTCATGCCGGAAAAATAGTAGGCGGCGATGCACGCCAGGGTGATGGCGAAATAGAGCCCCCACAAAATTTGCGCCGTGGAGGCCACCCGGGGAACCAGCTTGTCCTTGGTCGGGCCGGGAACCTCGGCCTTCATCAATTGCAGCCCGCCCACCCCCAAAAAGGGGAGGATGGCGATGGCCAGCAGCAAAATGCCCATGCCGCCGATGTAATGGGTGGTGCTGCGCCACAACAGCAGGCTCTGCGGCCACACCTCGATGTCGGTCAACACCGACGAACCGGTGGTGGTGAAGCCCGAGGCGGTTTCAAAGGTGGCATCGATCCACCCCAACTCCCCAGCGAAAATGTAGGGCAGACCGCCCAGTTGCACGGTCAGCGCCCAGCCGATGGCCACCCCGAGAATGCCATCCTTGGCCGTCAACTGGCCCGGAGCGCCGCGAGTCAGGGGATACAACAGCGCCACCCCGGCGCAGATGAGCATGGATTGCAAGAGCGGGATGGGATTTTCCCCCAGGCCCAAGGCCAGGAACACGGCGGGAAGCTGACAAACCGCCAGCAATCCGGCAATCACCGCCTGCACTCGAACGTTCATCAAAAGGTTCACAGCCCATCCCCCTGTCCCAGGAGATTACGTCGGCCACCCCGAAGCGGCGGTTGCGCCCCCCCGGCCCCGCCGCAGGATTTACCCCCGGGCGGCGATCAGCTCGTCCATCACCGTCAACACATCGGTCAGGTGGGTGGCCAGCAGCGCCTTGTCCCCCGCCTTGAGCACCAAATCGCCATCGGGGATGACCGGTTTGCCGTCCACCACGGCGGCGGCCACCAGCATTCCTTGATGAAAGCCCACCTTTTTCAAGGGCACGCCATCCAGCCGGGAGCCCGCCTCGACCTCCACCAAAAACAGATCGATGGCTCCCCCCAGGAGCATGGCGGAGTCCAGCACCCGCCCCATGCGCACGAAGCGCAGGATCGTCCCCACGGCGGCCAGGCGGGGGCTGATGATGGCGTCCACCCCCAGCGACGGCCCCATGGAGAGATAGGCCTCGTTGTCCATCAGCGTCACCGCCCGCACCGCCCCCAACTTGCGCGACAACATGGAGACGAGAAAATTGACCTCCTGGGTCTCGGTGACGGAGAGAAAAATGGTGTCCCGGTCGATCACCCGCTGCAACAGGGCCGAGTCGGTGACATCGCCGTGCAGCACCACCGTTTCGTGCAACTCCCCCGCCAACTCCTGGCACCGCTTCATCGATGGTTCGATCATCACCGGGCGACGCCCCTTCTTTTCCAACTCCTGGGCGATGGTCATGCCGATGGGACCGCCGCCGACGATCACGAACTTGGGGTTGGAGCGGTAGTCCTTGCCCATCAACCCCAACAGGTGACGCATGTCGGCGTCGGCCTGAATGGCGAAAAAGATCAGATCCTGGGGCTGCACCACAAAAGCCCCGGTAGGAATCGAGACCGTCCCATCCCGATCCACCGCCACTACCAGATACCGTCCCTGAATATCCGGTGCCATCTCCCGCAAGCTCTTGCCCACCAATGGGCTCGCCTTCTCCAAACGGAACCCGGCGATGCGCACCTGACCGTCGAGAAATTCCGCCACGTCCACCGCCTGCTGCACATCCAGCAGATTCATCGCCTGGTCGATCACCGCCCGTTCCGGACTGATGACGATGGTGTCGGCCAACCCCCCGGTCTGCCAGAGCAGGCGGTTGTTCAGGTACTCCTCCTCCTTGACCCGGGTGATGATCCGCGCCCGGGGGTTGAGGGAACGGGCGATGAGGGTGAGGATGATATTGCTCTTGTCCAGATTGGTCACCGCCAGGATCAAATCGGCCCGCTCCACCCCGGCCTCGCGCAACGCCTCCGGATCCTCCCCCGCCCCCTGGACGATCTGCACATCCATGCGCTCTTGAATCTTATGCACGATTTCAGGGTTGGACTCGATGAAACAGACGTCGTGGCCCTGCTCGGCGATGTGACGGCCCAACGCCGCCCCCACCAATCCGGCACCAAAGATCACAACGTGCATTCGATTCATGGCCATGACGGTCTCACGGACGCCCTCAAGAGAAAAACCGTGGGAGATGCTGAAACGCGCGATGAAGGGGGAGAGACTGAACGAACGTTAATAAACATTTTTTTAATGTTAAATAATCCATTTAATAACATACACTAACCTCCCCTCTCCCGCCGGGAGGGAAGACGCCAAAATCTTTTTCGTCCTCCAGCAACGCGCCAGGATATTATCAGGATCGCGCCACCCTGTCGATGCCTTCATCCCACGCCTCATCCGCCTCCAGGGAGGCTCCTTCCCGGCCCACCCGCCAAGGCGCAAACAGACGCCGCGGTAGGCCTGGGGAGTCCCCGTTTCGGGATGCAAGGGGGATTTCGGTATCAGGATGGGATCAACGCGAAGGGCGGACGTCGATACGGCCGGAAAGTTTTTCCCGCTGCACCCGGGCGACGTGTTGATAAAGCAGATCGGCCATGGCGCGGCTCATCAAGTCGACGCGGCTGGCCACCCGCATCCGCCGGTCGGGATCCGGCCCCTTGATCACCACCACCGTGCCGTAACAGAGGGACTCCTCGCGACGGGTTCCATCCGAACTCAAGACCAGGCGCATCTCCAACCGATCCCCTTTTTCAATCCGGGGATTGCGGGTGCGAAAGGCCACCCCCGTGGCCGAAAGATTGACGGGGTAGGTCAACACCGTATCCAGCGGAGGATCCGTCTCGTTGGGCCAATCGACGTGGGAATAATCGAGTTTGTCCACGGCATCGTTGAATTGACGCAGCCGCAGGGCCAACTCCTTGTCTTGCTCCGCCAGGGTTTCCAAAAATTTCACCACGTCCTGTTGCAATTGACGCAGGGTGGATTCCACTTCCTGCCGCTCTCGGGGGTCGGTGCGGGAGTCCATTTGCGCCCGCTTGACCATGCGCTCCATCTTCCCCTTGGCGTGGCCCAACACCAGGGCGGTCTTGGGGGCGCTGGCGCGCAGATTGGCACCGGCGTATTGCACAATCCCCGAAAGACGCATGGTGATGACGTGATGGAGATTTTCTTCCTCGGGATGCCGCGCCCGACGGAATCCCAGATCCGTCTGTTGGCGCAACCATGCCAACAAACGGGCCAACTTGCTGTGACCCAACTCATCGATCTTGCGAATCCGCTGATCCATCTCCATCAGCATTTTTTTATGCACGATCACCTTGTCCCGAGGAACGAAGTTCCGATGGTGGCGATAGTGATCCCAGAGGGCGGAAAACTCCCCTTCGCTGATGATCTTCCAGGAGAAGGGAATTTCATCATTGACCCGCACATCCTGTCGCCGGTTGTCGGCCCGGTCGCCGGCGGAAACTTCCAGGCGGGGCGGCAGGGTGGCATCCTGGGAGAGGGCCATGACCTCGCCTCCCTGGCCCAACGCCAGGTCCAGGTCGACGAGGATGGTATCGTCGTCGACCCCTTCCCCAACGGCGGGTTCGAGGGGCGGAGGCGGCGGCGCGGGAGTCGGCGCGGGCGGAGACGAGGGACGCGGCGACGGGGGAGGCTTGGCCACGGAGGTGGGCGGAATATACGCCTGACGCAGGGGACGGCTGACAAAGTCGATCTTGCCCCAAATCAGTTCAAAGCGGCACGAAACGGCCACCCACTCCACCCCATCGGGCTGACAGGCGAGCACCCGGGCGTAACAACGGGCGAGAAAAGGGCTGCCCGGTTGCAAGGCGACATGCATTTCCAGCACATCGCCGGGGAGAAAGGCGGCGGTTCGCTCCCAAAAAACGAGCCCGTCCCCCGACATTCTAACGCGGGTTTCCCGGGGCTCCCCCGCCTCCTCGTTGACGATTCCGGGATAGGCCAAACCGATGAGCAGGCTGAGTTTGCGATCCAACAGCCCCAGGCTTTCGCTCAGGGCCTGCCGGGGATGAAATCCGGCGTAGGCGATGGGGGATTCATCGTCGGCCAGGGCGGCCAACACCTCCTTGTCCAACCCCAAACGGGTGGCGGGGAGGCGACCGGTCAGGCGATACTGGCGGCGGATCGATTCAAAGGCGCGGTTGGGAACCCGACGACGCCACAATTGGGTCGAACCTTCCCACGGTTCGATGCCGGTTTCGTCGGCGCACTCCTCCTCCATATCGACAGGACAAGACTCCCCCTTCGGAGACTCCTTGGGCTTCTCCTCCTCCTCGGGAACCTCCCCTTCCAGCAGATCCCAATCCAGCATCGGGCGTCCTCGAATTCGGCGTGAGTTTCACGGCGGGGGGCGTCTGGAAAAAGTTACGTCCCCTCTTCCCGCTTGCGTTGCGCCCGCAACAACTCGGATTGCCGCTTGAAAATGTGTTGAATGACCCGCTCCCGGTCCTGGTCCAAAATCGGTTCGTATCGGCAAGCCACCTTGGACAGGGACTCCCGATCATTTTCCACCACCCGCACCACTCGGGCGTAACATTCGATGGTCATCAGCGAGTGGGCCGCCAGGGCCAGACTGACCGCCAGGGCGTCCCCCGAGGCCAACGGCGGATTGCGCTCCCAAAAGGCGAGCCCGCCCCCGGAAAGATTGATCAAGGTGGGGGTGAGGGGCTGACCGCTTTCGTCGGGATGAAAGAGCCGCAGCAAAATGTTGAGCTTGATGTCCAACTGACCGAGAATCCGGGCCAACACCGGGTCGTTGCGTTCCACCAGCTTGAGCTTGTCGCTCACATCCAGGGAGGAGAGCAGGGTGTTGATGCTGTCGGGTTTGGGGGGGAAGATGCGGTTTTTTTCGTAATAGGCGCTGACGCGGGAGAGTTCGCTCTCCTCGATGCGCCGCCAGGAGAGAGGCAGCGTATCGTCGACGCGCACGAACATGCGCTCGTTTCGCAAGGCCTCGGCATTCAACGGTTCCGACATGAGCCCCCCCTGCGTCCCTTCCACCGAGGCGTTGGGGCGCCTCGGGACTGGTGCAAACGCCGCGTATTGTTGGGGAGGTGGAGCGCCGATTCAAGGGGGGGCGCGATTTTCCCCAGTCGGCGGGGTGCCCATGAGAACGGGCGACGCTTCCATGGCCCCGCTCCCCTCCTCCACGTCGCCCCCTTCCACGAAGTCCTTGGTGGGCGCGGTGTATTGATTGGCGTTCACGGCCCGGGTCTCGCGGGTGATGGTGATCTCCACCCGCCGGTTCTTGGCCCGCCCCTCCGGGGTGTCGTTGCTGGCCCGGGGAGAGAACTCCCCCGCCCCCCGCGACTCCAACCGGGTGGGATCTACGCCGCCCTTGGTGCTGAAAAAGTTGACCACCGACGCCGCCTGGGCGGCGGACAACGCCCAATTGGACTCGAACGGACCCGTGGCGTCAATCGGTAGATTATCGGTGTGACCGGTCACGTGGACAAGGTTTTGCATGGGTGCCAAGAGATTGGCGATCTGTTGCAGCACCGGCTCGATCTCGGGTTTGAGGCGGGTGGACTTTTGCGCGAAAAGCCGGTCGTCATCTAGTTGGATCTCAAACCCCTTTTCCGTCTCAAGCACCTCCGCCTCGCCGTTGTCGACCATCTTTTCCAGGACGACCTTGACCTGCTCCATCAAATGGACCAAAACCACCTCTTGGCTGAAGGAGTTGGCGAAAATCAGGTCTCCGGCGGGGGCGGTCAACACCTTGACCCGCTGCACCCCGAAGGCGTCCTTCAATGATCCCGACACCTCCTTGAACTTGGCCTTGTCCATCGAGGCGAAGGAGAGCAACAGGATGAAAAAGACCAGCAAGAGCGACATCATGTCGCCAAACGTGGCCAGCCACCCGGGAAGACCGGGCTTGCATTCGGGACATTTAGCCATGGCTCATGTCTCCGGACGGGGAAATGAACTTCCGATCCTCACGGGGGGGGGAGGTCATCATCAGCCTCCCAAATCCCGCCGCTTGGGCGGCAGGGCGGCTTTCAACGCCTCCTGCAACATGCGGGGGTTGACCCCCTTCTGAATGCCGATGATGCCATCGATGATGATCTGCCGGTTGAGTTGCTCGTCCTTGCTGTAGTTGCCCAGCTTGTACGCCATGGGAAGCGCCACGATGTTGGCGAGCAGAGCCCCGTAAAGGGTGGTCAAAATGGCCACGGCCATGGCGGGTCCGATGGCGGCGGGGTCGTCCATGCTGGCCAGCATCTGCACCAGGCCGATGAGGGTGCCGATCATCCCCATGGCGGGGCCCAGTTCCCCCACGCCGGACCAAAACTCGATGTTGCGTTTATGCCGTTCTCCCAGATATTCCAACTCTTTTTCCAGCACGCTTTGCAAAAATTCCGGGTCGGCGCCATCGACGCAGTGGTTCACCGCGGTTTGGAGAAAGGTGTCGTCGGACTTGACCCGCTCCAGCGCCAAAATCCCATCCTTGCGGGCGATGTTGGCCATGTCCACCAACTGGGTGATCACATCCTCGGGCGGTGCCTGCTTGACCAGGATGGCCTTCATCAACACCCCGATGGAGGCGAAAACCTCGCCCATGCGGTGCCGCACGAACGACACGGCGAAAACCCCCCCGAACACGATGACAATGCTGGGAACATCGACGAAAAGGGAGAGTTTTCCCCCCATCAGGATGGCCCATATCACCAAAGCCCAGGCGAGAATGAGTCCGATAACGGTGGCGATATCCATGGCGCCGCAAGCTCCCAAGGGTGCGAATCCGTCACCTCGGTCGGATGGTGCCGCCGGATGACCACGCCGATGGGAATGCAAACCGCAAGCCAACCATTAACCATTCAAAATCACACGCAATTTACCCACCAAACAAACGTCAAATTGACGCCGCTGGGGAGAAACTGGCGGACTCCGGGGGCGATTCCGCGTTGGGAAGACGAAACCACAGGAGCAATCCCGGCAGGGCGGCGGCGGCGGTGAGGAGGAAGAAGAGGGGCCAACTCACCTGCAAGGCCAGCCACCCTCCCGAGGAGGCGAGCAGGGTCCGACCGGCGGCCATGAACGAGGAGAGCAGGGCGTATTGGGTGGCGGTGTAGGCCACATGGCACAAACTCGACAGATAGGCGACAAAGGCGGCGGTTCCCAGTCCGCCGGTGAGATTTTCCACCCCCACGGCGAGGAACAGCAGGGGCAGGCTGTGGCCCGCCAGGGCCAGCAGGGTGAACATGCCGTTGGAGAGCAGTTGCAACACGCCGCAGACCAGCAGGCTTGGCATGACCCCCAAACGACTCACCACCACGCCCCCCAGCAATCCCCCGGCAATGGTGGCCGCCATGCCAAAGCTTTTGCTGGCGTTGGCGATGTCCATTTCGCTGAAGCCCATCTCGACATAAAACGGATTGATCATCACCCCGGCCAGGGCGTCGCCGAATTTATATAGAAGAATAAAGGCCAGAATGGTGAACCAGCCGGGGCGGCGCAGAAAGTCGGCGAAGGGATCCACCACCGCCCCCCTTAGCCAATGCCGCAAACGGCGCCAGGACCATCCCCCGGCAGCGGACGGAGCGGCGGCGGAGGGCGCGGAGGACGCGAGGCCCTCTCCAGCGGGCGGGGGAGGTTCGGCGAAGAGCAGGGTCGCCAGCAAGCCGACCCCCATCAGGGCGGCCATCAGGGCGTAGGCGGCGAACCATCCCGCGCCGTGAGCGACATAGAGCGCCCCCGCGCCGGAGGTCAACATGCCGACGCGATACCCCAGCACGATCACCCCCGCCCCCGCCCCCTGCAAGCGAGGGGGCAGGATCTCCACCCGGTAGGCGTCGATGACGATATCCTGGGTGGCGGAGAGAAACGACACGGCCAGGGCCAGCAGGGCGGTCCAGACGGGTTGATGGGCGGGGTCGGCGGTTCCCAAGGCGAGGATGGCCGCCAGCAGGGTCAACTGGGAGACCATCAACCAGCCCCTCCGCCGCCCCAACCAGCGGGTGAAGGGGGGAAAGCCGAGACGATCCACCAGCGGCGCCCACAAAAACTTGAAGCCGTAGGGGGTTCCCACCAGGGCGAAGAGGCCGATGGACGCCTTGTCCACCCCCTCCCGGGCCAGCCACAAGGTCAGCGTGCTGGCGGTGAGGGCCAGGGGCAGGCCGCTGGAAAATCCCAGCAGCAGCACCAGCACCATCCGCCGATCCCGATAGACCGAGGCGGCTTCCAGCCAGCGGCTGAAAATGGAACCGTTTTTAGTCTCTTTCATGACTGGCGGAATCCGGCGCGAGAGGGTGGAATTTTTTGGGAGTTTGACGATCCCCCGTCCTGGGATCAACCCCGCTTGATCCTTTTTACCGTCGAGCCGCGCCCCGGGGCGAAGCCGTGGCGCTTGGAATGATAGAGTCGTTCCAATCTAGAATTGCATATGTCGTCAAACGGTGCCTGGGTTATGCGACCAACTCCTCAACCACGAAATCGTCATTCCCGCGAAGGCGGGAATCCAGGGGGCGGGGGAGAGAAATGCAGAGATCGTTACGAGGAACCAAGCCTCCTTTCCGTTTGTTTGAAGGGAGCCATTCACTGATCGGCTTTCCTGGATTCCCGCCTTCGCGGGAATGACGAGCGAAAATTCTTTAGCTGGCAATGGGCAAAACTGATTTGGAATGACTCTACCAGGCGCCGCAACGCCGAGCCCTGGAACAGACCGGCCTGTATCGCGGCTCCCCCGGCCTCGCCCTGGACGAAGCCCCACGCCATCCCCCTTTTTCTCGCCGAATTCCACCCGGAAACCCGGGAAAACCTCCGGCTCCAATTGGAAAAAACGGGGGAGACGGCGCGTTGCGCGTTGGAAATCGGACGGGAAGCGTGGCAAGATCATTCCTCGTCCCCCTGCAACCCCTTCTCCCGATCCCCGTCCCCGCTCATGACCTCAAACGGAACCTTCTCCCTGTGGCGCGGCTTCCTGCTGTTCGCGGCGGGGCTGGCGGGACTGGCGGCGTGGGCCTTTGTCAGCGTTCACGACATGCAAACCCGTCTCGCCGGGGGGCGGCAATTTTCCACCCTGCTCAATCTGACGCTGGAAATTCGCCGCTACGAAAACAACTATTTCCTCTATCGTCACAAAAACGATTTTTCCTCCGCCCTGGACTACGTGGATCTGGCCCAGCGGCGGCTGGCGGAGATGGGCCGATCCCTGGAGGAGGCGGGGGAGAAGGAGGTCCAGTCCCTGCTGGATCCGCCGTTGAACCACTACCGCGCCCTGTTTCAGGAACTGCCGCAAAAGCTGGCGGCCAACCCCGCCGCCGAATCCACCCTGGAGGGGGAGCTTCACCTGATCAGCCGCGCCTTGATCAAGACTGCGGAACGTCTGGTAAACGACCATCAAACCCGGGAGGACAAGGCCCTGTCGGTTTTTCGTGGCACGGTGGGGGCCATCAGCCTGCTCTTGCTGGCCTTGGTGGGATGGGCCGGATGGCGGCTCCATCATCACGTCACCCGCCCCTTGGACGAACTGCGCGACGCCCTGGCCCGCGTCGCCCGGGGAGAACTCCCCCGCCTCCCCGAATCCCCCGCCCCCTCCCTGGCCGCGCCGCTGACGGCGGAGATCAATCGGCTGCTGAATTTTGCGGAACAGCGACAGGAGGCGCGACTGCGCCCCCTCAAGTCCGCCGCCGTCGCCGCCGCTCTGGGGGAGATCTCCCGCGAGACGGGGGATCCCCTGGGCAACATCTCCACCTCGTGCCAAATTTTGCTGGAAGAGCCCGGACTCGACCCCACCCAACGGGAGATGCTGACCCGCATCGATCAGCAGGCCGAGTTCACCCGGCTGCTGCTGGAGCGCCTGCCCCCCTGGCTGGAACAGGAGGGGATGGACCCCCAGCCGGCGGCGCTGGACGAACTGATCCGGGAGGCGTTGGCCACAGCCCGGGGTCATCTGCCCCCCGGGGTCTCCCTGGGGGTGGAGTGTCCCGAGGGGCTGGTGGTGATCACCCGCCCGGGGATGCTGCCGCCCATCTGGATCCACCTCATCGAACGAGCCGGGGCGAGGGGGGGGGGGGGCGGGTCGGTGATTCTGCGGGGGCGACGAATTTCCCCAACGCCGGGGGATCATTCCGCCCTCGGCGAGGGTCCAAGACGAGAGGGGGTGGAGGCGGCGTTCATCGCCCACCGCGCCCGGTCCCGGGAAAACGGTCCGATCTCCCGCGTCGCCCCGGGCGGAGCGGGAGAGGAGGACGCGGCGCGGGAGGAGGTCATGCTCCGGGTGTGGCGGCGCCTGTTGCGGCGACAGGATGTGACGCTGGAAGCGCGACGGGATGACGGGGGCGAAACCGTCCTGCTGCGCTGGCCCGGAACCCCGACCGGCTGAACCCGGTTTGACCATGCGATGGGCGGAATGGGGGAGGGGATCATGGGAGAGTCGGGGCGCGTCTTGATCGTCGAGGGGGATCAGGCGGCGCGGCGCAATCTGGAACATGTGCTGACCCGGGAGGGGTATCGGGTCGCCGCGACGGACTCCGGCGAAGCGTCCCTGGCGTGGCTGACGGATCATGACGTGGATGTGGTGGTGCGGGGGCTGAGCGACGGCGTCGCCGAGGCGGAACGGTGGTTGTTGCGCTGTCGGGTATTGCGTCCGGGAGCGGAAGCGCTCTTTGTCGCCGCCGCCGGGGATTCCGCCGGACTGGCCCGCCTGACCCGCCACGGGCGCTGCCGATTTATCGAAAAGCCCATCCGACTCAACGCCCTGCGTGCGGCGGTGGGCGAGGCGTTGCGCGGGCGGGAGGGGGAGGGGAATCCGCCTCTTCCCGGCGACGCCCCGGGTCAGGGGGAGGGTCGCTTTCGTCTGGTGACCCGAGATTCGGCGATGGAGGCGCTGCTCGCCCAGGCCCGCAAGGTGGCGGGCTCCGACCTGCCGGTGTTGGTCACCGGCGAAACCGGCACCGGCAAGGAGTTGCTGGCCCGCCTGGTTCACAGCTCCAGCCCCCGACGGGAGGGGCCTTTCGTGGCCATCAACTGCGGTGCCTTGAGCGAGGAGTTGGTGGGCAACGAGCTGTTCGGTCACGTCCGGGGGGCCTTCACCGGGGCCGCCCAGAACAAGCCCGGATTGGTGGAAGTGGCGGCGGGGGGAACCCTCTTTCTCGACGAAATCGGCGAGATGCCTCCCATCATGCAGGTCAAGCTGCTGCGGGTGATCCAGGAAAAGGAGGTGATGCGGGTGGGGGCGCTCCATCCCACCCCGGTGGACGTGCGGGTCATCGCCGCCACCAACCGCCCCATCCTTGAGGACGCCGCCGCCGGACGCTTCCGCAAGGATCTTTTTTACCGCCTCAATGTCATCCATCTCCACCTGCCGCCCCTCAAGGAGCGCCGGGGGGATGTGTCGCTGCTCATCGCCTATTTCATGCGCCACTTTCCGCCCCGTCCCGACTCGCCGACGCCCCAACCCCAGGGGATCGCCCCCGACGCCCTGGCCGTGCTGGAGGGATACCCCTTTCCCGGCAACGTTCGGGAACTGAAAAACATGGTGCAACGGGCCATGGCCCTGGGCGACGGCCCCGAAATCACCCTCCTCGACCTCCCCGGCGAACTGCGCGGCGAAACCCCGCCCATCCTTCAGCAGCGAGACGGACGCTTCCTCACCCTGGAAGAGATGGAGCGGGAATACCTGCTCTGGGTTTGCCGTCAGGTGGGGGAGAACCACTCCCTCGCCGCCCAGGCCCTGGGCATCGACCGGGTCTCGCTGTGGCGACGTCTGAAAAAAATTCAGCGCCCCGCCCCCTCCCCCGAGGAGCCACCCTCCAACCTGATCCGCCTTGTCGGCGGCGAAGGGGAGTAAGACCGCCAATTCCGCCGGTGAGCGATCCCCTCCTGCCGGCGACGTCCCGAAAGTTCCTCCCTCCCTGGAACATATTGGAAATGCGAAGTGTCCAACGGGCGCTTGGTCTACTTCAACGATGAATCCCCGAAAATAAAGTCGGTGTCCTTGAGTTGATTACTTATTTATCAAGAAGTTGAGCCAATTTGCGATCCATGCGCAAATTCAATGACCTCAACATGTTGCGCGACGCTCTCAAGCCGATGAAAGGCCTTCTTTTTCGGGGGACTCCTCAATGATTCTCCCGAAAGAAGAAGGTGCCCTTGAGGCGATTCCATATTGTATCAATAAGTCACGCGGCCGCAGAATAAAATAATAAACAAAATAATATCAACATGTTGATATGCATTCTCAAGCCGATGAGGGACTTTTCCAGGGAGACTCATTGAATGAGTCCCCTGAAAAAGGCAAGAATCTCCCATTGATCGGCATGGGAGTTCCTAGCGAAATCAGTCTGTTGCCAGTTCCGTCGATATGATATTGGCCACATTTCGCGGGGGACTCATTGAATGGGCTCGATATTCACTATTTTCGGAAATAATTCACTGCAATGTGTGCGTCACCGAACAGACCGCGCCGGACATGGGCGATAACCTGTTCTCAAGCTTTTGGAATGGTTCGCCGTGCGGTCTCTTCCCCGAGCCCATCGCGGCCCAACATCTCAATTTTCTGGAGGTCGCCATGTCGATATTGTTATGGGTGGTGCTTGGATTGGTCGCCGGATTCATCGCCAGCAGAATCGTCAACGGAACGGGTCGTGATGTGGCTTTGAACATCGTGATCGGCATCGTCGGCGCGGTGTTCGGAGGCTGGCTTTTCAACGCCTTCGGAATGGCGGGGGTTGTGGGCTTCGACCTCTACAGTCTGCTGGTGGCGGTGGTCGGCGCCGTGGTGCTGCTGGTGATCTACCACGCCGTATTCCGCAGAGGGCCATTGGTTAGCGCGTGAATGGCTTCAGGGGCGCTTCCCAAACAGGGAACCGCCTCGGAAAGTCCATTTCAACTTACTTGGGAGAAATCAATCATGAATAAAACCAGAACGTACCTCACCGCCCTATTCCTTGCCGTGACGCTGATGTCCACCGTGGGTTGCGCGTCCACTGCCACTCAGGAGGGGACCGGAGAATACATCGATGACAGTGTCATCACCACCAAGGTGAAGGCGGCCATCTTCGATGATCCCACGCTGAAGTCCGGTGAGATCAACGTCGAGACCTTCAAGGGCGTGGTTCAACTGAGCGGCTTCGTCGCTTCGCAGACCGCGATCCACAAAGCGATCGATGTGGCGCGAGGCATCAACGGCGTGAAGTCCGTCAAGAACGATATGAGGGTCAAGTGATCGATGGTTTCGATCCCTGAGTCCCTGGGACAAAGTCTGGCGCAATACCGGATATCCCGTTTGAATTAAAAAGGAATCCTGAGAATGGTGCCTGACGCTTCATTCCAACAGAGCCAATCGGTTCGTCGCCTCTGCCAAGGGGCTCCATTGAGAGTTGCTCGCAGTCGCTGCCTGAAGTCCGGCAGCGGCTGCGGGAAAAACAGCCGTTCTAAAGACCGGGCCGGAAGTTGATCTATCCATCAGCAGCAACCCAATCATTACGTTTGACGCTTTATTCCAACAGAGCCAATCGGTTCGTCGCCTCTGCCACGGGGCTCCATTATGAGCTGCTCGCAGCCGCTGCCGAAGTCCGGCTGCGGCTGCGGGAAAAATAGCCGATCCGAAGACCCTTCCGGAAGTTGGTCCGTCAATCAGCGAAAATCCAGTAACTATTCACCACCCCCGCTTTTGCGACTGCGGGTCCAGGGGGATCATCCCCCTGGCGGGTCCAGAGCCTGCCCCCGCGAAGGCGGGGGGCGGAGCCCTGGGGTTTTGACTTTCGCTTTTGATCTTGCATTTGTTTTTGTTCTTTTGGCGCGCTTTCAAGAGAAGCGAATGCGTTTTTCAGCATTCGCGTAGCGCGCCCAATCGTCGCCGTAGGCGACCAGATTTTCACCTAATTCCGGATTTCTCCCCAAAAAATCGGGGGTGCTGAATAGTTACGTCTTGCAGTCCATCCCCGAACGGTCGAAGCCCAGAGCCCTCTCCGGCGCGCCCCTGTTGAGCGACGTGGCCTATTTTTTGATCGGATAGCCTTGGGCCTCCCAGTTGGCCATGCCGCCGACGACGTTGATCACCTCCTGAAATCCCGCCCGCTTGAGCGCCACCGCCCCTTGCAGGGAGCGATTGCCGCTGCGGCAGATCACCACCACAGGACGTCCTTCCCCCTCCTGGCGCAGATGATCCAGGCGCTTGCGCACCTCCCACAGCGGAACCGAGACCGCCTGTTTGACGTGCCCGCCGTTGAACTCCGGCAGGGTGCGCACGTCCAGCAGCAGCGGCGGGTTGGACTCGGCCAGAAGCTTGGCCAGATCATGCACCGTAATCGACCGGATGCCATAGGCCCGGGCCATCATCGGGCCCTTGAGCGTCATGGTCAACAGGAAGAGGATTCCCAGGAGAAGCAGACTGTTTTCCGCCAGCCACTGCATGGCGTCACCTCGTTCAGAGCCACGGAAGAATGGAAAGGGAGATCCTCGATGCGGGGGGCAAGGGGCGACGTTCCTTCGTCCTCCCGCCGCAAGGCGACGGGGAGAGGTCGCCAACGGCGTCCCCGGGTTTACTCCGCACCGCCGCCCGGCAGCGCGCCGCCCACCCCCACCGCCAGACCGGCGATTCCGCTTCCCGCCTGATTGCAGAAAATTCGCTTGGTCAGGGCCACCAGATCCAGCACCTTGCAGTCGCCGACCCGGTAGAAAACCTGGTTGGCCACCCGGCGCGAGGCGAGGATCTGCTTATCCCGCATGATGGTCAAGTGCTGAGAAACGTTGGACTGCGTGGTGCCCACCGCTTCCACCAACTCCTGCACCGACAGTTCCTTGTCGTTGAGGGCGGCGATGACCTTCAAGCGCAGGGGATGCGCCAGGGCCTTCATGCAACGCGCCGCCTTCTCGATGTTCTCCTCGTCGAAATCACACGCCACGGGACACCTCGGTCACGGATGGGAACAGGAAGATCTTATATTAGATCCATCTAATAATATGATTTATGATCGATGCCGTCAACGCATCAGGGTAAGATGGGCGAATTCAGAGAAAAATGGCTGGGCCACGGGGCGGCCAACGGGGCGAAAGCCGGTGGAACACGGCAAGCGGAGGAGCAAGCATGAACGATTGGGGGAGGGATCCGACGGCGAATCAAGAGACGGGAGAGGCGGCGCCGTTGGGCGAGGAGGAGGTTCGGGCGTGGCTGTTGGCCCGTCCGGACTTTTTCGGACGCCATCCAGACCTGCTGCCCCAGGCCTTGCCCTCCGGCGGCAAGGTGGTGGACCTGGAGACGGGGCGCCTGGAATATCTGCGGCGGCAAAATCAAGCCATTCAGCAGCAGTTGGATGAGATTGTGGAGCGGGTGCGGGGCAACGAGGCGATCTACCACGCCTTCCACGCCATCCAGGTGGAGATGGCCCTCAGCGAAACCTGGGAGGAGTTGACCCTCAAGACCACCACCACGTTGGAAATGGCCTTTGAGCTGCCCCGGGTGACCATTGCCTTGAGCAGCGGCGAGGAGGGGGTGTGGCCCGCCGGGCGGGAGTGGCCGGAGTCGCTGCGGGGACGATTTTTCATCATCCCCCGTCGCGAGCTGTGGGGGGTGTTTGGCGATCCCCCCAAACCGGTGGTGCGGGTGGGGCGGGAGGGGATCAATCGGGCGCTCTTTTTTGGCGAGGCCACTTATCGGGTGCGCTCCGAACTGCTGCTGCCCCTGATATTCCGGGGGGAGATGTTGGGCAGTCTCAATCTGGGGGGGGAGTTGCCCAGCCGTTTCATGCCGGGCCATTCCAACGATTTGGTGGAAAATTTGGCGGAGTGTCTGGCCCTCTTCCTGCGCAAGCGGCTTCCGGAGGGGTGAATTGGCGACCCGTGGCTCATCGTCTTCTTCCGGTCAGTCCACCGCAGGGGTGCCGGAGCCCCTGGCCCCGCCGTTGATTCCGCCCTTGCCGGACCTCCCCCACATGGCGGCGTTTCGCCGCGATTTGGCGGAAGTGCGTCGTCTGTCGCCCCACACGGTGGCGGCCTATTTGCGAGATTTGCACGCCTTCGCCGATTTTTGGGAGGCGCGCTACCACCGCTCCATGACCCGGGAGGATGTGACCTCCGCCGGACCGGAGAGCCTGCGCGCCTTCTTGAGTTGGAGCCTGGGGCAAAAATTGGCCAAGACCACCCTCGCCCGGCGGATGGCGGCGGTGCGGGCGTGGTGGCGATTTTTGGAACGGGACGGGGTGACGACCCACAATCCGGCGGCGTTGATCAGCCCGCCCAAACTGCCCAAGCGGCTCCCCCGCGCCCCCGCCGAGGAGCCCACCGCCCGCCTGATGAGCGCCCCCGTGATTCTGGAAGCGGAACGTCCCCGCCCCCGGGAGCCGTGGCTGGAGTTGCGGGATCTGGCGGTGCTGGAGCTGCTCTACGGCAGCGGGTTGCGGGTGGGGGAGTTGTGCGGGCTCAATCGGTTCGACGTGGATGGCCGCCATGGCGAGGCCCGGGTGCTGGGCAAGGGGGGCAAGGAGCGCATCGTGCCGGTGGGCAAGCTGGCGCGGGAGGCCATCGGACGTTATTTGACGGCGGTGACGCAGGCGGTTCCGCCCCTGTCGGTCAATGGTCCGTTGTTTCTCGGGGCGCGGGGGGAGCGGCTGACGCCCCGGGCGGTGCAGCGTTTGTTGGAAGCGGCGCGGTTGCGTCTGGGGTTGCCCGAGGGAACCACGCCCCACGCCTTGCGGCACGCCTTCGCCACCCACTTGTTGCAGGCGGGGGCGGGCTTGCGGGAGATTCAGGAGCTGCTGGGACACGCCTCCCTCTCCACCACCCAACGCTACACCCATCTGGATTTCGCCCGCTTGGCCCAAATCTATGACCAAGCCCACCCCCGGGCTCTGCGCAAGCGCGAGGACGAGGATTCCTCCCAAGGATCCTAAAGGCCCTCACGGCATCCCGAGACGGTGGATGGATGTTCCAATTAAAAATGGGGCATGACCTCAAGCGGCGTCAGGGGATGCAACCCATTTTTTCAAACACACCATCGTCATTCCCGCGGAAGCGAGAATCCAGGGGCGGGGGAGGAAAATGCAGACATTGCCACGAGTAACCAAGCTCCTTTTCCGTTTTTTTGAAGTGAGCCATTCGCCTATTGGCTTTCCTGGATTCCCGCTTTCGCGGGAATGACGGTCTATTTTGGGGAATGAGTTCCTTGCTCCATCAATCTTCCAATGCGCCAATCTGAAATGGGATGACTATAAGGGGTGGGGCGTGGATCCACAGGGAGAGGCGATTGCGGCGGCGGCGCGGGCGGAAGGGTTCGTCCTGGCGGGGATCGCCCGGGCCGAACCGCCGCCGGGGGCGGAACACCTGCCCGGCTGGCTGGCGGAAGGGCGTCACGGCGGCATGGCCTGGCTGGCTCGGGATCCGGCGCGGCGGGCCGATCCCCGGGGCTGGCGTCCCGAGGCCCGCTCGGTGATCGCCCTGGCCGCCCTCGCCCCGCCGCCGCAATCCCCCGGGCCGCCGTCGGACCCCGGTCGGGGAGTGATCGCCGCCCACGCCGCCCGCCCCGATTATCACACGGTGTTGCGGCAGCGCGCCGAGGCGGTGCTGGAACGGCTGCGTCGCGCCTGGGGCGTGGAACTCCCCGCCTGGGTGGCGGTGGACAGCGCCCCGCTGCTGGAAAAACCCCTGGGCGTCGCCGCCGGTCTGGGCTGGCAGGGCAAGAACGCCCTGCTCATCTCCCGCCGCCACGGCCCCTGGCTGCTGCTGACGGAAATTCTCCTCCCCCTCGATCTCCCCCCCAGCGCGCCGCAAGGAGACCACTGCGGAAGCTGCACCCGCTGCCTGGACGCCTGCCCCACCCGCTGCCTCACCCCCTACCGCCTGGACGCCTCCCGCTGTCTGGCCTACCTCACCATTGAATACAAGGGGGTGATTCCCCAGGAATTTTGGTGCCCCCTGGGGAATCGGATTTACGGCTGCGACGACTGCCTGACCGCCTGTCCCTTCGGTCGATTCGCCCCGTCGGCCTCGCCCTGGCCGGAGTTCCAACCCCTCCCCCCCCTGGTCGCCCCCTCGCTGGTGGAACTGGCCGCCCTGGACGAGGCGGCCTTCCGCGCCCGCTTCGCCGGAACCCCGGTCTTGCGGATCAAGCGCGGTCGGTTGCTGCGCAACGTCGCCATCGCCCTGGGCAACGCCTTGGCCCAGCGGGATGACGCCGACCAACGCCGCGCCCTGCAACGCCTCGCCGCCGACCCGGACCCCCTCGTCGCCGAACAGGCGGCGCGGGTGCTGGTGGAAAGGGTTGGAGATCCCCCCCGGGCTTGAGGAGATCGACAGCATTTCTGTTGACGGTCTGTAACCCACAGTTCACAATCTCTTCATGATCGACATCCTGCAAAGCGAGACGTTTAAACGGTGGTTGTGCGGTCTGAAGGATCGCCGGGCCGCCATGCGGATTCTCGCCCGGATTGACCGCGCCGCCTGTGGCAATCTCGGGGACATGAAACCAGTGGGCGAGGGCGTCTCGGAAATGCGGATCGATCATGGTCCCGGTTATCGGATCTATTTTTATGCAACGCGGCTCCATGCTCATGGTGTTGTTGGCTGGCGGCGACAAGCGCAGCCAGGATGCCGACATCGTCAATGCCCTGCGCATCGCCAAGGAATGGAAGGAGTGACCCATGGGCGAAACGTTTTCTCGTTATGACGCCGCCGAATACCTCAAGAGCGAAGAGGAGATGACGCTTTACCTGGATGCCTGCCTGGCGGAAGGGGATCCCGCGCTGGTGACCCATGCGCTGGGGGTGATCGCCCGCGCTCGGGGCATGAGTCAATTGGCGCTGGACGCGGGCATTTCCCGCGAGGGCCTGTATCGGGCGCTCTCCGCCGACGGCAACCCGGAGTTCGCCACGGTGATGAAGGTGATCCAGGCCCTGGGCTTGAAACTCCACGCCGAAGCCGCCTCGCCTCTCGAATCCTCCGCCGCTCCCCGCTGAATCGCCCTTTCCCCGCGCGTGATAACCTCAGTTCCCGCCGAAATCCCCCGCCGCCGACCCGGACCCCTCGTCGCCGAACAGGCGGGGCGGGTGCTGCTTTCTTCGGTTGAAAATTTGGTGAAAAATTGCTAAATCTTTCACCAAGCGGGCCGATAAGAACCATAACGAATATTGTTACAATCCTACATTATGTTATAGAACTTTCCTAGGCGGAATAGATTCTTAAGTTCAGTGATAAGGTGTTCTTCATGCGGATGGCGTAGAAATGAAACATGATGTAGTCTCGCCCCGGGCGAGCCGGAAAATGTTCCCGAGGAGGCTGGAATGTCGCCGACGGAAGGGGTTCGGCGGAGGGGGGGGGGCGTGTTTCCCAGTGCCCGTTGGGGGGGGATGGCGCGTCAAGGTGGGGCAAGATGGCACCCCCTGCGGTGCGGTGCGCGTTGCGTCGAGAGGATTATATTTTTGTATGAGGGAAAATTATCTCTTCTTTTCATGGAACTTTTCGGCTATTTTCTGCGCGACAGGACTCGGCACCCCCCTCCCTCGCCGGATCCTTTCATGCCCCGTGCCCGGGCGTAGCGTGGAATGAGAGTGTTGGAATGCGCTTTCATTTCAATGTTTTAGTGTCTCGCGGCCCTGCGAGGCCGCCCTTAACCCCCCTTTTGGAGCGATGTCGATGCGCAAGGATTTCTCACGATTTCTCGGGAGCGAAGCGGAGCGGGAGGCTGGAGCGGCGTTCAAGGAGGGCGGCGTTCTGAACAAGACCGAGCGCCCGTTCTGCGACAACTCCGACTACATCCAGCATCCCGATGAGGCCTTGGCCCGGGGAAATCGTTGGTATTTGTCCAACACTACCGCGGTCCATGGGGCCAGATGGCTTTTGCAGGGACAAAGCCAAGGTCCGATTGCGGACGCACCTTCCGCCGCGTAAGCGGTTGAGTTGAGTTATTTGGATAGCGACAGCCGATTGGGTGCCGGGTTGATTCCCAAATGGACGAGGGGCGGGAAAGAAAGGCAGGGTCAGGGATGGAGGGCTGTGGCGGTAGACCGGAAGATATGAAGGGGCATCCGGAAGGGGATGAAAAGGATCAGGGGCCTGGTGAATCCACCGAGCGTGGCGACAAGCTCAAGGCGAAGGATTTCGCCAAGCTTGTCGAGCAGGCCGTGACCCATGTCGAGGAGATGCTGGGGGTCAAAATCGCCTGCGATGATGTCGTACTCGAGGAGGTGATTCGTAAGACGCTGATGGCGATTAATGTTTACAAGGGTGTTTATCATCTTAAGAAGCCTTCGTGCGGAAAAAAATCCGCATTGTTAACGTACAATATAGCCCGTTACAAACCGTTGCGATTGATCTCCTACCAAGATGAATTGGCTGGGCTGGAAAGTTGGTTGCAGCGTGAACCAGCGCAAACGGACCCCGTCATGCGACAGGCGGAAGCTCAGTGCGTCGGCACCATTCGGGAGCTTTTCCAGGATCCTCCAGGCAACGACTCCCTCGGTTCGCTTCGTCTCTTTCTCAACGAGTTCGTCGCCGCGATCGTCGGTTTGGGATTGACCGAAAATCTGCTGAGTACGCACAAGGTGCGCTACCGGGTGGAGTTGAGCCCAGAGCTTTTGCACGATCTGGTGACCGGTCTGAGATACTTCGAGTTCTCCCCTCAAAGCCTGGCGCTTATTTTTCTCGCGGCGGCCCGCCGGGAGTCGCAAGGCCCGACAGACCCTGGCATCGAACCAGAGCGCGATGCGGCGGCTTCGGAATTCATGGCGTCCGTGGAAGCGATGAGCGATGAGGAATATGATCGATTTTTCCAGGAAAAAACGAAAACATTCAAAGTTGCGGCCCAGTCGCTAGGGAAGGAAGACCCGCAATGACCATGTTGATCCCTTTGTCTGACGAAGAGATTCAGGTGCGGAAGAACGGAATTCTACAAGCTCTGCTGAATTGTGGAGTGCCACCAGCGAATTGCGATGACATATCAAATTATTATAACGATTTAGCGTCGATAGTATTGAATCGGCGTTTATTGAGAAGTTATAATCTCAAGATGGTTTCAATCGTGGGTGAATATGAGTCACAGTTAAAGGTTCTTTGCAGCGGAGCGTGCAAGAGTTTTCTTGATCACTATGCTGGTACGCCAGCATTTTCAGGAGGGGTGGGAGCCCAAGGAAGCCTGATCAAGAAAGCGGAATTTTATAGGAATGCACAGACTCTCGGAAAGCAGTTCGGGGATGTGGCGACAAGAATTGAGAGCGAGATCAAGGCGGGGCTGACGGCCATGCTCCAGAAAATCGCGTTGGCGGCCATTCCGGGTATTTCGGGGGACGAGGCGGAACTGGTTGCGGTGAACGTGATGCACGATATCCAAACGAAAGTCTGGTATTCGGCCTGGACCGGGGAGCAATTGGAGAGCATTGATGTAGCAAGAAGACAATGGCGCGGCGTTTGCGAGGCATGCGAACCGAAACCGTGTGAAAGCTATTGCAGGGAGATTCTCGCAATGGCGATTGACTTGATCATGGAACTGCTGCGCAAGGGACAATTGTTGGAGGAGTCCGTGAACATGTTGCAACGGGCAGAAATTTCCGCTTGGTTGGGTGCCGCCACGGCGGCCCATCAGAGCGGACGTCACCGGTCGGCAGGGTGCTGACTTCCCCCATTGAAACGATTACGCGGTGATGAACAAGAGAATGACCTCCCCCGCTTGGGGGATTTTTTTTGACGGAAAGGCGGCGTGATTCGGAGGGAAGGGGGTGGTCAGTTGGAAGGGGGCGGCGTATTGTGGCCAAGCTTGGCGTCCCCCCATTCCCTTCGGCAGTGTTGAAAGCGCATGTCCCGACCCCATTCATACTCCTCTTCCCTACTGGCCACGGTGACGGATCGCCGCGACCGGCTGCGGGCGGCGGGCTGGCTCACCGACGAATGGGAGGTGGAGAACCTGCCCGCCCCCACGGTGCGCATGGGGGGGCGGGAGTATGTCTCCTTCGCCTCCAACAACTATCTGGGGTTGAGCCGTCATCCGGCGGTGCGGCGGGCGGCCCGGCGGGCGCTGGAAGAGTTCGGCCACGCCACCACCGAATCCCGTCGGCTGGGGGGGGGATTGACCCTGCTGCGCCAGTTGGAAGAGGCGCTGGCGGCCTTCGAGGGGAGCGAGGCCTGCCTCACCTTCGCCACCGGACTGCTGACCAACGTGGCGGTGATCCCCGCCCTGATGGACGCCGGGCGGGTGTGCGAACGCTTTTTCGCCCTTCCCGCCCAACCGGGGGAGGGGGACGGCGAGGGGGTGATCCTCTCCGACGCCCTGAACCATCGCAGCATCCAGATGGGCGTCCGACTGGCCCATGCCCCCTGTCAGCGCTACCGCCACGGCGACGCGGCGGATCTGGCCCAACGACTCCACGGGTTGCGGGGGCGGCGGATCCTGATCGTCACCGACACGGTGTTCAGCATGGAGGGGGATCTGGCCCCCCTGCCGGAGATCGTCGCCCTGGCGGAAGAACACGGTGCCGCCCTGATGGTGGACGAGGCCCACGCCACCGGCGTCTTCGGCCCCGGCGGGCGGGGGGCGGGGGAACATTTCGGACTGGAAGGGCGCATCCCCCTGCGCATGGGCACCCTGAGCAAGGCCCTGGGGGCGATGGGAGGCTTTCTCGCCGCTTCGGAGGCGGTGGTGGATTATCTGCGCTTCACCGCCTCGGGCTATCGCTTCACCTCGCCCCTGCCGGCGGAACAGGCGGCGGCCTCCCTGGCGGCCCTGGAGATTCTCCAACAGGAGCCCCAGTGGCGGGCGCGGCTGTGGGGCAACGTCGCCCGACTGCTGAAGGGATTGCTGGACCTGGGATTTCCCATCCCCCGGCGCTGGTCGCCCATCCTGCCCCTGTTCCTGCCGACGGTGGAGACGGCCCGGAGGGTGGAAAATTTTTTGCTGGAGCGGGGGGTGTTGTGTCCGGCCATCGTCGCCCCCCTGGCCCCGGTGGAACGCCCCCGGCTGCGGCTCACGATCAACGCCACCCACACCCCAGGCCAACTGGACGATCTGCTGGCCCTGCTGGAAGAAGCGGCGCATCGTTTCGCCCTACCCCGGGAACCTGATCACGGGGAGATGTGGCGGGACGTGCGCGGTCAAGCCCCGGACTACCTGATCCCTTGGTTGACGGAGGGGGCTGGACTTTAGAGTCATGGCGCGGCATGGCCGCAACCAAAAGGTCGAGTTCCATGATCCTAGATCCGGCAGTTGACATGGGGCGAGAAGGTGTAATGTACTTGGAAGATTGGGTAAACCTTCCAGTCATGGAGTCACCAAATGGGTGAAGCGAAAAGGCGTGAGGAAGCGGGTCGGAAAGAGGTGATGACGGCCTTGAGACTGGTGACGCCTGGAGGCGGGATCCATGTGCGATGGGACGATCAAGAGTCGGCAACGCCCTTTGGACAGATGGTATTTTTTGCTGAATTTCGTAACCGTTCAGCTCAGTAAACCGATTCAGGCAGCCTGAAGCATCGAAACAGC
>JADGAP010000019.1:29795-33825 GCA_015231965.1 Magnetococcales bacterium | reverse complement strand
TTCGCCCGCTTCAGGCGGAAGACAGTCGTAGTTTCAAAGACACGGGAGATGGTAGACCTGACCATGAGCCTCTTCGCCCGATTCCATGTGAACGGAGACATTGAGGATGTGGTATCGCTCTTTGGTTAACACTCCCAACGGAAGTTCAGCAGAATGGGCCGCCACTCCTCCTCGGCATCCACCAGGGCCAGAAATTCGCCAGGGATCTGCCACTCCTGCTCGCCATGGTAGAAGACGAAGGGGATGATGGCCGGGAGTAGCGTCCAATCCGGGTGTTCCCGCTCCCACTGCTCCAGGATGCGCATTATGTACCGCAGCATTTGCCAAGCGATGCGCCGCTCTGGGGAACTCTTGTGCCCAATCAGGCAGTAAAGCAATGCCACCCGACCGGAAATGGTTCTGGCCTTAAAAATCCGATCCGTCAGGTGGGCACGGAGTTCCTCGTCAACGAATGTTCCGTCCACCAGTTCAGGTGGCTCGGGGGAGAGAAGCTTCCCTACCGCCTTGGGCAGTCGCTCCCGCAGCAAGGTTCCCGCCCTCTCTGGGTCGGACAGCAAGGTTTTCAAAAACCGGTCGTGGGGCTGGGCGATCTCGTTCGTGGTGACATGTGATCACGGCAGTTGGGGAATTGCAAGTCTGCCATGGGGCGGCTGCTACCCCCCCACTGGCCGATAAGCTTCAGCAGATGGTGTGTCGCCACGTCGCCTAGTCCAATTTGGTCGTGCACTTCCGAGGACTTGGAGAAGAACGCGGAGCAGTGGGTCAACGGCAGTTTGCGTAACACGTTGTGAGTGAAGAGATGTTCTGGCTTGAACATTGCATGAAGCATGATCAATCGTTCCAAGCAGGGCGGAATCAACGCCTCCTCCACAGCGGAAAGCGCAGCAAGACCATGGGCAGGGCATCGGGTTCACTGGCACGGGCGGATGAAAGTCCCCGGGCTTCGCCGGAAATGGCGCAGTCCGCTGTGGCCCCGTTTCCTCTAGGAGCGATTCTCAAGGTGCTGGTGGGGCCCACGTCCGGCGGGCTGTTTCGCTTCAACCCAGTCTCGCGATTGTTGACGGAGTTTCCCGGTGAAGGGGAGGGACCGACGGAAGTCCGACACCTGCCGTTTTTCCAGAAACCTGTCACCGTGGAGCGGATTCGGCGGATTCTCCCCCTGGTGGAACTGGATGGGCACTCGAAAATGGGGCTGATCGCCCTCTCCACTCCCATGGAGCGGGATCCGGCGGCCTTGCAACGCTCGGCGGTTTGGCGGCGCTCGGTGGATGTGGCGCGCATCGCCGAATACGTCGCCCTGTGGGCGGGGGAGGGCATCTCGCCGGAGGACGCCTACCAAGCCGGGCTGCTCCATGACGGGGCCTTGCCGGTGATGGGGGAGGAGCACGGCAATCGTCATGCCGAAGCGGGGGAGCTGATGGCCCGCATCTGGGGAGCGCCGGATTCCGTCTGTCAGGCGATTCGCTTTCATCACCGGGCGGACAAGGAGCTTCTGGAGACTCTGGAGGATCCCCGCATCTGGCTGATTCTGCGCCTGGCCGTCTTCCTCCGGGAGGCGCTTGTTCCAAAGGATGGGGCGGGGGAGGAGAACCACCTGACCTTTTCGCCGAGGACATCGGAATCCGTAGTCGCGCCCCTCGACGTTCTCGGTATCAAGGGGAGCGACCTGCGCGACCTGTTGGAGGATATCTCCCGGTTGTGCGGATTCCATTCCCCCTTGATTGAAGACGCCCAAGGCCGTCTTCAGGCTCTTCTTGCAAAAACGGAGTAAATTGGCTAAGGTTCTAATTAGAGGTGGCTCTGATGGGAGTGATAATCATTCGCTGCGCTGGTCTTTTCTCCACGGGCCTCCGCGCTCACCTACGCTAATGCATTTCACGGGGAATAGCAGCCCTGTTTCAAGCAAGTCATCGCGATGGAATTGCGATGTCATGAGGCTCCCGGAGGGGGAATATGGTGGTTCAAGTTCAGAAGGGCGCTTTGGCGGCTCCGACGGTGATGAACGCCAGTGCGACGGCCGATGCCGAGGCCATCGTCAAACAGGTCGGCATTCCCGCCCAGCCGCAAGTGGTGATGGATATTTACAAGGAGGTCAAATCCAAAAATCCCTCCTTTACCAGGATTTCAGGACTGATTTCTCAAGATCCCAGTCTTGCGGCCAGGGTGCTCAAGATTATCAACTCGCCCTTTTATGGTCGTTCGAATAAAATCAGTTCAGTGCAGCAGGCCGTGACGATGCTAGGGCTGCAAAATTTCGTCAAGGTGGTTCTCACCGCCAGTTTACGGGAGGTGATGGCCGGAGGTTCCGCCTCCAAAAAATTTGACGGCTTGTGGAAGCATTCGGTGACCGTCGGTCGTATCGCCGAATTCGTCGCCACCTGGATGGGGACGGAAATATCCCCCGAGGATGCCTACATGGCAGGGCTGTTCCACGATAGCGCCATTCCGTTGCTGATTAAAAAATTCAAGATCGACGACGTCTATTTCAACCGGGAATCCCGGACGGAAATCGACTCGGTCATGGCCAACGACTGGATCATCACCGACGAAGAGGGGGCGTGCAAAACCAACCATGCCATTGTTGGCGGGATCATGTCGCGGGCGTGGGGAATGTCGCCGCAGATCAGCAACGCCATCCGAGGGCATCATGTCCGCTCAATCCACAACCTCGACAATCGGGAAGGCGCGGTATTTTGGTTCACCCTGCGCCTGTCCGACTATCTGGCGGAATATTTGGCCTGGAAGAGCGGCAAGCCGACGATTGAGATCGATTTTTTCCAGGATCACACCTACGGCCTCAACCGCATGGGGCTGGATCAGGACACATTGAAGGAGATTGGGTTGGACATGAGGTCGCTGGTGGATTTCATCGAGGATACGATGGACATGATGGATATCAACATGGATGAATGATCGGCCAACCCCGGCGGGGGTGGGGAAAGATTGATTCATGGCGTGGCTCGGTTCGGTCGATAAGCAGGGACGAGCGGCGGTCTTGCTTTCCACGGGAACAGCCGCTCCGTGAACCGCACGACCAAGACGGTACGGGTGACAAAGCTGGGTGCGGGATAGGGGAAAGCGCATGAGTACTCCGGACGGTTCCAAAAAAGTGTTTTTCCAACTGGCCCAGGAAGTGGACAGCCTGGAACAGCGCATTTCCAAATACACCCAGATGGTGGAGGATCTTCAATCCCTGCCGCTGCCGAAGGATGATTTCGCCAATCAACTGGGGGCCTGGATCGATACTCAAGCAGACCAGTTCATTCCTCGATTGGCTTCGGCCATGGAACATCTGGTCGAACAACCCAATTTTGATCCGCAAAACGTCGATATCAAGCTGGTGGACAGCGAGTCGCCGACCCCTGTAGCGGAGCAGATGCAGGCGATGATGGCCTATCTGCTGCGGGAACAGCTCAAAGAGGCGGTTCGGCAGGCGGTGGAGACCATGGAGTGGCCCAAGAAGGTGGGGCCGCCCCGTTCCCGTCGCGACCAGATGGTCTCCGGCCTGCAGGGCAAGTTGGAATCCCTTCAGGCGCAAGAGGCCGAACTGCTCTCGGCGGCGGACACGCTGTTGCGCCGCTTGGGCGGCGGCGAGCGCACCCCCGAAAAGCCCCCAGCCGTGGTGGAGGAGATGGGCGTCGCCGCCGCTTCCAAGGTGGAGACCCTCACTCCCGCCGCCAGTGGAACGGATCCCAACCTCAAGGAGGTTCAAGTGCGCGCCGGGCTGGAGATGCTGTCGCGAATGACCGGCGGCAAGGACAAAATCGTGGACTGGACCGCCAAGCGCAAGGCCAGTGTGGGGTGATTGGGTATTCACCCAATTGGGTTGATAAGCATTCAGGCTATCGCATCCGATAGAACTGAATCGCACGCGCTCATTCTCGGGACGGTTGCAATTCGCTTCAATAGAATTTCATAGATTATGGAATAGGTATTATTGCCAAAAAATTTTTCCTTTGACTATCGGTAATAGTCTGGTACACTTCTCTTCAGGCTCTGATCTGAAGGACGTCACCCGGCCCAGGGCTCT
>JADGAP010000019.1:0-29697 GCA_015231965.1 Magnetococcales bacterium | reverse complement strand
CTGGTAGGCTCTGGTAGGCTCTGGTAGGCTCTGGTAGGCTCTGGTAGGCTCTGGTAGGCTCTGGTGCTCTGGTAGGCTCTGGTGCTCTGGTAGGCTCTGGTGCTCTGGTAGGCTCTAGGCCTCCAGGCTGATTGAGTTTCCATCCTTATGACGGCCGCCAGTCCAATGTGGTTTTGTGGGCGGCCAAAAGGGTCGCCCTTTTTTGCGCCCTCTTTTTGTAAAATAGTGTCACGTAATATTAGGTTCGAGTGCAGCTGGATGTTCCACCTAAATATCCTACACCCAACACAAATCAGAAAATCTATCAAGTAATTGTGGTTAATGTGCGCCTCCGTGAGGTTGGGGGGGGCCGCACAGAATTTCAACCTATAACGTTTGACAGGGATGCGCCGATCCATTGTTTACTGTACTTTGCGGTGCAGGGTGATCGTTGATTGATTCGTCATCTGAAACGTAACAGAATTGTTGCGACTGGTTTGATCCTCTCTTAACCCAAGTCAAGGAAGCCGACCATGATAGACCAAACCGTGCTGCTCAAGGTCGAAGCTGCGGCCAATGGAACCCCCCTCTCTACGTTTGCGGGCAAATCGTTCACGGTGGCCAAGACCGTCACCGCCGGCGATGGAGTCAGCAAATGGTTGGTTCTCGTGCCCAAGGGGGCCGGGGCCAAGGCCGCCGAGGGGGTGGTCGTGCTGAAAGTGGAAGGGGCCAAGGTGGCATCGAGCTTGGTGGGGCAGAGCTTCACCGTGGGCAATGCCCCGGTCATGTCCCAAGGGGCAGGCAAATGGTTGGTGCTGCACCCCGAAGCGGGCGCGGCGGGCAAGGGGGGCGCGGTCAAGGCCTTTTTGAGCGGCGGTGCGAGCAAGGGGGCCACCGTTCAGACGGTGGCTGGCGTCACCGGCGCTCCTCCCGTTGATCCCAACTTGGCGCTGTCGTTGAAGTCGCTGGGCGTCGAAATGGAGGCTGCCGAGGTCGCCGCCGCCAAGGGCGCCGCAACCAAGGGCGCCGCCGGAGCCGCCCAGGGCATCGCCGCCAAAGGCGCCGCGGGCGCAGCCAAGGGCGTGGGGGCCGTTGGCAACGTTGGCGCCGCCGGTGGGGCCTCCAGCATCGCCGCCAAAAGCGCCAGCGGCACCATCTGGTCCGGCACCGGAACCTCCCTGGGGTTGGGGTTGGGGTTGGGCGCCTGGGGCCCGGTGATTCTGGTGGGCGCCGTGGCTGCCGTGGGCGTCGGCATCTACACCTACATGAAGAAGCGGAACAGCGGCGCCGAAGAAGGCGTTGGCGAACTTCAGGACGCTTTGACCTGATTGCTGGGAGCGACGATGAACGAAAGCCGCATGTCATTGCTTCCCCTCACGGCGCGAACCAGAACCATGGCGTTGCTCAGCTATATGAGCGTCTTGTGTTTGATTCCGCTGATTTTCGACCACAACGAACCCTTCGTGCGTTTCCACGCCCGGCAAGGCGTGGTCTTGTGGATCTGGAGCGTTTTGGCTATGTTTAGCCTGCACCTGCCGATCCTCGGCGGGTACATTTTCAGCGTGTCGGCACTGCTGATCGGGGCTTTGAGCCTCTTCGGCGTGGTGGCCGTGCTGATGGCCAAACGGTGGCGCCTGCCCCTGATCGACCGTGTCGCCGGGGCCTTGTGAGGCGCTGAAGTCAAGGACGGGAAGGGATGTCGGCGCCATCATGACACAGCAACGCGTCAAGGAGGGGCACCAAAACACGCTGTACCTGCTGGCGGCGGTCTCCATGGTCTTCATGACCCTGATCCTCGCCGTACAGCCCCTCTACCTCAGCGACCAACTGGGGCTTGAACGGGAAAACGCCGGGTTCGTCAACGCCAACGTCCAAGTTTTGACCGAAGTTTTGGATTTGCTTTTTGTGGGCTTCATGGGGTACTTGTCCGACCGCTTCGGACGAGTACCCCTGATCGTCCTCGGGTTCGTGTTGGCGGGCGTCACCTCCGCCCTGGCCCCCTTCAGCGGGGAGATCGGCGAATTTCTGGGGATCGGCGGTCTGACCTTCTTCTACATCATCCGCTCCGTTTCCTCCTTGGGGGCGACGGCGGTCCTTCCCCAATTGGCCACTTTGAGCGGCGATTTCGCCGACCGGAAAGGCCGCCCGCGCTTGGTGGCCAACGCCGGATTCATGATGGCCTTTGGTGCCACGTTGGTTTATGCTGTCCTGATGCAAATTCCCAAGCAGGTGGGGATCACTGTCATCATGCTCCTCACCTCCGTCATCGCCCTGGCCGGGGCCTGGGCGGCCAAGAAATTTTTGATCGATGTCGCTCCCCGACTGGGGGAGTGGAAAGAAGAGGATGAGCCCCCCCGGGGGGAAGGAACGCCCCTCCAGCGCATTTGGCAGCTGGTCAGACAGGAAAGGGGACTGGTTCTCAGCCTGCTCACCGCCTTTATCTCCCGCAACGACATGGTGGTTGTGGGATTGTTTTTGATGACCTGGTCCATCTATTTCGCCCCCTTGATGGGGATCGACCTGACCCACGCCGCTGCCCAGGCGGGGCTGATGATCGGCTTCATCGGCGTGGTGGTGATGCTCTCCATTCCCGTGTGGGCCAACATCATCGCCCGGTTCGGACGAATTCCGGCCATCGTTCTGGGGCTCTGTCTCTCCGGCATCGGCTTTTGCGGCATCGGTCTGATCATGAACCCCTTCAGCGGCTGGATTTTGATCCCTTCCGCCATCCTGGGCTTCGGACAGGCGGGCAGCCTGCTGGCGCCGCAAATTCTCTCCATGGACGTGGCCCCGAGAGAGATGCGGGGAACGGTCCTGGGGCTGTTCAACACGGTGGGCTGTCTGGGGGTCATCCTCTTTCTCTACGTGGGCGGCATGCTCTTCGACTGGTTCGGGCCCAACATGCCCTTCGTGCTGATTGGCATCGCCAATTTGTTGATTATGGCGTATGGTTTGACCCTCCTGAACCCCCGCGTGGTGGTCAGGGAAAACGAAGTTTGAGGCATCCTTCATGATGGCTTGCCCCCCTCGGACGGGGGCGGCGTCGTATCTGAAAGAATGGGAGAGCGCAGGCAATGCCCAGCATTATCGTCGGACTGGTGTCCATCGCCTTGGGATTGTGGGGCCTTTCGGCTTGGTGGTGGTCGGTGGTCGAAACCCTGCGCGGGTTGATGCCCCTGCTGCTGGTTCTGCTCGGCCTGACGGCGCTGGGGGCGGGCGTCACCTCCCTGCGAGACGTGGGGGGTCGGCGGACGGTGGAAAACGAGGAACTCTCGGACGAAAAAGACGAGTGAAACCATGAATTCCAACCAAGGTGTCTACTGCGCCAAGGATTTGCGCAAGTACCTGGTGGTGATTGCCGTCCTCGCCACGATCGTGCTTGCCGGAACTTGGTGGTACATGAAGTACTACGCCCAGATCGGCCCCTACGCCAAAAAAACGGGGACCGTGAGCGTCGCCGGAGCCGCGCCCGTGGGGATGAGAGGCAATCTCGCCACCCCTTGGGTCCAGCCGGTGGCGGCCTTCGCCCCCGTGGATGGCGGATCGGTCACCCCCTTCATCGCCGTGGCCAAGGCTTTGAAGCACAGCGTGGTCAACGTCAGCGCCATTCGGGCCGGGACGGGGAATGTCGCCGCCTATGTCGGGGCTCCCCCAGCCGCTCCCGGCACCCCACCCCAATCCGCTCCGCTCGCCCCTGTCATGCCGACGGATGGCGGTGAACTGCGTTTCGCCCGTCCCTCGGCGACACCGGCCATGGAGAGCGTCGGTTCGGGAACCATCGTTACCCGGGATGGCTACATCGTTACCAACTTTCATGTGGTGGAAGGCTCCCAGGAGATCAACGTTACGGTCTTCGGGGCCAAGGGGGCGATCAGCCGCTATCCCGCCGAAATCGTTCAACAGGACGAAACCCGGGATCTGGCCCTGCTCAAAATCACCCCGGACGCCCCCCTGAAGCCAGTGGTCATCGGCGTGAGCCGCCCCCTGCAAGTCGGCGACCCGGTGATCGCCATCGGCAGCCCCTTCGGCCTCGACCAAACCGTGAGCCAAGGGATCATCTCCGGAAAAAATCGTTTGATGGTGATCGAGGGCATCAGCCACAAGGGGCTGATTCAAACCGACGCCGCCATCAATCAGGGCAACTCCGGCGGTCCGCTGGTGGATGTGAACGGCTATGTCATCGGCATCAACACCGCCATTTACACCCCCACGGGGGCCTTCTCCGGAGTCAGTTTCGCGGTTCCGGCTCAATCGGTGCGGGAATTTCTAGTGCGGGCCATCCCGACGCCGGAGGAGAATCTGGATCCCATGTTGGGAAGCCAAATGGGGTTCAACGCCGCCGCCAATCGTCCGCCCCCGACCATCTACGCCAATTCGGTCATGCCCCATGAAAACCGGGGTCCGTGCGAACAGTGCCATCAGATTCTTCCGGCTCCCGGCGGCGCGGTTCCACGCAGCGGCGGCTTGGCGGTGAACCAGCCGATCATGAGCTACGGCCCCGGTTTCGCCTTGGCACCTGGCGGGGCCATAGCTCTAAACGTGGCCCAACCATCGTCTGTCGCCGGTCCTGCGGGCAACGCCCTCGATGAGTTCGGCGCGGACATGCAGGCCCTCGACCCTGCCACCTTGCAACGCATCACCTTCCCTTATCGGGAGGGGGTGTTCGTCCGCTCGGTGCGGGCCGGTTCCTCGGCGGAAAAGGCCGGACTGGTGGCGGGGGACGTCATCTTCAAGTTGGATGGACGCTGGGTCAAATCCCCGGAGGATTTCGGTAATCAATTGGCGGGCGTGGATCCCGGCGAGGAAGGCAAATCGGTGCGGGTTTCGGTGATTCGCAGCGGGCGTCCCCAGGATCTTAAGGTCAAGGTTCAACCTGTGGCGCAAGGCGGGCAGGCTCCCGCCAACGCCCAGCCGGTAGGCATGGTGGGCAATCCCGGCGTCTCGCCCATGGTGGCGGTTCCCGTTCCCGCTCCCGGCCCGACGGCTGGCCAGACGGGCGCGGCGGGAAAGTCTCCCCAGGGGGCCAAGCTGAAGACCGAGTTTGAATGGTTGGGCATGGAGTTGACTCCGGTGAATCCCCCCCGACCCGGGACCAGTGTCCAGGTCAAGTTGGGGGCGGTGGTGAAGGAAGTGGGCCCCGGCTCTCCGGCGGATGCCGCCGGCATCATGGCCAACGACCTTATCGTCAGCATCAATCGTCAACCGACGCCGGGCGCGGGCGAACTGGACCGCGCCATTCGCGCCGCCGACGTCAAACAGGGGATCATGGTGGAACTGGAGCGGGATAACCGCCGCATGTTCACCACGCTGCAATAAGCGTCAGCCGACGCCCGCAGGTGAGGAGCCTGCTGTGCATCGGCTTGGAAGAACCGTAGCTGAGAGACGCCTTTCCAAACGTCCATGCAGCCTGTCCATGGGAGAGCAGCGTTGACTGTGGAATTGCAAAGTGACGAAAACGCCCGGTTCGGAATGAGTCTCACCCGTGGAGGAGAGGAGCCCTCGTCGGTCTCGTCGATCGATGAAGATGGCGCATCCCTCGAAGCGGGCGCCATCCCGTTGGCGTTGTTGGAGTCGCTTCAAGGTCGTCGAGGTTCTCGCCCTTCCGAGTCGCCCAAGGCCCCGACGCGGACGATTTCCCGTGCGCCTTCCGTCCAGCAAGTGACGGAGAAACCGAAAAATCGCCAAACGCCCGAGTTTAACCCCTGGCAGACCGAGGGGGCTTCCGTCGAGGCGGGCCTGACCGAGAACCCAGCTCCGGTAGTGCGCGAGGCGGACGGTTGGGCGGCGAACCTTGCCAAGGATGTGGAGCGGCAAAAGACCACCATTGCGCCAACCTTTAATCCCTGGGCCGGTGACAACGCGCCTGAGCCCATAAGTGAAAGCGATTCCTTTGAATCGGAGCATAAATCTCCCCGTGCGGTGGCCAATCTCGGGCAGCCCGAAGGGGCGGATTCGACGGTGATCGATGCTTGGTTCCATGCCAATCGGGCGGTCACGGCCACTCGGCTGGGAATCCTGGCCCCGGACGTTGGTGAAGCGGCTGAAGAAGCGGTGGCGCCGGTCGAGCCGATGGCTCTGGTAGCCGAATCCTCTCCCGAGACGGTGGAAGCGGCCATCGAAGCGGCCATCGAAGCGGCCATCGATGGCGGGGGCTCCGAGGGCGTCGCGATCACGGCCCTGGAGGCGCTTACCGAGCAGGAGTCTGCTTCGGAAATCCTTCCCGCATCGGCGGCGGAATTGGTCATTGAAGAGGTGATGGAAGCAGTGGCGGTGGCGGCGGAAACAGCGTCTGGAGCGCTCACTGATGCGGAAGACGAACCCGTCGGCGTGGTGATCGAGCCGCAGGCGGAAGAGATCAGCGCCATCGGCAGCGGGGACGAGCCCGAAGCGGAAGAAATTGACACCGGCGGCATGGTGATCGAGCCCGAAGAGGAAGAAGAAGCGGCGGCGTCTGACGCCGTCGGCGGGGCGGTCGAGACCGCCCCCGAAGTTGCGACCGAGGAGACCGTCGACTTTCGTGCTTTCGACTCGGTCGAAGTCGTTTCCCCCCTTGAGACCACGTTGGAGGCTTTTTTGGTTCGTCAGGCTGGAGGGACCGAAGACGTTGTTACCGCCGCGCCGACAGCCGAATCCGTTTTCCCGGAACCTTTGCCGATGAGCGCGGCGGAGCCCCCCCTGGCCGAGGATGAGCCGTCCGGCTTGACTCAAGGGGAGGATGAATCCGATGCGGATTTTGCGGATCGGCTGAAGGCGGGATTTTTGACCGAACTTGCGACAGGCGCCTATTCCGACACCCTTGAAGAGGAACTCTCCGTGTCTCAACCGACTGAAAACAGCGCGGGGGAAGAGGCGGATCGGACCCTTTCTGTTGCCGAGGAGGCGCAGAGTATCGTTGCGGAGGAAGTCATGGGCGAGAAATCCGACAAGTCAAAAAAGAAAGGCAAGGAGTCCGACGCCGCTCTGGTGGAAGGCGAAGTCGAGACCATCAAAAGCGATTTGGGTGCCTTATTGCAGGATATGCAGAAAGATAAGCCCCTGGCCAAGCGGTTGGTCGTGATTCCGCAATCCTTTGGAGGCGTCGCGCTCGCTCATCCCAAATCAAAGCTGGTTTCCCAGCGATCCGTTAAACGAGCCGTGGTCCATGCGGACGGGATGCACCGCATTCCAGTGGAACCTTTGGGCGTCGGAGTGGCTAACCTGTTGGGCGACGCCGTCGGGGGTGTGGTTACGGCGGCGCGCTCCTTCGGGTCGTTTCTTTCAGGCAAGAAAATTTGCAAGACGGGCTCGAAATGAGAGCAGATCGGGAGTTTTCCATGGCTAACGGGAACTATGAACAGACCGCCAACCAGGATGCGGACGGCTCGCGACGGATTCCCATCGAGCCTCTGGAACGGGTTATCGCCGACGCTCTGGGCGACGCGGTGGGCGGGGTGGTAAAGGGATGGGGCGTCCTCTCCAGCGCCGTGTCCCATCAATGGAGCCGCTTGAACCAAGAGGGCGTCGGGTCGAATAGCGGTAACGATTACCAGAAGAAGGACGCAGCCAAAGGCCAAGGGGTTGCCGCCTGCGTTCGCAGTCGTAACGCAGCCTCGGGTAAAAAGGTGACGGGTGGCGTCCGATCCATGATTCATGGAGTGGGGGAAGTGGTGTGCGGCAGTGTCGATATCGTTACCGGCGCGGTGGGATGCCTGTCGGCGGCAGTGATCTGCCTCGGCGAGTCGGTGGCGGAAGGGGTCAAACCCCAGGCTGCCGCCGAACCCGGCGCGATGCGCGATGCGCAAGCGGCGGAGGGTATGGGTGGTCCGCGAGAGGCTGAAGTCGCGGGCTTAACGGAACAGACGGTTTAACTGGGCGGATGACCGGCAATGACACAGAAAAGCGGGCAGAAATTGCTTCTGGGGATTGATCTGGGCACGGCCAGAACGGCCATGATGTCCAACCGGGGGGCCAAAATTATGGTCAACTCGGTGGTGGGGTACCCCAAGGATATTATCGGCGTGAAAATCCTCAATCGCACCCAGGTGATCGGGGACGAGGCGGTGGAGAAACGACAATATTTGGATCTCTACTATCCGCTGGAAGACGGGGTGCTCAAGGAGGCCAGCGAAAAGGATCTGGCCGCCGCCCGCGAGTTGATCAAATATGCCATCGCCCAGGCCAAACCCCAAGAAGGGGAGATGGTCTGCGGCATTCTGGGGGTTCCTGCACGGGCCTCGGTAGCCAACAAGGGGTTGCTGCTCAAAATCGCCAAGGAGATGCTGGATATTTCCATGGTGGTTTCCGAACCCTTCATGGTCGCCTATGGTTTGGGCAAGTTGAACAACGCCTTGATCATCGACATCGGAGCCGGGACCATCGATATCTGCGCCATGAAGGGCACGGTCCCGGGCAGCGATAACCAGGCCACCATCCTCAAGGGCGGCAACTATATCGATGAACTGTTGGAAAACGTCATCGCCGAACGTTACCCTGAAGTGCAGATCACCCGTCACTTGGCCTGCCGTCTCAAGGAAAAGCACGCCTTTGTCGGTCCTCCCACGGAAAAGGTGGTGGTTTCGTTGCGGGCCAACGGCAAGCCGGCGCAGTTCGATATCACCGAGGAAATTCGCGTTACCTGCGAAACCATTGTCGAAGACATCGTGGAAAAGTTGCAGCAACTGGTCACGGTCTTCGATCCGGAACAACAGGAAGAGGCCCTGAAAAATATTTGGCTGGCTGGCGGCGGATCCAATATTCGCGGGCTCGACGCTCTGATCGTGGATCGGATGAAGGATTACGGCGAGGTGAAGGTGTTCCGCGTGGAGGATCCGGATTACGCGGGATGCGCCGGGGCGTTGCGTTTGGCGGCGGAGCTGCCGCCGGAGTATTGGAGCCAGATCGGCGACCGAATCGGCGCATGACGCCTGTGAAAGCGATGAGTTCAAACCGAGGCCGTGGAGCGAGGAGAAAATAGATGAACGATGTGAACTACGTGGATGGGGAGTCCACCCTCTCCTCCAAGATCATGGCGGCGATGAGCTACATGGGCATCTTGTGCATGGTGCCGTTGATCATGCATCGCAACGATCCCTACGTCCGCTTTCACGCCCGGCAGGGGGCGATTTTGTGGGTTTGGGAAGTGGTGGCCATCTATACCCTGATGCTGCCGGCGATTGGCAAGTTTTTCTTCAAATTTTCTGGCTTCTTCTGCGTCACCCTGTCGGTGATCGGCATCGTCGCCGCGCTGCTGGGACGGGCCTGGAAATTTCCTTGGATCGGCGACTGGGCGGAAAAGCTGTAATCGTTCGCCCCAACGGCCAACAATCAGGGAAGGCGGAAACTCCATGGAGAGAAGGCTGTGGTAAGGCTTGTTTCTTCCCTGATAATGGCCATCCTGCTGTTGATCTTCGCCTCGCAGAACATGCATCTGGTGTCGGTGAGGTTGATTGTGGGCTCTCCCATCGATGCGCCGATGATCCTCGTGATCTCCGGCGCGTTCATTGGGGGATTCGCGGTTTCGACCTTCTTGCACATCGTTCGGGTGTCCAAGAAGGGTCGCCCGGGCGAGGATGAGGACGAATAAGACGGGATAAGCGTGGGTCCACAAGGATCTTGGACCACCCGGTTCTCTCCACCCCCACCTCTTCGGCGGATGCGCCAAAGCCCCAGACTTTCCCGGATGGATCCGTCATGCGGTATTTCAAATGCCTGGGCTGCAACGAAATCGTGGGTTGGATCGGCTTGGTGACCAATTTGGCCCTAGCCGCTCTCAAGCTGTTCATTGGCGTGTTGTCCGGTTCCCACGCCCTGGTGGTGGATGGTCTCTATTCCGCCAAGGATGTGGTCACGTCGGTTTTGATCGTCATCGGCCTGCGGGTTTCCAAGCAGCCCATCGATAAGGAACACCCCTTCGGTCACGGCAAGGTCGAATTCATCATCTCGCTGGTCATCAGCCTGATGTTGGTGGGGGTGGTGATTCTGCTCTTCACTGTCGCCGCTGGCAGCCTGATGGAAGGAAACCATCAGGCGCCACACATCATCGCCTTGTGGGCCGCGCTGCTGTCGGTGGCGGTCAACCTGTTTCTCTATCGCTACACTCGATGCGTGGCCAACGAGAGCAACAGCCCGGTGGTGGCCACCCTCTCCCAACACCATCACGCCGACGGAACTTCTTCCATGGCGGTGGCAGCTGGCATCATCGGTTCCCACTATTTGGGCATGCCCTGGCTGGATACGGTGGTGGCCTTGGGGGAGACCGTCGACTTGCTCATTCTCGGGGCTAAAATTTTCTGGGACTCCTTCCAGGGGTTGATGGACTCTTCGGCCCCGGTGGAGATCGAGGTGGCGATTCGCGAGGAGACCCGGGGCGTTGCCGGGGTCAAGGAGGTGATCTCCCTTCGCACCCGTCGGGTCGGCCAGGAAATTTGGATCGATTTGGTCATCGGCGTGGATCCGGAATTGTCGATCCTGGATGCGCGGCATATCACCCGCCGGGTGGAAGACGCCCTGGCCTCCGCCATTCCCCACACCGGGGACATTGCGGTTCAGTTCAAGTCCATGACCGGCTCCGTTCCTGAATTGCAGGCGATCCTGCCCCTGATTCGTCCCCCCCGGGTCGAGGCGACCCCGGAGCCAATGGAGGACGAGGAGGCGGTCATCGCCCTGCCCGCTGCTCCCGCCCAGTTACTGCTGGAAGACCATCACACCGAAATTGATGGCGTTGTCTATCAATCGGCATCGGCACCGCGTGGGAGCTCGTGAGATGGCTGCCCCCTGGATCGCTCTCCTGATTTTCTTTGCCGCTTTTGCTTTACTCCACTGGGGCAAGGTGGAACGTTTGATTGTAATGCTCGTCAGTTGCGCGGCGATGCTTTTTTTTGGATGGATTCTGGAATTTTACTCTCCGGTCATGGCGGTTCGCGCTATCTCGTTTGACTCGCTCGCCCTGATCTTCGGTATGTCGATGATCACGGACGTCCTGGGACGTTCGGGTTATTTTTCAGTGCTCGCAGGTAAAATTGGCGATTATGTCCACCACAATGAACAACTGGCAGTGGTATTACTGATTTTGATGACCTACACGGTTTCATTGGTGGCCAATAATCTCACGGCCCTGATGATCGTGTTGCCCGTGGCCCTCCCCTTGTGTCGCGCCCAAGGCGTTCCGACCACGCCGGTGTTGGTGGCCATCACGGTGGCCGCAAATCTGGGGGGAGCCTCCTCCATGATCGGAGATTTTCCCAATATTATCATTGCTGGTTCGGCTCATCTCCACCTTAAGGATTTCGTCAGCGGGATGATGGCTCCTTGCCTGATTCTTTTGGCGTTCACGCTTCTTTTCTTCGCATCGCGCCATTCGTTCGAACGCCATGAAAAGAGAATGGGGCACTGGGATCGGCGGGAGCTGTTCCGGGATATTCAACAGGTGTGGGCGGACCGGCTGGGAAAAGTCCGTATTTCCGAACCTGAAGTCGTTCCGCTGGTGGATCATGGCTTGCACCAATTGGGGAGGGCGGTCCTGGTTCTGGCCCTGATAGGATATTTTCTCGCGGACGGATGGCACTGGCGGCCAGCCTGGATCGCCTTCGCATCAGGGGCGGTCTTGCTTTTATTCGGAAGAGTTCGTTCGGAGTCGCTTCTTTCCGCCATGGGAATGATGGACATCGCTTTTTTCGCAGGTTTGTTCATCCTGGTGGGCGGAGTGCAGACCGCTGGCGTGCTTGACTGGGTCGGGTGGTTGATTGAAAATCTAAGTATGGGTTCAAATGTTGGGAGACTGCTTGCGCTGATGTGGTGCGCTTGTCTTTTGACGCCGTTCTTGAACGCCGGGCCTGCCACCGCCTTTTTAATTCCTATCGCCAAATCGATGATCGTCATTATGCCCACGACCGGAAATGCGGTTTGGTGGGCGTTGTCTTTAGGAATCTTGGCTGGGTCGTCGGCTTTTCTGTCGGGATCAACGACGGCTTCCATGGCGGTGGGGCAATTGAACGGCTATCTGGGCCGTCATCCAGAGATGCATCTTGCGCATGGTCCTTCCAGTGCGCTGACATCCAAGGAATATGCGCGTTGGGGGATGCCCATCATGTTTCTCTTTTTGGCTTTCTCCTCTGTTTATCTCATGATTATCGGGGGCGCATGAAACACCTTCGCCCGACGGTTCCCAACGTCCCATTTTGCAAGCGGGGGTGGCGCATCCCCGCCGTGTTGCTGACGCTGGCCTATATCGCCACCCTGGCCTGGGGCATTCATCTGTGGCGGGAAGGGGTGGGGGCGTCATCGGAATCGGTGGCCCAGATCTTGGGGGAGACCGAGGCGGTCAAAACCGTGCGCGAGGCCGAACCTCCCCAGGTCGCCGCCCGGGCGGCGGAAGCCCTGGGCGAAGCCCTGCCGGTGGCCGGGACCATCGTCGCCAACGGCTCGGTCGGCATGGAAGCCTCCGCCGTGGTCGAGATCTCCGGCAAGAACAAGGCGGGAACCCCCGCTCAACCCGGCAATGAATTCATCCCGGCGGGCAGCGGCGTCATCGTCACCCCCGACGGCAACGTCTTGACGGCGTGGCATCTGATCAAGGATTTGCGGCAAATCCGCATCCATCTGCACACCCCGGATGGGGGGCGGAACTATCCGGCGGAACTGGTCAAGAAGCTGCCCAATCTGGATCTGGCCATGGTCAAGATCCAGTCCCGGGATCCCTTTCCCCATGTCATCCTGAGAACCTTCCCCGCCTCCCAACCCGGGGAGCGGGTTCGGGCCTTGAGCCATTTTCCCGGGACTGGTCTGATCGCCACCACCGGGTCGATGATCGGCGGCGGCGTTTCGGTGCTGCTCAACGGTCAAACCCTTCCCAACCTGCTGCGCACCGACGCCGTCTTTCTTGGCGAACACAGCGGGGGGGCGGTGTTGGACGCCACGGGTCGTATGCTCGGGCTGGCTCTCGCCCTGCAAGATGGCCAGGGGGGGATTCTCGGCCATGTGATTCCCGCCGATCTCATCCTTCACGAATTCGCCGATGTGGCCACCTTCCCCAAGGCGTCCATCGCGGTTTCAGCGCCGGATGGAATCGGACTGGTGCCCCCTGCCCTCAACTCGGCTCCCGCGATGGGGGGACAACCCGCTTCCAGCGCTCCCGCGGCGGGCCAACGCCCCGTGGCGGACGAATGGTGGCGGCAGGCCCGGGCGTTGGTGGAGGGCAACACCGTCGAGGGGGCGCTTCCCGGGGAAACTTCCCAGTCCGGAACTCCGGTCTGGACCCAGGCGGCCTTGACCCGCCCCGTGGACGCCTCCTCCTCTTCCTCGGACGTTTTCGATGACGGCCATATTTTGGGTTATTCACCGGAGAGCGTGGCCGGATTGCTGCTGTTGGGGCTGATTTCCGGAATCAGCGGCGGCATGATGACCATGGGGGGCGGGATCATCAAGGTCAGCGGCTTGATGCTTTTTTTTGGCTACGGCATGGTGCTGGTGCGTCCCGTGGCCTATCTGACCAACATTTTTCTCTATGGCGCGGCCACGCTGCGATACCGCAGCCAGATGTTGGTGCGCTGGGAAGAGGTTCGTCCCCTGATTCCGTGGGCCATGGCGGGAATTCTTCTCGGTTTTGTCGTCGGCAACTTTATGGGCGGTTCGGTCCTCCGCTTGTTGCTGGGGCTCTTCGCCCTGCTGGTGGGGGTGAAAATGCTGGCCGAAATCATTGAGCAGCAGCGCTACGGCCAAGTCTGGGAAGATCAAGAGGCGGAACGTCCGGAACAGGAGGATGTTACCGAGTTGTTCTTGCGGTACCTGGGAGTGCGGGATTTGCCGGAGCGCCATCGCCATCACGCTTTGCACCCCATGGTGCAAAATGGTCTGCTGGGGCTGCCCTTGGGCATCATCAGCGGCATTCTCGGCATCACCGGGGGGGTGGTGGAGGTGCCGTTGCAGCGCTATGTGGCGGGAATCCCCCTGCGCAATGCCATCGCCAACAGCGCGGTCCTGGTCTTTTTCGCCTCGTTGGTGGGATCGGCGGCGGCCCTGGTTTACGGCATCACCAGCGGCGCTTTTGACTGGAAGACCCCACTGACCCTCTCCCTGTTCGTCATTCCCGGGGCGTATGTCGGCGGATGGATCGGGGCGTGGCTGACTCAGGTGGTTTCGGCGTTGGTCTTGCGCTGGATCTATGCGATTCTCATGTTCATCATTGCGGCCAGGATGTTTTGGGAATGATCAAGCTGGGACACGGCATCGTGGGGGTGGGCTTCCTGGCGGTCATGATTCTCATGGTCACCACCGTCCTCTATGCGCCCTCCGACGACGAATCCCTGACCGTGCATACCCAGGGGGTCAACACCCATGTCAAGGATCACCCCCTTTTCGGGGTGGAGCATGGGGTGGAGCCCATCACCACGCCGGCGGTGCCCTTGCCCGTGGCCGGGTGGCGCATCCTGCCGGGGGATCTCCCTCCCCAGCCCGTCGCCCCCAAGGGGAACGCCCCCCGGGGAGGCCATTTCCTCGCCGGGGGAAGCCCACTCACCCAGGATCCCCAGGGCGCGACGCCCCAAGCCGTCACCCCCCCGGCCCGGAATTTCCAAACGCTGGAGGTCCGCTTGGCGGAAGGCCACTGGCAAGGGTTGGAGGCCCTCCCCCTGAGCCCGGAACTCAAGCGCAAGCTCAGGCTTCCGGCCAACTTGAAGGGGTTGTTGGTGGATGAAGTCACCCTCAACGCTGCGGCTTCGGGAATGCTGGCAGGGGATGTGCTGGTGGCGGTCAACGGTCATCCGGTGACCACCCTGGAGGCGTTGCTCAAGGCGTCGAAGCAGGCGCAAAATTTGGATCGGATTCCTGTCACGGTGGTGCGACGGGGGCAGACCTTGACCTTCACCTTGCGGGGAAACAAACGGTTGGGCTTCGCCCAGGTGGAGACGGCGCCGATGATCCTGGCCGGGGATATCGCTCCCCATCCCTACCGGGGCCAATGCACCAACTGCCACCCCATCGGAACCACCGGCCACATCACGCCGGACCCGGACGGCATCATCCTACCGCCGCCGCCAATCCGTTTTGACGCCCAATCCCCCCATCGCGACCGGGGGCAGTGCCGCGCTTGTCATACGATCATCAACTGACCAGAAGGAGGAAATATGGCAGCCAGGCAGAGCAACGTCCATTGGATGGATGAAGCTGGGTTCGTCGTCCATGCCGGCATGCAGGCGGTGCGCAAGATCGCCGCCGGTGCCATTGAGGGATATCGCTCCCTGTTTTCGGCGGACGAAAATTTGCGCTTCGGCTACTATCGCGACCGGGGTATCGCCTACACCGAGCGGGGCCATTACCAAAAGGCCGCCGAGTTGCTGGAAAACGCCCTCCAGGCGCGTCCGGACGATCTGGAATGTTTGTTCCACATGGGGTTTTGCTGCATCAAGCTGGAACGCACGGCGGATGGGGTGGGTTATCTGGAATTGGCCCGGGAGTTGGAGCCCGGCAGCGTCCGCATCTCTTCCATCCTGGGCATGGCCTATATCCAGAGCAAGGAGTTTGAAAAGGCCGTCGAGATGCTGAAAGCCGCCATCAAGGCCAATCCCGGCAACTTCAATCTCAACTATCGCCTGGGCGTGGCCTACGACAACCTGAAAAAGTTCGAAAAAGCCATGGAGGCCTTCAATCGGGCTTTGGAGATCCGGCCCAACGAATCCAAGGTTCACCAATCCATCGGATTTGTGTTGGAGCAGATGGGCGAACACACCGAAGCCGTGGTTCATTTCAAGAGGGCCATGGAACTCTCCGAGGACCGGAAGCGCAAGTAAACGGCGGGATTGATCGCGCATGAGCGAATCTAGGAACGGCATCGATGGACTGGATGAGCTGGCGGGCTCCGACCCGTTGAGCGGCGAGCGGCTGCGCCGGATGAAGGCGATGATCCGGCAGATCCATCGCGAGGAGTACGAGGCGAAAATCCGGAGGCTTCCTCCCATCAAGGGTAGAACGCTGATCTTTTCCGTCTCCTTCATCTCGATCATCTTGTTCGGCATTACGGCATTCTATCATTACAATCTGCTGATCGCTTTGGAAGAGAAGGTGCGATCCACCCAGGGGCATCTGGATTACGCCCTGCAACGCCGCGCCAATCTGTTCGACAATCTGGTCAACGTGGCGCTCAACCAGGCCGCTTTGGAGCGGGAAATTTTTCATCTGGCCGGCGAAAGCCGAGCCGCATTGAAGGGGCTTGAACCGAGATCCAGGGCCTCAACTGTAGACGCGCCGGGAGATCTCCCGCCGTCTGCCGGAATGTCGATTCCTGCGGGAATGAATCCGTTGGAGCGTCTGATGGCGCTTGTGGAGCAGTATCCGGACGTCAAGGTTTCCACCAGCTATCAACAATTGATGGATAAGCTGGTGGAAATGGAGGATCGCATCTCGCAGCGCGCCGATGAGCATAACGAACAGGTGCGCATCTATAACACCATGATCGAATCGTACCCGTCTTTTATTATGGCAAGGGCCGTTGGGTTCAACCGGTATTCGTATTACCATACTGAAGTATCTTACGAGGACCACCCGAAACTGACGACAGAGACTTTCCGCTCCTTGTTGCCCCCCCAGCGGCAAATGCCGAAAAACGGGGCGACGTTGGAAGTCAAACGTCCCAACGACGATAAAATCGGCGAGAAGATCGGGAAGCCCATGGCCGAAGCAGGACAAAACGGGGCTGCGGGCGACAAGAACGGCACCTCGGTCGGCGATAAAAAGGGCGGCGCTCCCGCCAAGGGTGAAGGCAAGGAGTCGAATCCATGAAATTCGACTATTGCCGGGAGTGCCGATTCCAGGCCATCGGCTACGCCATTTTCATGAACACCTTCTTGACGCTGTTCAAGGCGGCCATGGCGTGGCTGGCGGGCAGCGCCGCCTTGATGGCCGACGCCTTCCACTCCTCGGCGGACGTCATCGCCAGCAGCATCACCATGTTGAGCCTGAAAATTTCCGGCAAATCGGCGGACGCCGAACACGCCTACGGCCATGGCAAAATTCAGTTCATCTCCTCCGCCATCGTCGGTCTGATTTTGATGGTGGGGGCGGTCTATCTGATGCTGGGTTCGATCAACAAGGTGCTCACCGGCGATTACGAAACTCCCGAGCGCATCGCCATGGTGGGGGCGTTCGTCTCCATCATCATGAACGAAATGCTGTTTCGCTTTCAGATGTGCGTCTACAACGAAATGAACAGCCCGGCCATCCTGGCCGACGCCTGGGACAACCGCTCCGACGCCATCACCTCGGTGGCGGTATTTATCGGGCTGATTTTCGCCACCTTCGGTTTTCCCATCGTCGACGCCCTGGCCGCCATCGGGGTGGCGGTGTTGGTGAGCAAGATCGGTCTCGAACTCTGTCTGGACTCCATCAAGGGGCTGATGGACGCCGCCCCCGAGGAGGACGAACTCAAGGATATCTACAAAATCGCCAAGGAGATGACCGGCGTCCTGGGGGTGACCTATCTGCGAGCCCGCACCGTGGGCGAGGCGCTTTACGTTGAACTCAATGTTCGGGTAGATGGCTATCTCAAGGTTTACGAAGGGGATTTGATCGTCGAAATGCTGCGGGAAAAAATCATGAGCGGCGTCGAAAACGTGCAAGAGGTGCAGGTGTTGCTGACGCCGGTTGTGGTCGATCCCGAGCCGCAACGAAGCGGTTTCGCCCATAATTCCGAATGGGTGAAAAAAGTGTCAGGCGTATTTAAGAGGTTCACCGGGGGGAAGGAACCCAAGAAATACCGCATTTACGAGGATACGACATGATCACACCCTGCAAAGCAGATCTTCAAAAGGCGGAGGATGTCGCTAAATCCGTTCGTATTCCAGCTCAACCACGCATCGTGATGGAAATCAACCGGGAGGTGAATAAACCGAACGCTAGCTTTGACGCCATCGCAAAATTGCTGGCCATCGACCCCGCCATGACGGCCAGGGTGTTGAAGATTGTCAATTCGCCGTTTTACGGTCTTTCGCGCAAGGTCGAAAATATCCGTCACGCCCTCACCTTGTTGGGGTTGAAAACCTTTCAGCGGGTGGTGTTGACCGCCGCTCTGCACGATGTGTTGATCGGCAGCGACAAGGAACATCAGGAGGAGCTGTCGCTTTTTTGGAATTACACCATGGTGGTGGCCAAGATCACCGAATATCTGGTGGTGCGCAGCCCCATGTTCGTGGATTTGGTAACTCCGGAGCAGGCGCATCTTGCGGGCTTGTTTCACGATTGCGCCGTTCCCCTGTTTGTCCGCAAGTATCCCGGATACCAGGAGCACATGGCCAAGGTCAAGGCGGACAACCTCCAGGTATTCGCTTATGAGGAGGATAACTTTTCCGCCAACCACTGGGCGATGGGGGCGTTGATGGCCCGCTCCTGGTTCGTGCCGGAGTCGGTGTGCCAAGCCATCCGCTTTCACCATCTGTCCAAGTTGGACTCCTCCCATGTTTCCGAAATGGAGGCGCTGGAGATCCTGCCGTTGTTTGAATTGCTGCGCCTGGGCGATTTGTTGGGCGGCAATTTGATGAACGAAAAGGGATTCGAGGTGACGGGTTGTTATTCGAGCGAGGAGGAGTTTCTCGCCAACATCAATCTGGACCAGGCCGAACTGGAGGAGTTGAAGCAAGAGGTGCGGGACGCCGTTCAACTGTAACGCCGTTGGGGGCGCTGCCGGAGTCTTCATCCGGTCAACATCCGACGGCGTCCCCGGGGCGGGTAGGGTTGCGAAGATTCGTATTTCGATTCGGCAACGGTCATTCATTCCACGTTCTCCCCATAGAATAGGGAAAAATTCGGGAGTGGATGATAATCATTCACAAAAACGGTTGCCGTTCGGTATAATGCTCTCTTCAGGCGTGACGGTGAATGAAGGAACCTCGGTATGGCGTATTTTCGGGTTCCGTTCGCTACGCCATCCAGCTGCGGGTGATTTCGAGAGAGCGAAGAGAGAGGAGATTACCGTGGGACGTTGTCACACTTTGTCGTCCAATGAGTTTCTGGACGTGGTCGGGGCCGGAACCTCCGAGCCCAGGCCCGTGTGTCTGGCGGTGGTGGGTTCGGCCAACTCCGGCAAGAGCGTGTTGTTCAACGAACTGACCGGGGCCTATTCCATCGTCGCCAACTATCCCCAGACCACGGTGGCGCCCATCTGTCAGACCATCACCCGACAGGGTCGCGAGTTGCGGCTGATCGACACTCCCGGCCTCAGTTCCCTGGATGTGTATGGCAAGGATGAGCGTTCGACTCTGGAATTGCTGATACGGGATCGCCCCTCGGGGGTGATTTTTTGCGGTGATGCTCTGCGCTTGAAACGTTCCCTGGCGCTGCTGGGACAGATGATGGAGTTGGAAATTCCCATCATCTGCTGTTTGAACAAGGCGGACGAGGCCTCGGCCAACGGCATGGCCATCGACGCCGATCACTTGACGCAGGCGTTGGGGATCCCAGTGGTGGAGATCTCGGCGATCCACGGTTTCGGACTGGACCGCCTGTGGGCGGTGATGGACGAATTCATGGCGGATCCCGATCCGACCCCCCGGGCCAAACCGCCGGTGGTCTATCCCGCCTTCGTGGAAGAAGCGGTGGAGCGGGTTCGGGGATTCTTCCCCCTGGAAAAACGTCCTTCCCGAGGGGAGGCGCTGCTTTTTCTCCAGGGCAACGAGACCGTCTCCCGCTGGTTTGCCGAGCGTTTGGGGGAAGGGGTGTTGCAAGAGGCGGCGAAGGTTTTGGCGGAAGAGCGGCGCAATGCCCCGGAACGGATTCGCATGACCCTGTTTCAGGCCCGGGACGACTGGGGCGACCGTTTGGTGGAGAGGGCGTTGCGTCAGGCGACCTTTCTCGCCACCAGTCTGGCCCAGCGGGCGGCGTGGGCTTCCCGTCATCCCATCCTGGGTTGGCCCATCTTTTTCGGCATCCTCTGGCTGACCTTTCAGGGGGTGGGGCTGGGGGCGGCGGATGTGGGAGGGTGGCTGGACGAAACCTTGTTCAAACCCGCCAACGAGGCCATCGGCGCGTGGATTCCCTACCCCTGGCTCAGCGAATTTTTGGTGGGTCAGTTTGGCATTCTGACCATGGGGGTTTCCAACGCCCTGGTAACGGTGGTTCCCATCCTGGTCATCTTTTTTCTGATCGTCAACGTGTTGGAGGATGTGGGCTATCTGCCCAACCTGAGCGTATTGGCCAACCGGGCGCTGACCCCCCTGGGGTTGACCGGAAAGGCGGTGCTGCCCCTGGTGCTGGGAACCGGTTGCAACACCACCGCCACCATGACCAGCCGCATTTTGGAAACCAAAAAAGAGCGGCTGCTGCTCTCGTTCCTGGTCGCCCTGGGCGTGCCCTGCTCGGTGCAAATGGGGGTGCTGATGGCCATCCTGGCCACCATGCCCTTTACCGCTCTGTTGATTGTGCTGGGGGCGGTGGCCATCACCACCGTTTCTTGCGCCTTGTTGATGAACCGCCTGGTTCCTCATGGCGGGGAGTCGGCGGACTTTATCATGGAACTGCCGTCGCTCCATCTGCCGAACTGGCGCAACATCGTGGTCAAGACCTACTATCGCATCAAATGGTTTCTGCTCGAAGCCCTGCCCATGTTCGTCGCTGCGGCGATGCTCATGTTCACCCTGCAAAAGACCGGATTGCTCAACGGCATCAAGACGCTGCTCCATCCCCTGGTCACCGGCGTGCTGGATATGCCGGACAAGGTGACGGAAGTCTTCATCCTGGTGCTCTCCCGGCGGGAAGTGGGGGCGGTCTACTTCAAGCAGATGGTGGAGGGGGCCGAGTTGGACTATGTGCAGATCGTCACCGGACTGGTGGTCATCACCCTGTTCATCCCCTGCGTCTCCAATACCATGGTGATGATCAAGGAATTTGGTGCCCGCTGGGCCGTGGCGACCAACCTGGGCATCGTGGCCATCGCCATTGGGGTGGGCGGGGTGGTGAACCATCTGATGCGTCTGGTGTAAGCTCAGCCACCCGACTCTGTGGCAACACATGCGAAATGAAGGAGTGCGCTGACCATGAACCTGGAAACCGAACGGCGACGGGACGAATTGTTGGAGATGTTGTGGCGGCTTCAGGAGCGGGGGGGCGGCATGAGCCTCCCGGAGCTGCGTCGCCACGACGCTGACCAGCAATATGAAGGCTATCTCGCCGAGTTCAAGAGTAACGGCGCGATTCGCGTCGAGGGCGACCAGATTTCATTTACCGCCAAAGGGTTGAAACGGGCGACCGACATTGTGCGGCGGCATCGCTTGGCGGAGACCCTGCTGGTGCAGATCATGGGCAAAACCCCCAGCGAAACCGAGGAAGCCGCCTGCGAGTTTGAACACGTGCTGGCCCCGGAGCTGGTGAACGGCATTTGCACCCTGTTGGGCCATCCCGCCCGGTGTCCTCATGGCCTGCCCATCCCCGAGGGGGCGTGTTGCCAGGAGAGCCGTCACGCGGTGGAGTCGGCGGTAATGCCCCTTTCACGAATGGACGTGGGGGCGGAAGCTCGCATCGCCTCGATCAACACCCGGGATTCGGTTCGCCTCAGCCGTTTGCTCGCCTACGGCTTGGTTCCCGGGGCGTCGGTGACCTTGACCCAGCGGCAGCCGGCGTTGGTGGTGGATGTCGAACGGCGTCAAATCGCCTTTGAAGCGTCGGTGGGGAACGAAATCATGGTTTGGCGTCGGGTTCATGGCGGGTGATGGCGCAATGAGCGGATACAAGGTGGGAGTTCCGGGTTGGGTGGGTGCGGCCATGGTCCTTTTCGTAGCGGGCGTGGCCCTGGTCGCCCTGTTGCCGGAGGGCTTCTGGAGCGGCTGGGGGAGGTCGGGAAGCGAGGCGTCCGTCCCCGTGGGGCAAGCCGCGACGGCGGGCGGAACCGGTCCCCTGACCCCCAACGCCCCCCGCGCCGCGCCACCGCAACAGGGCATGGTTCCCTTTGAACAAGCCCCGCAAATGCGTTTTGACGGCAAAATCCAGCAACTGACCGAGTTGCAACAACGGGATGGCCAGATTCACATCTGGGTTCACGACGTCTCCGGTCGGGAGGTGGAAATTTCGGTGGCCCCCAATTGGTTTCTGGCCTACATGGGGTGTACGTTGACCCACGATATCCCAGTGTCGGGGGTGGGGTTCCGCTTCGATCAACAGGGGGGCGACCCCTTGATCTACGCCCAGCGGATCCGGGTGAACGGCAAAATTTGTCGCCTGCGCAACGATGAGGGGTTTGCCTTATGGTCCAACCGGCTGCGTTGACCCCTTGGCTCCTCCCTTCGGGAAGCTCCTCATGAACCGTTGGCGCCCTTACGGTGGGGGGATCCTGCTGTTGGCCTTTATTGCGGTCGGCCTGGTCTGGGGCGACCGTCTGGAAAAGCTGCTGCCTGATTTTCCAGAGTGGTGGACCACCCTGGGAAATGGCAAAAAGACCACGCCCCAGTTGATGGGGGAGGTCTTCGGCTCGATGCCCAAGCCGACCCAACCTGCCATGACCGAGTCGGTGATCGAAGCGATCAAGCCCTCCGGCATGCAAAAAGTGGTGGTCAAGCGCATCCCCACCATCGAGCCAGGTTCGCCTCGGCCCCACGACTATTGGGGGGAGTGCAACAAGTGCCATCTCTTTCGGGGCGGCCCGCCGCCGGGCAGTCAACCGATCACGCCGGTGGGCAAAATGTGGGAGAAAACCTCCGCCTCCATCACCAAGGTGGGCCCCTACATCACCCCCGATTCCCCCCGGCCCCATCCTCCCGCCGGACGGTGCATCAAGTGCCATGACATCGTGATCGAAAAGCCCGTATAACGGGATGACGACGGCGGAATAACCTGGATGGGATGACCGATATGACGATGCCACCACCCACACCATGGTTGACGGACGGGATCGCCTGGATCTCGGTGGGGTTGCTGCTGCTGCTGACCATCGGGCTCTGGCTCTCGTACAAGCGACGCCATCTTCTGCCGCTGCAACAGGAGTTGGACTCGGCCCTCGCCCTGCTCCAACGAATCCCCGTCGAACCGCTGGATTACTCCGAACACTATCCCGAGGTCAACCGCCACTTCGCCGACAGCCCCCGGCTCTCCCGCTCCTGGGCGATGTATCGCGCCACGTTGATTTTTCCCCGAGGGGAAGGCGGAGTCATCGGCTGCCGCCCGGCGGAGCTGTTTTTCAATCCCGAGGCGCTGCTGGAAGCCCGCTCCCAGGGGCGCTTTTATCGGGCCATGCCGGGCTATGTCATCGCCGCCGGACTGGTGATGACCTTCGCCGGGTTGATGCTCGCCCTCCAGGCGGCGGGGGCGGGGATGGCCTCCACCGAGTTGGCCGTCGCCCAGCAGGCGATGCGCGGTTTTTTGCAAAGCGCCGCCCTGAACCTGCTCCCGGCCATGACCGGGCTGGCGGCGGGGGGATGGCTCTCCTGGCGGGAGAAGCTTCACACATTGGTCGCGGAGGAGCGGATCGACGCCCTGAGTCGGCTGCTGGATGAACGAATCCCCACGGTGACGGAAGGGCAGTTGGCCTACAACCATCTGCAAGAGGCGAAAAACCATTCTCAGCAACTGGAAACTCTGTCGGAGGGATCGTCCGCCAACCAGCCGATGATGGTGATCGACAAGACGGGCCGGGAGATTCACGTCGCCAACGGCTCCGGTCAGGAAACGGTGCTGCGTCTCGAAATGGCGGGCGGGGAAGAGACGGCGCAAAAAATGGCGACGGTGTTCGATGGCTTCTTCCGGCAATGGCGCACCCAGTCGGCGGACGATTCGGAAAGGATGCAGCAGAGCATGGAGCGGCTGTTGGTCGCCCTGCGTCAGAGCGGCATGGTCATCGATCAACAAGTGGGCAAGGTGATCAACGCTCTTGACGGGCGGATGGGAACGCTGGAGGAGGCCTCTCGGCAAAGTTCCCAAGAACTGCGAGAGCTGAATCGTCCCCTTGTCGATGTGGCGGGTCTGCTGAAGGAGACCGTGGTCCAAATCAACCAGGTGAATCGATCCTTCTCCCGCATGGCGGAGGACTTTCCCCAAGCGGCCAAGAGCCTGATGGAGACGGATCGTCATCTGACGCAGATGGTGGAGGAGCAGCAGCAACGGATGCGATTGATGGAAGAGGTGGTGGAGAGCCTTTCCGACATAAAAATGGAAGGCATGCTGTCGCCCGAGTTGGTCGAGGAGTTCATCCATCGCAAGTCCGCGCTGGCGGCGTTGGTTTTGGGGCGCAGCCATCTGGGCAAGTTGGACGAAGAACCTACGGAAACCCATCCATGAGCGGATCGTGGGAGCGGGGGGGCGGGTTCGGAATGCGCAGCGGCGAGGGATTTTCCGCGCCGCTCTTGATGGCGGGCTGGGCCGTGGGGTTGATGAGCCTCGGCTTGGCTCTGTTGGTGGTTTATTCCTTTTTGATGCGATTGAATCATGAATCTCTTACGCCGCCTTCCCTCCCTCGGGTCGAGGTTCCGGCCCCCCGAATCGATACAGCGCCATCCCCTCCCTTGATTCCGCAAAGAGATGCGGAGGTGGAGCGGTTGCTTCAAGAAAACATCCTGTTACGCCGCCAGTTGGGGTTGAACGGGGAAGAGAAAAAGGAGATGCCAGGGGAGGGGACGGAGTCCGCCGCCGCCAAGGTGGAAAACGGACTGCTGGAGAAGGAAAATCGCCAGCTGTCGGGGCGGTTCCAGGAGATCAACCGCAAGCTCTTGGCCCTGCGGACGTCGCGGGCGCAACTGCTGAGCCGAATCCAGGGACTGCTGGGAGAAAACGGCTTCGAGGTTCAGGTGGACGAAAAAGAGGGGCGGTTGCGCCTGCCCAAGGTGTTTGAATTCCCCCTGGGGGCCATTGAATTGGAAGACCAGGGGAACAACGCCTTGGAGCGGCTGGGGGATGCCCTGCTTAAGCTGCTGCCGATCTGCGCCGAAACCGATGCGCCTTGCCCAAAAGGGGTTTCCACCGCGTTGGAGGGGATTTATGTGGAAGGCCACGCCGATGGCGTTCCGGTGCGCATCTCTCCCTTGCAGGGTAATTGGGCCATCTCCTCGACCCGCGCGGCCCATGTGTTGCAAACCTTGTTCGCCTCCCGTCCCGCGCTCAAGGAGATGCGCAACCAGCGGGGGGAGACCCTGTTCCGCGTGGTTGGTTTCGCCGACCGTCAACCCCTGGTGGAGGAAGCCCCCGACGCCAAAAGCCGACCAAACCGCCGGGTGGAGTTTCGCTTCGTCATGGCCCCCCCGGTGGAGGAGGCGACGCAAGAAAGATGATCCCCATTGGAGGGGTTATGGTATAATCGGCACTACATTCGCCCCTGGTGAAACGTGCCGGGCTTAATGGCCGGATCCAAGGGCCGGGGGGCGTTTGGCGCGTCGAGGATCATCGGGTTTCACGTCTGGGAGGGGAGAAGGCCATGTTGCCGTTTCTAGCCTTGGGGGCCGCCATCGGCTCCGTGGTGGGATTCACCGCCGGACGGAAACTGGCCGATTGGGAAGCCGACGGCAACGCCGGATGGGTGGGCGAGAATGCCATGGATCGGCAATCCTGTCGCGTGGTGCAGGAGCAGGTGATCCAGGAGGAGAGCGTCATCCTGGCCACCGAGGATGTCCCCCTGGACAACCGCTTCGGCAATCGGGTGCTGGTGAGCGAACACGAATTTTCCCGCACCGCCACCACCACGTTGAAAATGATTCATACCCGGGAGTTGGACTCGGCCTCCGAGTTTGACGTCGGGGTGTTGGAATCCCTGGTCAAGGGACGATTCACCCAACAGTTGGGCATGGACATGGGCAGTCAGATCAGCCGTCGGATCCGGCTGAAATTCGAGGCGGATCCGGGAAAATTCGTTCACTATCGGGTGGTGTGGAAGCAGGAGTCCCGCCGGGGCATCTTGCACATCGAGGTGAAGGGAAAGAGCCATCGCCTGCCGTATCTGGTGACGTATGGTCTGTTTCACTCCGTGGAAAGTCTTCCCGGGTCCGAGTAGGCCCGTTCCGCTTGGTTTTTCCGTACGCAACGTCGAACACTCTTTCGCCTCTGGAGACGAGAGCGGCGGCGCGTCGCCTGACGCCTTCCCTGAGCATCACCGGGAGGAGCCGAGAGATGAATTTTATTGTATAGTCGTTCCAATTAAAAATGGCGCATGACCCCAAGCGGTGTTGGGGGGATGCAACCAACTTTCCCCCACGAAAACGTCATTCCCGCGAAAGCGGGAATCCAGCCTTTGTGTCTTTGGAACGCTAGTCTTGCGTCCAAGATGAAATGGACAGACTTTCATTCAGGCGTCGCAAGTCGATTTATGGAATTTCCCAGATAGTCAACTGATTATATTGAATTTTTTGGTTATCTCGATACTATGGGGGACTGCTTTGTCGTGGTGATGGGGTAAGGCGCATGAAATCAACGGCTGGATTCCCGCTTTCGCGGGAATGACGATCTATTTTTGGAATAAGTTCCTCGCTCCCTCAAGTTCCTGGTGTGCAGGTTTGAATCTGACAAGGTGGAAAGAGACGCCCCGACCGCCCCGCGCCGCCCCCCCCTAACGAAGGGTATAGTTAAGAATTGATTGTATTTTCTCCCGGGTTGAGGAACAATCAAGAAGCAGTCCAGCGCCTTTTCTCCCCTTGTGGTCGCTTCGAGGAAACCATGAAAAAACATCGCCGGATACCGACCCGCCGCACCCAGGAAGAGGGCTTCGCCATTCTGGCGGCCATTGTCTTCATGGTGATCATCGCGGGCATGGGGGCGTCGGTGGCGGCCCTGGCGGAAAAGCAGGCGGGAACCGCCGGCGAGGTGATCGGCGGCAATCAGGCCTTTCTCGCCGCCGACGCCGGGCTGGAGATCGCCCGGGCGCAAATGACCGGAGCGGCCAACTGCACCGCCGCCAACATCAGCGGCTCCAACACCAGCGGCAACGTCACCGCCTACAACGTCTCCTTCGCCACTGCGGGCAACGTCTCCCTCTCCTTCACCAAGAACGGTACGGGATACATCATTCAGGGCAACGGGGTCTCCTCGACCCTGGGGGGGGGCAATCTGCGCAAGCAGCGGGCGGTCTGGAACGCCAGCGCCTGCACCGCCGGTTCCAACAACACCACCGGCGGGAATGACGTGGTGAAAGTTCTCACCGGCTACCCCTCGACGGATTACGCCTGCAACGGAACCCGCACCGTCTCCATGCCGTCGTTGAACCCCTCCTCCTTCCCCTCGTCCAAGAGCAACGGATCGTCGAAAACCGTCACCCATGACGGCAACGAAACCATGTCCCCCGGCGACTACAAGGAGATCAAGGTCGGCAAGAACGGCACCCTGGAGTTCGAAAGCGACGACGACGGCGACGACGATGGCCGCACCTACGTCAAGAAGGATCTGACCGCTAAGAAAAACAGCGTCATCATCCTCGCCCCCGGCGACTACTATTTCGCCGAAGACATCAAGCTGGGCAAGAATGTCACGGTCAAGATCGACCCCCCCGGGGCGGTGAACTTTTTCGTCAAGAAAAACTTCACCATCGGCAGCGGCTCGGACATCAACGCCGACGGCGCGGGGACGTTCATGGTGCAAATGTATGACGACGAGGCCAAGTTTTCGGTGGGCTCGCAAAGCAATTTCAAGGGCGTCGTGGTCGCCCCCGGCGAGGAGGCCAAGGTGACGTTCAACGAAGGGGCCAACGTCGAGGGGGCGATTCTCACCGGCGGCAAGGCGACCTTGAGTTCCAACGTGACCTTCAACGGGTCGATTCTCGCCGAGAATGACCTCAAGGTGAAGCAGGGCGTGGTGGTCACGGGCGCCCTGGCCGCCAAGGACGACATCAAGCTCAAGAAAAACGCCAAGGTCACCGGCTGCATGGAGGCTGGAGACGACATCGCCCTCAGCGGCGGCGACAAGGGCCACGATTCCGACAAGGACAAGGATCACGATTCCGACAAGGACAAGGACAAGGATTCCGACAAGGACAAGGATTCCGACAAGGACAAAGACCACGATTCGGACAAGGACAAGGATAAGGACAAGGGCCACGATTCGGACAAGGACCATGGTTCCGGCGGCAACGGCGGCAACTACACCTACACCTACAAAAATCCCCCGGATCTGCCCGCCTGGATGAACAACTGGGGCGGAACGGGCAACGGGACTTCCGGCGGCAGCGCCGTCAGCCGCTCCAACGAACAATGGCAGGATCCGGTCTGACCCCTCCCCGCCTCGCCCTCCCGCTCGTCCCTCGTTCTGGCTGACCTGGGGCGGGCGGGGCGGGAGGTCGGTCAACCCGCGAAGGGGGAGGAACGTCGATGCCAGGGAGATGGAATGGGGCGGGTTGGGACCGTCCGAGACGGTCGGCGCAACGGGGCATGGCCCTGCTGGCGGCGATTATTTTCATCACCATCGTCGCCATGATGGCCGCCGCCATCACCTACATGCATCAAAGCGCCTCCCAGGGCGCGGGCGAGGCCATCGGCGGCGCGCAATCCTTTTTGTTGTCAGAGAGTGCCTCGGAGATGGCCCGGCGGGCGTTGATCGGGGCCGATTGCATCCCCTCGGCCATCGAGGGGGCGACGGTCTCGGGCAACACCACCACCGTCACCCGCAACCTGGCGGGGATGGGCGAGGCGACCTTTGTCTATGTCGATGAGGGAAACAACACCTATCGTCTTACCACCTCCGGAACGCCCAGCGCCCGGGGGGCCTCCCAGCAGCGGGGGGCCTCCTTCGATTTCATCTGCATCCCCGGCGGGGCGGGGGGAGGCAACGGAAGCGGCGACGTGGTGGAGCAGTGGACCGGCGAACCTTCCGAATCCTACGTTTTCAACAACACGGCGGCGGTGGTGCCGGGGCTTCGTCCCGCCCTCTTTCCCGCCTACGCCAGCGGGGCCAATGTGACCGCCAGCGGCGTGGTCAACGCCACGGCCGGACCCTTTGGCGTGGTCTCCACCGCCCAGAACGCCAACGTCACCCTGGACGCCTCCGGGGGCGATTTTCAGGCCAAGGATCTGACGATCGGGCAAAACGGGGTGATCACCCTGACTCCGGGGAACTACGTTTTTTCCGGCAATGTGACCCTGGGCTCCAACGCCCGCATCGTGATCCATCCGCCGGGATCGGTGACGCTTTCGTTGCAGGGGTCGTTCCGCGCCAACCAGAACAGCCGCGTCAACAGCGACGCCGCCGCTCCGTTGACGGTGCAACTTTATGGCCCCCAAAGCACGTTCGCCTTGGATCAAAACGCCGTGTTCAAGGGGGTGGCGCTGGCCCCCGGGGCGCAGACCACGGTGTCGTTGAAACAGAACGCCAACGTGGAGGCGGCGATTTTGACCGGGGGCGACGTGACGTTGGAGCAAAACGTCCGGTTCAACGGAACCCTGCTTTCCGAGCAGTCGGTGACGGTGGATCAAAACGCCAACATCACCGGCGCGGTGGCGGCCAACGGCAACATCACGCTGCGGCAGAATGTCAAGCTGACGGGGGGCGTGGACGCCGGGGGAACCCTTTCCGCCGGGGCCAACGCCAACATCACCCTGCGCAATCCCACCCCCAAGCCCGCGTGGTTCGCCAACTGGAGCGGCAGCGGCGGCGGCGGCGGGGGAAATGCCACCCTCTCCCCGGTCGACGGAACCTGGAAAGAGTCGTCTCATTGAGTCGGGAGGGCGTGGATGGGCGGCGCTCCTGGGGTCATCCTTTAGAGCCGCTCCAATTGAAAATTGTACACCAGGTCAAGCGGCGTCTGGGGGTGCAACCAACTCCCCAACCACGAAAACGTCATTCCCGCGAAAGCGGGAATCCAGG
>JADGAP010000199.1 GCA_015231965.1 Magnetococcales bacterium | reverse complement strand
GGGGGGAGCTTCGGGGCGAGGCCTTTTTCTTCTCCCCCCCCAATCCCGAAGCCCCCAAGCCCAAAAGCTGGGTGGGAAACCAGTTTTCCCGGTTCAGCCGTTTGATCTGGATGACCATGGCCGTCACCTTGTTGAGCAACGTCATGGCCACCGCTACGCCGTTGTTCACCATGACCCTTTACGACAGCGTCATTCCCAGCGGCTCCATGGTCATGGGGATGCAGTTGTTGGTGGGCGCCCTGATGGCCATCGTCCTCGACTCCCTGTTGCGCCTGCAACGGGCGCGGGTCCTCTCCTACATCGGGGCCAAGTCGGAGCGGATTCTTGGGGCGGGAATTTTTCAGCGGCTGTTGGCCATGCCCGCCTCCTACACCGAACGGGTGGCGGTGGGGGTGCAGGTGGCCCGCATCAAATCCCTGGAGGTGATTCGGGACATGTTTGTCGGCCCCCTGGCGTTTCTCTACTACGACGCCCCCACCACGCTCTTTTTTCTCGCGGTGCTGGCGGTGATCAGCCCGGGGGTGATCGTCTTCATGCTGCTGTTGATGCTCGGTCTGACGCTGTTGGGGGCCATGATCCTGCCGCTGTTGCGTCGTCGCACCACCCATGCCGGCCGATTGCAGGGGCAGCGGCAGGCCTTTCTCACCGAGGCCCTCTCCCGTATTCCCATCCTTCAGGGGGCCCATGCCGAGGAAATTTGGTACGAACGCTACCGGGATTTGTCCGGCAAAGCGATTTTGGCCAGCTTTCACGTCAACCACGTCACCACGTTGCTCTCCACCATGGCCAATCTGTTGACCATGACCGCCTCGGTGGGGGTGATGGCGGTGACCGCCAAGGGGGTGATGGCCGGAACCCAGACCGTGGGCTCGGTGGTGGCGGCCATGATGCTCACCTGGCGCATCTTCGCCCCCATCCAGACCACCTTTCTGGGGGTCGCGAAAATGGTGCAGATCCTCAACAGCCTCCATCAGGTGGACCGGCTGATGGAGATCAAGGGGGAACGGGACGCCCAGAGCGGTCAACGGGCCGAACTGGAGGTCAAGGGGGCGGTGGCCTTTTCCCGGGTCTCCTTCCGCTACGTCAACGACGCCGAACCGGCCCTGGTGGGCGTCACCTTCCGCATTCCGCCGGGATCGCTGGTGGCGGTGGTGGGGGCCAACGGCTCGGGCAAGTCCACCTTGATCAAGATGATCCTCGGGCTCTACACCCCCCAGGCGGGCAGCGTCCTCATCGACGACAGCGACATCCGCCAGGTCGACCCGGTGGAGCTGCGTCAAACGGTGAGCTATCTGCCCCAAACCTGCGACATCTTCTTTGGCACCGTGGCGCAAAATCTGCGTCTGGTCAATCCGGTGGCCAGCGACCAGGAGTTGGAGGTCGCCGCCGCCCGGGCCGGTCTGTTGCAGGAGATTCGCAACATGCCCCAGGGGTTCGAGACCCGCCTGCAGGAGAGCCGTTCCGAACGACTCACCGCCGGATTCAAGCAACGCCTCTCCCTGGCTCGGGCCTATCTCAAACGCTCTTCCATCCTACTGTTCGATGAACCGGCCAACCATCTCGACTCGGAGAGCGAAAAGCTGTTTGTCGACGCCATGGCCGGGATGCGGGGCTCCGCCACCATTTTCGTCGTGACCCATCGTCCCAGCCACATGCGCATGGCCGATGTGGTGCTTTACCTGGATGGGGGCTATTTGCGCGGCATCGGCAGCCCCGACGACGTGAAAAAGCTGCTGCCGCAAAGTTTCGTGTAACCTCCGCCGACCCGCTCCCGCACGTTTCACCAGCGCGTCGCGGGAGGGGGTCGGGAAGATGTTTTGGCATCGCGGCGAGGGGCTCGCCGCGTCAGGCGTCGGATGGCGCGACTGGAAAGCGTTCATGTCCAAGCACACTTTTTCCCAGCATCTGTCCGAGGCGCTCATCCTGGAGGAGGCGGTCATCTCCTGGAAGATCCGCCTGCTTTTGATGTTGACCATCGTCGGCGGTTTTTTGTTTTTCTTCTGGTCGTTGGCCACCCAGATCGATGAGGCGGTGAAAACCACGGGGCAGTTTTCGCCCCAGGGGTCGGTCTATCCGGTGCAGCCGCCGGAGGGGGGGATCCTGGCCGAGGTGGCGGTCAAGGAGGGGGAGTTGGTGGACAAGGGGGCGCTTTTGGCCCGGTTGAACAATGATCAAACCTCCACCGATCGGAAACAAACCCAGGCCCGTCAGGCGGCCTTGCAGGCCCGCGCCGCCCGCCTGACCGCCTTCATGGGGGGGGAGGAGGCGGATTTTTCCGCCATCGACCCGGAGTTCGCCGAGGTGGCTCGGGATCAACGTTCGCTGCTGCGCACCCAGTTGACGGCCCGCCAGACCAGCTTGCAGGTGATCGACTCCCAGTTGGAGCAAAAAAAGAGCGAAGTCGAGCAGATCACCGATTTGATCCGTTCCGCCACGCGCCGGGTGGGGGTGGATGGGGAAGTGATGGCCTTGCGGGATGATCTGGCCAGCAAAAATTTGGCTTCCAAGGTCAGCCAGTTGGATTCCAAGCGGACCTATCTCAACACGGTGGCGGAGATCTCCCGCCTGGAGCAGCAGTTGGCAAAGAGTCGTCATGCTCTCGGCGAGGTGGAAAAACGGCGGGAGGCGCTGGAGTCCGAGTTGCGCACCCAGGCCAGCCAGGAGTTGGGTCAGGTCAACCAGGAGCTGGCCCAGGTGCGGGAGAGCCTCACCCGGCTGGAGGATCGGCGGACCCATTTGGAGATTCGCACCCCGGTACGGGGGCGGGTGCAGGATTTGCGGGTGCGCACCATCGGGGCGGTGGTAAAGTCTGGCGATATGCTGATGCAGATCGTGCCGGTGGACGATGATCTGCTTCTGGAGGCCCAAATCTCCCCCCGGGACATCGGATTCATCCACCCCGGGCAGACGGTGGTGATCAAGGTGGCCAGCTACGGTTTTGAACGGTTTGGCGGCGTGACCGGGCAACTGGTCTCCGTGTCGCCCTTCACCCGCATGGATCCGCTGGACAAGAAGGTTTACTACACCGGACTGATTCGCCCCAGCCGCCGTTTTGTCGGGGAAAATCCCGAGGCGAACCCCATTTTGCCGGGTATGTGGGCTCAGGCGGACATCACCACCGGTCGTCGCTCGGTGTTGACCTACCTGCTCAAGCCCCTGCTGATCTCGCATCGCGCCAGCGAGGGGTAGGGGCGATGGGGTGCGATTCCTTTGCCGCCGCTCTCCCTTGGTCCGGGAAGGCGGGGGAGGGGGGCGACTTGGCGTGAGACATTGTTCTACGTTGGATAAGGTGGAAAAAGTGGCCGACAACTCCCGCACCGCCCCACAGGATATCCAGCAGGCCGAGAGCGCCATTCACGCCTTGACGTGGCGTCAGCGGGAAATTTTGCGTCTGCTCCAGTCGGGCAAGGGGAACAAGGAGATCGCCAATCAACTGGGGCTCTCCGAGGGGACGGTGAAGCAGCACTTGGTGGCGATTTTCCGCCGCCTGAACGTGCGCAATCGCACCATGGCGGCCAAGCTGGGAATTCTCGCCGAGGAGGCGAGTGGTTCGGCGTGGGATGAGCGTGGCGGCGGGGCGCTCGTGGGGGAGGGGAGCGTCTCGGAGGGGCGGACCCTGCGTTACGCCTCGGCGATTCAGCCGGTGAGCGTGGTGTTGGCCCGCATGTCGTCGTCGGAGACGTTGGTCAACCGGTTGGGCAGCGAGGCCTTTGGTCGGCTCAACCGGCTGTTGCGGCAGGCGTGCGAGCAGGCGGCGCGACGTTTTCAGGGGGTGATCCAGGCGACGCCGGGGGGGTATCTCATTTTGTTCGGGGTTCCGCGCCTCAAGGAGGATGATCCCGAGCGGGCGGCAAGTTGCGCCTGCCAGGTGTTGCAGTCGATGGGGGAGCAGGCGTTGGCGGAGAGCCAGGCGTCCCAGGGGCCGCTGGTGCGTCTCTGCGTGGCCACCGGCGAGGCGGTCTTCACCTTCGACGGGGGCAAGATCACGCTGCATGGCGAGGTGCTTTCACCCGTCTGCCCCGGCGGCGTCGGAGGGGAGGACGAGGAAGGCGAGGCCCCCTCGCTTTCGGCGGTTTCCGAGGCGGCCTTGGCGCGGCTGGGGCGTCATTACGGGCCGCTGTCGCCGTTTGTTCCGGCGGGGGCGTTGGAACGGCGGGTCATGGCAAACCAGGGCGCGTCCCGGGAGGAGCGGGCGGATTCCCCCTTCACCGGGCGCGAGGCGGAGTGGCAGGCGTTGCGCCAGGGGGCGCGGGAGGCTCGGGCGGGGGGCAGTCGCTCCAGGGTGATTTTGGGCGAGGCGGGGTTTGGCAAAAGCCGATTGGTCCATGAACTGCGCTCCGAATTGTTGGCCACGGGGGAGTGGAACTGGTTTGAGAGCCATTGCCGGGCGGTTTCCCGCCATACGCCGTGGCATCCCTTTGGGGCCTTGCTGGAACAGTGGTCCGGGGCGGCGGGGGTGGGGATGGCGCGGCAACGGGCGGAGCGCATACTTCCCTGGCTGGAGGCCCATTTTCCCGCCCATCGCTCGGCGGCGCGCCAAATGTTGGCAATGTTGACGGGAGAGGCGCGGGAGGAGGGCGACCTGGAGGAGTTGGCCTCGCGGGTGGCGGCGTTGTTGTGGGCCATTTTATCGACGGGCAAGGGGCCGACAGTCCTCTTTCTCGACAATCTGCAATGGGCGGATCCTGGCACGTTGGCGATGTTTCCCCATCTTTCCCGACTGTGTCAGGGGGGGCGGGTTTGGTTGATCGGGGCGGCGCGGCGAACGTGGGAGCGATGTTCGGCGGATACCCAGTGCGCCGCGCTGCTGCCCTTGAGTCGTATGTCGCCTAAGGAGACCGTCCGTTTGCTCAAGGCGATGGACCCCTCTCGCGCCCTGGACAAGGAGTCGTTGGAATTTTTGAGCCGGTGGTCCGGTGGGGTTCCCCAATTTGCCGTGGAACTGGGACGGCGGGCGTTGTCTCGCGGGGTGGCGGCGCCGTTGGATCCGTTGGAGTTGTTTCCCGCGTCGCTTCAAGGATTGGTTTTGGAACGATTGGACTCGGTGGGGGTGGATTGGCGGATTTGCCGGGCGGTGGCGGCCCATGGGCGCATCGCCTGGTCGGGGTTGGAGGCGTTGTCCGTCCTTCCTCCCGCCGCGACCCTGGCGGCGGTGGAGCATCTGGTTAAAGTGGGGGTGTTGGCCCAGGAGGGGCGTGGGGAGGGGAGGATTCTCTTTTTCCCCAATGAGATGGTGCGGGCCGCGGTATGGCGCGCCTTGCCCGAGGGGGATCGCGCTCCTCGCGTGGAGGCGGATGGAGGGCGTCATCTATAACCAATGGTGGAATTGCATCCATTATAAATAGGTATAGAGTGTAGGATGTGACAGCGGGATCCGACGTGATGTCCCCTGTCCGCATGGGAGCGCCTGAAACGCTCGACTTCACCGGAGGATGGTCGCATGGCCGACGAGACCCAAAATCCCATCACCCAAGAACAGAAAGAGGCGGCTCAAGTTTTCGACGACTTGACCTCCTTGAATGAGCGGGTGCAAACCGATTCGGTGGAAAACGAGCTGGTGCAAAACACCCGCATCGAAACCGCCGACAACTCCGACTTGGGCAACGTTCAGCCGGGCTCCGGGACCACTGAGGCGTTTGGCGGGGACGATCCTCGGGGCGCTTCTCCCCAGGCGACCTTGGCTCCGGTCCTGGATCAGGAAGCGCCGGGGACGCCGGTGGATCCCATCGACAATCCGGCGGGAGCGAGGCAGGATCCGGTTCCGCCGCCGCCCACCGGTGAGCCGGATTTCGAGCCCATCCAATTTAATCAGGATGTTCCGCCGGATGTAACGCCTCCTCCGGAACCGACGGTCACGCCGCAGCCCACCCCCGAGCCGGGCGGTGAGCCGGAGGCCACGTCGGCTCCCGACGCCGCCGCTAATCTTCCCGAGGAACTTCCCGCGACGGAACCGACGGATCTTCCTCAGCCCACGGCCACGCCGACGCCCACGGAAACGCCGACTGAACCGCCAGTCACCCCGGAGCCGGAACCGACGCCCGAGCCGACTCCGGAACCGACCCCGGAACCGACGCCCGAGCCCACGCCCGAGCCGACTCCGGAACCGACCCCGGAACCGACGCCCGAGCCCACGCCCGAGCCGACGCCTGAGCCGACCCCGGAACCGA
>JADGAP010000198.1 GCA_015231965.1 Magnetococcales bacterium | reverse complement strand
GCGCTTTCAAGTGAAGCCGAAGCGTCTTTTGCTTCGGCGCAGCGCGCCCAATCGTTGCCGCAGGCAACCAGATTTTCGCGAAACTCGCCCCTTTGGTTGCGGCTATGCCGCGCTGTGTTTTTGAGGGGAGAATGGCGTGCGTCACGTCGAAGGATTGACCGCGACGCCCGCTTCCCCGTGTATTTTTTGACGCGCCGCCTTGTCCTCTCGGACCCATCGCGGCGCTCCTCCGGTGCCAACACCCGAAAGGATGGTTCCCATGCGCTTACGCCCCTGGCTGTTCACCGGCTTGCTGCTTTTGGCCTCCCCCGCCCTGGCGGGCAGTGAATTCGTCACCAATTTTCCCTCCCCGTCCCAGCAGGACGACGCCTGGGACAGCGGCAATCGTTACGTCATCGTCCCTGCCAGCGGCAAGCGGTTGATCCTGCTGGACGCCATTCGCGGGGCGAGTTGGTATCTGGAGGTGGAGGAAAAGGATCCCAAGTGGCGCATCGTCCCCCTGGAGCGCGCCCCGGAACCCCTCTCCCCCCAACCCGCCCTGCCAGACGGTCGTTCGAAAAATAATGATAAGGGACAGCCCCATTGAGTCCCCCCCGGGGGGATTTCCGCCTGAAATGGTTTGGTCCAATGAACCCGGATTAATGGTAGGGTCCGCCCCGTTCCCAAACGGCTTCCAAGAGCCCAGGATGGTAAGTAAGAGCAACCATCAACGGGATACGGAGCGGACCATGGACAAGAAAAGCGCAAGCGATAAGATTCGGGGACTGGGGATCGACCTGGGGAAGAATCCGCGGCATCTGAAAGGGCGTTGTGCGGCTCCCTGCGGCCTGTGGATTTGTGGATAACCGGGACGCAAGCCGTGGGAGAGCTGAAAACTTAAATTTAACCAAGTCGGAACTTATCTTGCCTGCAAAATGGCCTTAACGACGGGGTCCACTTCGGAATCTGTGGCTGGCAATGTGCAAAACTGGTTTGGAATCACTCTATCGTGGAAGACGCGCCGCCTTCCTGGCGCTGGTAGAGATAAATTCCAAGTCTCATTTCGAGCAGCCGCCACGCGCCCCAATCCCCGACCAGGGAGGAAGGTGGAGCGGACTCCTCGGGGTGGGGCCTTTCCCGATTGACCAGAAGCCAAGTGGTTCCGGTCGCGTCGGGAGGGGTCTTGTCCCAGGGGGCGAAGCCGACAAGGGGAGGATCGCCCCCTTTCAACCCCAGGCCAGTCAACCAGGTCAAGGCGCGGGCGCTGCGGGGGTCGGTGAGAATCCACACCGCATCGTTCACGCCGCCCAGCCGGGCCTCGACCAGGGCGCGTTTCACCTGGAGGGCGTTGACAAACGAGGGCCACTGCTGGCCCATGGTCCAGACGTGGCGGAGGTCGAGGCCGATCAAGGCGAGGGCCATCAGCAGCGGCGGCCCGAGGCGGTGGAGCGTCCGACCGCCGCCCCAGCGGCTCCACGCCGCCGCCAGGGCCACCGGGAGCAGCAGCGGCAAGACCCACATCTTCCAGTAGTTCAACCCCCACAGCAGGACCATGGTCAGCACGCCGACCAGCAGAAAGCCCACCCGCCAGCGTTGCAAACGGGCCTCCTGGCCCGGCGGCGGCGGGGAGAGCAGGACGGCGAGGAACATCCCCCCCGCCACCGAGGCCGCCGGCAGGACCGGAAATAAAAAGCGGGGGTAGAAATACATCAGCATGTAGGAGGTCAAGGCGATGGAGGAGAACCAGAGCATGGCGAGGAAAAAAAAGCTGAACCCCGTCATCAGCCCCAGCGCTCCCCGGCGGGCCTCCTCCCCTGCGGGGCGAAAATAGAACCACGCCGCCGCCGCCAGAAGCAGGGGGAGCAACAATCCGGACTCCCCCAGAAGGGTGGCGAAGGGGATGCGCAAGAGTCGTTCCCAGCCGGGTTGGCTGCGGAGGTCGCCGACGATGGAAAGAGCTTGGTAAAGGCTCTGGTTTGCCGTGAAGTGGTAAAGGGGTTGCCCTGTGAACCAACCGTATCCCAGCAGCATCAGCCCCAACAGGGCGACCCCCACGACGCCGGAGGCGATCCAGAAGGGGCGCGCCCGCCGCCGGAGGAGATCCCGGAAAAAAAGCCCGGCGACGATGGGCAAGATCCAGATGGCGGTCTCCTTGGCGAAAAAGGCGATCCAGAAGGCCAGCGCCAGGCCCGCGCCGGTCCAAATCTGGGTCTTGGCTTGCGGGGCGTTGCGCCCGAGATGGAGCAAGACCAGGGCGGCGAAGAGAAAACATCCCAGGGGCAGGTCGCCGTTGAGCCAGACGCTCAGGGAGGTGAACTGGGGATTGCAGGCCAGGAGCAGGGCGGCCAACCCTCCGGCGAGGGGACCGGCGTGACGGGCTGTGAACCAGAAAACCAGCGCCGTCAGCCCCAGACCGGAGAGCAGCGGCCACAGGGTGACGGTGTACCCCTGCACCCCGAACAGGCGAAACAGCAGCGAGGTGGGCAGCAGCACCGTGAACCGTTTGTGAAAATGGTGGGGCTGCATGGTGAATTCGCCCTGGGCCAACTGCCAGGAGAGTTGACCGTAGGCGGAGTCGTCGCTGCCATGATTTTGCGGCCCCATCCAAAGATAGAAGAGGATGGGGAGCAGCAGCAGCCCCGCCAGGGCGAGGCGGTTAAGTCGGGAGGCGGTCAAGATGGCGTCCTCGGTCAAGACGGGTTATCGGGGGGCGCGAGTATTTCGTAGAGTTCGTTGGACCAGACGGAAGCCAAGCCGCAGCGCGCTTCCGCCCGCTCCATGGCGGGGCGATGGAGGGCGTCGTCACCGGGGGCGAGTGGGGGCGAGGTGTGCCGCGCCAGCGCCTCCGCCCTGGCCCACGCCCCCTCCTCCCGGCGGGGACGAACGATCAAGGCGGGGCGCGGCCCCCCCTCGCGACAGACCGGCTCCAGCAGCCGCTCGACCCACCCTTGTTGCATCCAGGGGATCCAGTGGGTGCCCAGCAGCGGCGGCGCTTCCGCCTCCATCGACAGCAGGGGGGGGACGCCGTAGGCCAGAATCTTCCGCCCCGCCGCCCGGGCTTTCACCTGCGCGATCGCCTCCCCCAGGGGACGCCAACGCTCGCCCCCCGGTTGGGGGATCATGATCATGAACTCCCGGTTGGACCAGACGGTTTGGGGATCGCACCGGGCGACGGCGGCGTCCAGCACCGACAGATTGGCCCGGGCTTGCCGGTCCAGCCCCCGGTGCGCTTCGCCGCCCGCCACCGCCGCCTCCGGCGGGATGGAACCCCAATAGCGATTGCGCGGATTGGTCAGGGTGCGGACGATGAGGGTCGGCCAGATCCCGCCGGGGCGACAGAGGGGTTGGGTCAACGCGCCGAGCCGCGTCTCGTGGTGGAGCATGAGCCAGGGGCGATCCAGGGCCGGGACGCGACGGCTGGCGTAATAAAGCAGGGGGGCGTTGCCATAAATCAAGACCGGGGCCTGCTCCGGGGAGCGGCGCTGGATCTCCCGCACCACCTCCGTCAGGGCGGCGGCCCGCTCCGGCGTGGTGCGCACCCCCGCCAGTCGTTCCACGTCGGGGGATTGGGTCAAGCGTTGAAAGCGGTCGGGGTGATCCCGATAGGGTTCGGTCCAGACCACGCCGAGGGCGACGGGGAGGGCCGCCAGGGCCGCACCCCAGGCGGCGAAACGACGGCAGGGACGCAACCCCCAGAGCAGCGCCGCCAGGGCCGGGGCGAGCCAGCCGCCGTGAAACAGCTTGCCCAGGACGTTCCCCGAGGGAAATCCCGCCGCCCAGGGGAGAAAAAAGGCGCAGGCCAGGGCGGTCAAGGTCAGGGGATGGCGAAACCGCCGGTCCCGCCAGTGGCGCATCATCCACGCCGCCAGCAAAATCCAGGCGGCCATCAACAGCGGAACGCCCTGACGCCACTCCAGGGCCAGCAGCGGTGCCGCCGGAATCAGGACGAGGGGGAGGGCCGCCCAGGGTCGGCCCAGCCGTTCCGCCCCCTTGGCGGCAAGGACGGGAATCACGGCCAGGACGACGGCGAGGGGCAGATTGGCCCACAATTGTTGCAGGGCGTGACCGACGATCCCCCCCATTCGGACGCCGCTGGCGGGGTGTCCCCGGGTTTGGAACAGCTGGTCGAGGTAGCCTTGCAGGGCGGGGCGGGAGAAAAGGGCCATGGCCAGCAGCCAAAGTCCGGCGGCGACGCCAAATCCCCCCAGGGTGCGGAGCATGGCCCGACGGAAGGGCGGTGCCGCCATCGGCGGGAGCAGCCGCGGGGCGAGAAAGGCGAGCAACCCCGGAATCAGCAGCGCGGTGACGGCGGGAAGGCGAGCCAAGGTCAGCAGCCACAACACCCCCCCCGCCAGCAGCGGCGCAACCGACGCGGAAAAAGCGGCGACGGGCGGTGCCATGGTCGGCGCGATGGAAGGCGGGATGGGCGGGACGGCGGCCCGCAGCAGCAGTCCGACGAAAAGCAGCAGGAGAAAGGCGGGAAAGGTGTAGTAGTGAATCAACAGAATGCCGTGACCCTGCTGCGCCAGCGCCGCGACCAGGATCCAGACCCCGCTCAAGGCCGAGAGAGCGCGGTCGGGTTCCAGGCGACGCAACGCCGCTCCGGCCAGGGCGGCGGTTCCGGCGACCAGCACCACCCCGCCGAGTCGGGCTCCCGCCAATCCCCAGGGTTCCACCAGGCGCAGCCAGAGACCTCCCGCCAGGTCCGACAGCCACCACAGTTGGTTGTCCAGCAGCCGACCGACGCCCAGGGACAAAATACGGGACTGATTGACCAGGAAAAATCCCTCGTCGCTGATGTCCAGCCCGGTGACGGCGAAAGGCAGCAGCGTCAGAGCGGTCAGGAGAAACATCGCGCGGGGGGAGATTCGTCTCATGGCGCGGTGCTCGGGGGCGGGGAAAGCGGGGGAACCATGGGCGGCGGAACCTTCTTCGGCAACAGCATGGGGATGGGGGGTTCTCTCCCGCCCGTTCTTCATCGTATCGTGTCATGGGGCGGGGGAGGATAGCCAGTTTTCCCCGCCCAACGGGCGGGGAGGTCCGCGAGATCCAGGGGCTCCCGTCCGGCCTGGCTCCCTTCCCTCTGTTCCGTCCCTCGTCATGGCCGGGAGAGGGGGCGTTTGGACGGGTTTTTTTCATGATATAGTCGTTCCATCTAAAACTGGCGCACCTGGAATTTGGGGGAGCGAGGAACTCCTTCCAAAAATAGATCGTCATTCCCGCGGAAGCGGGAATCCAGGAAAGCCGATCGGTGAATGGCTCCCTCCAAACAAACGGAAAGGGGCTTGGTTCCTCGTGGCATTCTCTGCATTTCCCTCCTCCGCCCCCTGGATTCCCGCCTTCGCGGGAATGACGGTTTCGTGGTGGAGGAGTTGGTTGCTTAACCCAGGCGCCGCTTGACGACATGCCCCATATTCAAATGGAACGACCCTAACGAAGCCTTTTGACTGCCCCTTGGGAGGTTCGCAGAACGCCATGACCGTCGCCGTGATCGTCCAGGCCCGCATGGGCTCCACCCGCCTGCCGGGCAAGGTGCTGCAAACGTTGGTCGGAGAGACGGTGTTGCGCCATGTGCTGCGCCGCTGCGCCGCCATTCCCGGGGTGGACGCGGTCTGCTGCGCCATTCCCGAGACCCCGGATTCCGATCCAGTGGCGGAAGAGGCGGCCCGTTGCGGCGCGGTGGTGGTCCGGGGATCGGAACTCGACGTGCTGGACCGCTACGACCAAGCCGCCCGCCAATTGGGCTGCGACGTGGTGATGCGGGTCACCAGCGATTGCCCCCTCATCGACCCCCAGGTGGCCGGGGCGGTGTTGCGCCTGCTGCTGGATCACGACGCGGGATACGCCAGCAACAATCTACCCGCCTCCTGGCCCCACGGCCTGGATTGCGAGGCCTTCCGCCGGGAATGGCTGGAGCAGGCCGCCCGGGAGGCCCGGGATCCCTTCGAGCGGGAACACGTCACCCCCTGGCTCAAAACCTCCCCCCTGGTGCGACGGGTCAACCTGGACGGACCCGGCGGCGAGGCGCAACAGCAACGCTGGACGCTGGACTTTCCCGAGGATCTGGCCTTTTTCCAGGCGCTCTTCCCCCTGCTCCCCTCCCCACCGGCCCTGCCCGGTTGGCGGGAGGTCTGGGGCGTGTTACAGCATCACCCGGAAATCGTCGCCCTCAACGCCCGACGCCACGACTCCGCCCGCCCCGGCGGACCGGATCACCCCGTGGGACATTGACTCCGCCTACCCCACCCCTCCCCACCCCTTCCACCGTCATGTTGCTGCGCATGTCGCTCATGCGGTTGATGGCGTTGAG
>JADGAP010000197.1 GCA_015231965.1 Magnetococcales bacterium | reverse complement strand
TAGTAGTAGGAGATGCGATCATCCAAAAAGAGGGTGTAGGAGGGGACCTGGGTGAGTTGGCCTTCTGGTTTGGCCTCCGGCGGGGCGGTGGCCAGGGCGGGATTGAGGGGTTCCAGCCCCGCCGCGAAGGGGAGGGTGACGGCCACATGATGCCGCGCCTCGGGGGAGACCACCTCCACATGCTCCTCGATGAGGTCGCCCACCTGGAAAGAGAGGGTCTCTCCCGCCTTCTCCAGGGGAAGGCGCACCGGCGGCGCCCCCTCGGGGGGAAGGCGCAACGCCTCTCGTCGCACCGCGAATCCCTGAATGACCGCTTGCGCTTGGGCCCCGTCCTGCACCGGAAGATAGCGGACGCGGCTCTGGACCAGCACTCCTGGGGCGTCGGTGGAGAGGGTGCCCGGTAGATTCGCCGTCTGGGCGACGTGTTGCAGGGGGTGGGCGGCGTCCAGGGTGAGAGCCTTCTCCTCCCCGGCCCCGAACCCGGTCAGTCGCACGGTTTGGGGCGGGAGATCCCCCCGGGGGCTCTGGGAGAAGATCTCCCCCAGGGCCAGCAGGGCGACGGTGTTGGCGTTGGTATCGCCCCAGCCATCGATCTGGCCCAGCCGCAGCAGCGTCTCCAACAGGCGTTGCGCCGCCTCCGGCTCCTGGCCCACAGCGGTCATGGCCCGCAGGGTGTTGGCGATGGTCCGGCTTTCGGAGGGGAGGATGTGGGGATTTTGCACGATTCGCTCCTGCAATCCCCCATAGACCGGGCGGCCCTCCAGGAGCTTCCAAACGATCCCCTCGTTGAGCCGCTTGACCAGCTTGGTCGTGGCGTCGGGGGGGGCGTCCTTGCTCCGGCTCAGGGCGAGGGCGGTGAGGGCCGCCCCTTCCTGCTGGAGATATTGAGACTTGCGCACCAGTTCGGCGGCGTATCCCCCTTCCAGCCGGTCGGCCCGGGCCAGGGCGTTCAAGGCCCAAATCCGCTCGGCGTAATTTTCGCCGGAAATATCCAGGCCGGAGTCGGAGCGCAGGGCCCGGTTCAAGGCCTCCAGATAGCGTTGCTGGAGCTTGGCGTCGATGCGGATTCCGGCCTGGTGCGCCTCGGTGAGAAAGAGGCTGGCCCAGGCGGTGAGAAAGATCCGCCCCGGCTGGCCCGGCCAGAAGGCCACCAGCCCCTTGTCGTCGGTGACTTGGGGCAGGAAGGCCAGGGTTTGTTGCACCGCCTGCTCCCCTTGGGCGGGCAGGGGAGGATCCCCCAGCCGCTGGCGCAGCCGGCGCATGGCCACGTAACTGAAGGCCCGGCTGATGCGCTGCTCGGAGCAGTCGTGGGGATAGTTGAATTGGGCGTCCAGGGTGGAGAGCAGGCGCAGCGCCTCGGGGCGGGCGCTTACCAGGAGGGAGCGGCTGAATCCGCCCTGGCGCAACGGCTCGTCGAGGGCGGGCAGGGCGAGGGGGGTTCCGGGGACGAGGGGATCGAGGCGGGCGAGGTGGATGGGATCCCGATCCGGCAACAGCGGCAGGGTGACGGAAAAGGCGTCTCGCGCCTGATCGGAGGAGCGTTCCACCCCCAGGATGACCGTGGTTTCCCGGCGGCGGAGATTGCCCTCGGCGTCCAGCCCCGGATCCGGGACCGTCACCGGGAAGCGGAAGCGCTGTGGATCCTTGCCCTTCCAGGTGAAGGCGTGTTGATCCCCGCCTTCCAGCGTCAACCCCTCGACCCGGATGGAGGCGCGGCCCGGGCCGTCGCCCCCTTCCACCACCCGGCCCACCCCTTGGGCGAGGAACGAATCCCCCGGACGGACGAAGCGGGGCAGGGCGGGTTGCACGATCACCGGCAGCCGCACCTTGACGTGGCCGGTTCCATGGCCGAAGCGGTCGAAACCGCTCACCGCCTTGGCGCGAATTTTAAAGTTGGTCAGGGAGTCGGGGAGTTGGGCCTTGACCTGAATCACCCCCCCCGGCCCCACCGGCAGGTTGGCCTGGAAGAGCGGCACGGGGTTGTAATTTTTGCGAATGGTCACCTTGTCCAGCAGATTTTCCATCGCCTCGTAGCCGATGCCGCCGCCGGGGGCCTCCTTGAAGGAAAGGAAGCCAAAGACCATGCCGCGGACGTCCCGCATCTCCAGACGGCTCTTGCGGGGGAGAATGAAGTCGGGGCGGGGGTCCAGCCGCTGCTCCTTGCCCAGGGCGAGGACCGCCTGATCCACCATCCACACCGTGACCTCGCCGCTCAGGGGGGCGCCTTTTTCATCCTTCAGCCGCAGGGTGAGGGTGATCTCCGCGCCGGGGAGGACGGTTCCGGGGGCGTCGATCTCCACCGAGACGGTGCGGCCGATGGGGTTGACCGTCGCCCAGGCGGTGGCCCCCAGGGTGGCGGGTTTGTTGGGATCGGCCCCCGGGGGGGGCGGGGTGAAGGGTCCACGCCCGTGCATCAGCAGGAAATGGACCGGAATTTTGGGGGTATGTCCCCGTTGGATGGGCAAGGAGAAGACCGCCCCGCCGTTGCGCACCCTTACCCATTCATAGAGATGATGGCCGTCGGCCTCTTCCACCACCACCAGGGCCTCGGCGGTCTGGAAGGGGCTTTCCAGAATGAATTGGGCGACGTCGCCGGGGTTGTATTCGTTTTTGTCCGTCGTGACTTTGAACACGCCGGGTTGGGGCGGGGAGGACCAGGTGACGGGGGCGTCTCCGTCCTTGAACAGTTCCACCCGCACCTGCTGCGTCCGCCCCATGCGATCCCGGGACTCCGCCTGTACGATGTAGACCCCCGCTTCCTTAAGCGGCAGGGAGAAGTCCGCCGCCTTGGCCTCGCTGGTCAGGGTCTGCTCCTGGATCGTCTCCTCGGTAACGTCCGTGTGATATTTAGCCACCCCTTGGGAGTAATCCCCCGCTTGCAAGGTGGCGTGCCAGCGGCGTTTGATCAAACGCAGGGTGACGGCGCGTCCGGCCTGGGGTTCGCCATCGGGGCCGAGGGCCAGCCATTGACCCGTCGCCGCCGTTTTGGACTTGTCCTGGTAGCGATCCACCTTGATCCCCAGCACGAAGGGGGGCAGGGCGATGATGTCCCGGACGGCGGTGACGGTGCGGTCGTCATCGCCGGTGACGGTGGCCTCGACCACGTAGCGTCGGGGCTGGGCGTTGGGCTCCTGGGTGGGGTCAAGGAGCAATGAGGCGGAACCGGTCTCGTCGGTGTCCGATTTTTCGGTCTTTTCCGGAGTGGATTGAAAGGTTCCTTGCTGGGAGAAACGGGCGTCCACTCCGAAGACGAATCCGGGGAGCTTGGGGGCGTTCCAGTTGTAAGGGAATTGGGTGACGCGCCAGGCGACCGGGCGTTTGTTGACCGTCCCCCCGGCGTAATAGCGGGCCGCCAGTTGCAAGGCGAAGGGTTCGTCCATGCCGGTTTTGGCGGGGGCGGTCAACTCCACCTGGAACTTGGGCAGGGTGTAGTTTTCCAGCTTGAATTCGGTCTGGCCGCACTCCGCGCCGTCGATTTCCAGGTGGGCCTCGTAGTCGCCGGTGGGGCGCTTCTCCTCCTTGAATGGCGCGTGGAACCCCCCCAGCGGACTCAATGCCACGGGATAGCGCCAATTCATCCCGCCGGGGCCTTCGACCACCAGGACGATTTTCTCCTTGGCGGGGGGCAGGGTGAACGACCCCTGGTGATGGATTCGGACGATTCCCGCCAGATGCGCCGTTTGCTCGGGGCGGATCACCGGTCTTTCGGGATAGAGGTGGCAGAGCCGCTCGGGGCTCTCCCCGCGATGGTCCAGGGATTTTTGGGTCCAATTCAGCCAGCTTTCCCAATTTTTATCGTCGCGCCACAAATTGTCGGAAAAGTAACCCGGAGGGGGGTTGGTTTTGAGGACCAGCGCGTCCTCGCCGGAACGGACGACGAGGCGATTCACCCCCACGCCTTGATGGACGGGGCTTCCGGGGGCTTTCCAGATCAAAAAACCCTTATCGTCGGTCTTGCCGCTGAACACGGTTTGCCATTTCCGGTTCGAGTCGACTCCCTCGACGCGAACTTCCGCCCCTGTCACCGGCAGCCCACTGGCGAGGGAGGTGACGACAAAGCGCACCGCGTCGTCCTCTTCCACCGTGGTCAAACTGAGGTCGGTGACTTGGATGCGCACCCAATGGCGCGTGCTCCCTTCGTCCAGGTTGCGCAGCCCCACCAGATAGGTTCCGGGCTGGTTTTCGCCGCGAATTTTTTGCAGCAGCGGCGCGATGTCCAGTCCGAAGCTGCCGGAGCCGTCGCCGATGGGCAGGGGGACGATCTCTGAAACGGCGGGGGAGCCCAAGGCGAGGATCCGTTGTGCGAGGGGGGGCGCCTGTCGATCTCGGGAAGCCTTGCCATGGCGGGGCTTGTCGTCCGCCGGGTCCTCCTGGTTCAAGTCCGACGCTGCGGCCTCCTCTCCCGGTCCGGGGGGACGCAAGGATTCATCCAACTCCACGGGATGGGCGGGATAGGGCCAGAAAGCGGGATCCCGCGCATCGATGGGATGGATGCGGACGTCGGCGCGGCGGAAGTTGCGCCCTTGCATGGGGATCATTTGCGGGCCGAACCGTTCTACCACCCCTTGCCCCTCTTTCCACTTCAACTCTGGGGCCTGTTGGGGAAAACGCAGGTAGAAGCGGCTCTCGTTTTTCAAGAACAGGGAACGTCCCTGGAGATCCTTGGCCTCCTGGGGCGAGAGGGTGACTTGATAGAGAGTTCCGGAGAGAAATTTGCCGTGGACGTTCAGGACATCCCCGGAGACGGCGGCGGAAAAATCGTCCACCGGGGGCGAGAGGCGCACCAGATTGCGGGCCTGGACCACGTCCATGGGGGCCAGGGGGGAGGAGAAGCGCACCACCACCTGCCGCTGCGGCGACTTGCAGTGAATGAACTGCTCCGGCTCGTAGGTCATGCCGTTGGCCTCGATGGGCAACAAGCGATCGACGCATCCGGCCTGAAGAATGCGCAACTGGGGGTTGGCTGTGGAAAAACGCAGCCGGTGGAAGGCCTCCTCCCGGTCATCCTCGGCCAAGCGGAACAGCGCCTCCGCCGTTGTTCCGGGGGGGATGGGCTCGCGCAACTGGAGGAGGTAGCGGGCCGCTTGGTTATTTTGCGACCGTTCCATCTCCTTGAGGGAAAAATCGGCGCTGGTCAACAGGCGCGCCGCCCCGCCGCTCTCCCGGCTGGACTCCAGACGGATGACGATCATGCGGGCCAGGGTGGCGGCGTCCACGGGGGTCTGGAAGGAGAGTTGGATCTCCCGCACCGGCGGGAGATCCACGGCGTTTTGTTCCGGGACGGTCTTGCGGGGGGCCTCCATCAGGGTGCGGAGGGTCATCACCCGATCTTTGAGTTTCCACTGGAAGCGGCTCAGGGGGGGCCAGGCCTCCACCGGGCGGAATTGCAGGGTGCGGGCGTCGAGCCAGGTGTAGACCCCGGGGTGGGCTGGGGAGAGTTTAACCAGCCGTTCCGGTTGATCCTCCGGCCCCCCTTCGGATGGTCCCGTGGGTTGGTCGAAGAAGAGAGTGACCGGATCCCAGGCGCGGAGGAAGTGGTCCGGGGCGATCACCGCCTTGCCTGCGGGAACCGGAGGCGCTTCCCGTTGCGGAGGCGGCAGGGCGTCGGCGGCGGGAAGCGGGGGGGCGAGGAAAACGGCGCTTCCCAGGGCCAGGACCCATCCCATAAACGCCAACTGCCGCCGGGGAGTGGTAAAAGGGGGCACGGACGTCTCCTTCACGATCCAGACGGGGGAACGGCGAGGGCGCGGAAACGTTGGACCACGTTGTCCGGAACCCCGGTGGGGGGATTGGTTCCCAGCAGCACGGGACGGATCTCCGCCGCGTCGCCCTCCCGCGCCGTCCAGATCAACAGATAGTAGGTTCCCGGCTTTAGGTCATGGCGTTGCGTCACCCCTTCGCCCAGCGCCTTGCCCTGGGCGTTGTAAAGCCGACCCTCCACCGTTCCTCGGGAGGCGTTGACCCCCACCCCGGTCAGTCCCGGCTTGCTCAACTCAAATTGGAAGAGCCGCGCCCCGCCGGGGGGGAGGACGTACCGTTCCCCCATCCCCTCGGTCATCGGGTCCGGGGGCTGACGATGGAGGGCCAACGCCCCGGAAAGCTCGCCGGGGGGGGCGGCGTGGAGGACGACGCTGACCGTTTCGCCGGGAATCAGCAGCCGGTGGTGGAGCAAACCGTGGGGCTGATGGAGGGTTTGCGCCGGGGAGGCCGCTTCGCCGGAGCGGAATTCGGCGGTCACGGCCCGGGGGGACTCCAGGGTGATCAACTCGGGCCGTTCCGCCAACAGCCGGAACCCCTGGCGCATGCCGGAGAGGGGGGCGGGGGAGGCGGGGTTGAGGG
>JADGAP010000196.1 GCA_015231965.1 Magnetococcales bacterium | reverse complement strand
CCTTCGGGTTCACTTCGTGAATCCGAAGCGGCAATCCTGCCGCTTCGTCGGCGCAGCGCGCCCAATCGTCGCCGGAGGCGACCCGATTTTCACGGAATTCATTCCATGGTTGCGGAAACACTGATTCTGGAAAATCTGACAAAGTGGAATTACTCCTCCCGCTCCTCGCCGCCCTCCTCCTCCTCTGGATCGGGGAGCAGGGGCAGTCCGGCGGCTTGCCGGGCCCGGGTGGCGTCGTCAGGGGGGGTGAGTTGGATAAATTTCAGGTTGCGGAACGGGGTGACGATAAAATGGCTTGCCGCGTACTCCAGCAAGGCAGCCCGTCCCTCGGTGAGTTTGCTCCCCTCCACCACCACATAATCAAACCGTTCGGGCAGACGTTTCCAGGTAGATTCGTGGTCCACGTTGAACCGCTCGCCGCCGATCAGGAACTCCTTGTTCAAATTGACCGCCATCACCGAAACGTCGGGGCGGGAGGTCATGAGGGGAAGCAGCGAGGTGCCATAATAGAGGATCCGCGCCCCCCGGGGGAGTTGGGAACGGAAAAATCGCAACGCCCCCCGTCCCAAATCGTGATCGTACTCTGGATCGACGTAGCGCAGCCAGTGGAACGGCTGCACCACCCGCCCCCGCTCAAAGAAGGCGAAGGGTTCGAGGGCGTATTTGTATTTGTGGAAGGTGAGAGTGAAGATCATCACCACACTGGCCAGGGCGATCAATCCCCCCCGCAGCAGGGCGACGTTCCAGGCGGGCAGGGGACGGAAGAGGCGCTGGAGAAACAGCGCCGCGCACAGCCCGGACCCGGCGAAGAAGAGGCTGAAGAAGCGGTTGTTGTACTGGATGAAGACGATTTGAAACGACAAGATGACGAAGAACGAAACCAGGGTCAAGGCGACCACCCGGGGATAGCCCGGAACGAAAAACAGCACGTACAGCACCCCGGGAATCACCAGCAGGGCACCCAGGGGGCCGAACCAGGAGCGGGCCTCGTTGGGAATGAAGGGGGGGGTGCCGTAGCGTTTGAAGGTGATGTTGTGGTTGTTGTGAAAACGGACGTTGACCTCCTTGTAGTCGCCCAACACCGCGTCGTGCAGGTCCTCGACGAGCAGGCCACCGGTGGAGGTGGAGAGGTCGAGGGATTGCAGGGTGTAGCGAAACATATTGACCGCGCCCCCCAGCAGGCCGTCCTTGTTCTTCAGGGGCTCCACCAGCGGCGGATAACCGAAAATGTTCTGGTGGCGGGCGTAGTTTTGGGCAAAGTAGAGCCCGGTGAGAAAGGTGAGGAGCAGCGGCAGGGCGAGGAGGGTGGCCAGAGGTTTGGCTTTCAGCCCCCGGAGGAGGGTCCACAGGGGGCGCAGTCGCCCTTGCTGGGCGAGAAATCCCGTGTAGAACAACCCAAACATGCCCACAAAGGCGGGCATGTACCCCTTGACCGAGGCCCCATAGGTCAGAGCGACCCCCAGCGCCGCCAGATCCACCAACCCCCGGCGGGTGAAGACGTTGTACGCCCCCAGGAACGACCCCACCGCCACGGCGGCGGCGGGGAGATCGTTTTTCGCCGAGGTGGCCTGCATCAGCAGAAGTTTCAACGAGGCGATGAGAAAGGCGGTCAACCAGGCCAGTTTGCGGTTTTCGGTGAAGCGAAGCACCAGGGCGTAAGTTCCGACCACCACCACCAGATAGGCCAGCCACGACAGATGGCCCGATCCGTAGGGCGAATGCCAACGCAGGGTGAGGTAGTGCAAAATGTCATGGCCATAAGGGTAGGAGACCATGCGGTATTCGTTGAAATTGGTGAGAAATAGAGATTTCTCCTGCATCATTAGCAGGATGCGCGGCATGTTGTAGGAGAGGCTGTCGCCGTCCAGGGGGTGCATCCACCACCCCTGAATCAGCATGTAGAGCAGGCAGAGGGCCAAGAGCCCCGGGGTGAACCAGCCGACCTCCCCCAGCCACGCCCGGAGGGCGGCGGGAATGGCCCGCAACCGCGCCCGCCGGAGGACCATCTCCCGCCCCGCCCACCCCAGGGCGATCACGTCCACCCCCCAGTGGAGTTGGGGAAGGTGGAGCCAGAAGAAGGTTTGGATGGTGGCGGAAAAAAATCCGAAGACGATCAGGACGGCGTAGGTGAAGGACTCTCCGGGGGAGGCGTCGTGCTCCCGCAGGCGCAAGGCGAGACCCGTGATCAGGATCCACAGTTCGAGAATCGTCAACCCGGCGGTGAGGAGATCCATGAACGACTCCAGGCGGGAGCGGGGGAGGTTTTCTTCCGGCGGCGGATTCTCCGGAAAACGGCATCTTGACCGATTCTACAGAAGGAAATCACGGGGTGCATTGTTTTTGCGGCGGACGGTTCGGCGCGTTCGGGCGGGGGAGGGCGGCACCGAACCGGTCACGCCCCGGCGTCGGGGCGGGTGGCGATGAGCAGCAGACTTTTGCCCAGGGGCGGGGAGAAAAACCCTTCGATCCAACGGGTCAGGGGGATGAACCATCGATCATAGAGCCGCACCATGCCGGGCATGAAAATCGGGCCGTCGCCCCGGAAGCGCATCAACCACCAGGGCAGCACCCCCATCAGGTCGACATAACGGCACTGCCGGACGATCAGCCCGGACTCCTCGGCCAGGGCGACCAGGGCCTTTTTGACATAACGTCGATGATGCCCGTAACGGCGATCCACCCCATTGTACAGCCAGGGCAGGGCCGGCACGAAGAGCAACAGGGATCCGCCGGGGCGCAGGGTTTGCACCAGGGCGCGCACCATCGCCTCGTCCTGTTCCACATGTTCCAGCACGTTGACCAGGATGATGGCGTCCAGCGACGCAGCGGGGCGTTGTTGCAGATAGCCTTCCAGGTCGGTGTGGAGGATGCGCACCTGGGGGGCGTGGGCGAAGCGGGCGGTCAACGGGGGAATCAGGTGGGTGGAGGGTTCCACCAACTCCAGGGTGGCGAGGCGGTCCTGCAACAGGGCGGCGAAGGTGCCGATGCCGGCCCCGATCTCCACCCCATCGCCGTGGACCCAGGGGCGGAACGCCTCCGCCACCCAGCGGTAATAGTTCATGGCCAGGGAGAGGGCCGCCAGTTCATCCCCCAAATAGCCGTCGTCGCCGCTCATTTTCGCCCCTCCTCACGCCCGCCCGAGGCCGGATGGGGGTGAACAATCGTGTCCGACAGGATCATGGCGTTCCAACCCGGGGATGCTTGCAAACGATGCGGCGGGGGCGTCGCGGTGGGCGGGGATGCGGGGCGCGTGGGTCGAGGGGGCGGTCTCCCCCGGGAACCCGTAGGCTCCACCCATTCCGAACCGCTCCATGGGGCGATGATCTTACAAGAATCCCCCGAACCACGCCATCCGCCATCTGGAACTTCCCTTGTGGGGCGGCGTCGGGCGCGGTTTCCCTCTTGCAATGGGGGGGAGGAGCGTCGATAATTTTTTATTTACCTTCAAACAAAGTGCCGATGGTCGCGCCAGGAGTTCGCCATGTCCCACATTCTCACCCCGCCCACCGAGGAAGAGCGCGCCACCTGGCCCAAGGACGTCTTGGTGGAACTGCCGCCGCCCTTTACCGACGCCCGGGGTCACATCCAGCCCCTGGTGGACATGCCGATGAAAAGCTGCGTCCTCATCACCTCCGCCAAGGGGACGGTGCGGGCCAACCATTACCATCAGACCGACTGGCACTACTGCTACGTCCTCAAGGGACGCATCGAATATCATCACCGGCCCCACGGCTCCGGCGCGCCGGCGGAAGTGGTGATCCTCGAAGAGGGGCAAATGTTTTTCACCCCGCCGGACGTAGACCACGCCATGGTTTTTCTCGAAGAGACCACCTTCCTCACCTGGGGGCGCAACTCCCGGGCCCAGGAGGTCTATGAAGCCGACGTGGTGCGCATCCCCCTCGTGGTCCCCGACCGGGTCGGTTGATCCATGCGCCCGGAAATCCATCGCCGCCCCGACTGCCGCCTGTGCGGCGGACGGGAGCTGGGACTCGCCTTCGCCCTGGCCCCCTCGCCCCCCGCCAACGCCTTCGCGTCCGCCCAGCGGCGGGGCGGGCAGCAGCGGAAGTTTCCCCTGGATCTCTTCTTTTGCCGCCAGTGCGCCCATTTGCAACTGCTGGACGTGGTGGATCCCCGGATTTTGTTCGAGGAGTACGTCTACGTCTCCAGCACCTCGCCGGTGTTCGTGGACCATTTCCGACGCTTGGCCGACGAAATTTTGCACCGTTTTCCCGCCCCCGCCGGATCGCTGACCCTGGAGATCGGTTCCAACGACGGGGCCTTGCTGCGTTTTTTCCAACAGGCGGGCATGACGGTGCTGGGGGTGGACCCGGCGGTGAAAATCGCCGCCCAGGCGACGGAATCGGGGATTCCCACCCTCAACGCCTTTTTCACCCCAACCCTGGCCAGGGAGATCCGCTCCGATCAGGGGGCGGCCCATTATCTCTTGGCCAACAACGTCTGCGCCCACATCGACGATCTGGGGGCGGTGCTGGACGGGGTGCGGGCACTGCTCGCCCCCGATGGGGTGTTTGTCTTTGAAGTCTCCTATCTGGCCGACGTGGTGGAAAAGACCCTCTTCGACACCATCTACCATGAACATCTGGACTACCATTCGGTCAAGCCGTTGATCCCCTTTTTCCGGCGTCACGGCCTGGAGTTGATCGAAACCTGGCGGGTGGACTCCCACGGCGGCAGTTTGCGCGGCGTCGCCCAACGGGCCGAGGGGGGGAGACCAGTGGGGGCGTCGGTGGGGGAGCTGGTCGCCCTGGAGGAGGCCATGGGGTTGGATCGGCTGGAGACCTTCCTCCAATTCGCCCAGCGCATCGAAACCCGCAAGGAGCAATTGACCACCCTGCTTAGGCAATGGAAGCAGGAGGGCAAGTCCATCGCCGGTTACGGAGCCCCGGCCAAGGCCGCCACCCTGATGCACCATTTTGGCCTGGGGCCGGAGATGATCGACTTCATCGTTGACGACAGCCCGTGGAAGCAGGGGCTCTTCTCCCCGGGACTGCACATTCCCATCCTCCCCTCCAGCGCCATTGCCAGCGAAAAGCCCGACGCCATCGTCATCCTGGCGTGGAATTTCGCCCAACCGCTGTTGAACAAACTGGCGGACTATCGGCAATCTGGGGGAAAATGCGTCGTCCCACTGCCGGAAGTAACCGTTTACTGACACAAATCGACATAGCATGAGAGGCAAGGATCGGTGATGAACGAATTTTTGCTGACCTCCGACGTGGAGGAGATCGTTCAACGGCTGGAGGGCCACGCCCTCAAGCTGGCGGGAAAGACCGTGCTGCTCACCGGGGCGCGGGGATTTTTGGGCCGCTATTTCACCGAGGTTTTTCTCGCCCTCAACCAGCGCCTGCCCCAGCCGGTGACGGTGGTGGCCCTGGACAACCTGATCACCGCCGGCAAGGCGGGGGGCGAGGACGAACTGCCCGCCAGCCCCAACTTCCATTTTTTCCGGCAGGACGTGATCCAGCCCTTCGATTGGGAGGGGCCGGTGGATTATGTGATCCACGCGGCGGGCATCGCCAGCCCCTTCTATTACCGGGCCTATCCCCTGGAGACCATGGAAGCGGCGGTGTCGGGGGTGCGCAACGCCCTGGATCTGGCCCTGCGCAAGCGGGCGCGGCTGGTCTTCTTCAGCTCCAGCGAAATTTACGGCGATCCCGACCCGGCCAACGTTCCGACCCAGGAGAGCTATCGCGGCCACGTGGCGTGTCAGGGGCCCCGGGCCTGCTACGACGAAAGCAAGCGGCTGGGCGAAACCCTGTGCTACATCTACCATGAGAAGCACGGCGTCCACGCCAACACCATCCGGCCCTTCAACGTCTATGGTCCGGGGATGCAGGAGAACGACTACCGGGTGCTGCCCAACTTCGCCAATCGCATCAAGGCGGGCGCCCCCTTGAAGGTCTACGGCTCGGGCCATCAGACCCGCACCTTCTGCTACATCACCGACGCCATGGTGGGATTCCTCCTGGTGATGCTGCGCGGTGCCCCGGGGGAGGCCTACAACATCGGCAACCCCAAGCCGGAAATTTCCATGGTCGAACTGGTGAAGCGCATCGAGACGGTGCTGGGACGCCCGGTGGCCCATGACGTCATCGAATATCCCGACTCCTACCCGGCGGACGAACCCAACCGCCGCTGCCCCAATATCCGCAAGGCCCGCTTGCAACTGGAATACGCCCCCTCCGTTCCCCTGGAAGAGGGGTTGCGCCGCTTTTTGACCTGGAGCGACCGCATGTACACCGGCGAGGTATAACGTTTCGCCTTTCCCCCTCTCCCGCTGTTCCCTCTCTCCTCCCGGGAGAGGGGCGGGGGGCGGGAGCCCGCCTTGTCCGCCACGTTTCCCGCCCGCCCGCCCGCCC
>JADGAP010000195.1 GCA_015231965.1 Magnetococcales bacterium | reverse complement strand
CCACCCCCTCCACCGTCACCCCCAGACGAAATTCCACCCCCGCCTGCCGACACTCCTCCTCCAGCATCGAGACGATCCCTTCCGCCGGGCCATCGCCAAAAAGCTGTCCGGGGGATTTTTCATGCCAGGTCAGACCATGGCACCGCATTTCATCGAGAAAACGTTGGGGAGGAAAAGCCTTGAGGGCGGCGCGGCAAAAGTTGGGCTGTTGCGACAGGTAGTGTTTCGGAGAGGCGTGAAGATGGGTGAAGTTGCAGCGCCCGCCGCCGGAGACCCGAATCTTGGCCCCGGGACGCCGGGCGTGGTCCAGCAGCAAAACGCGACGCCCCCGCCGGGCGGCGGTCAGGGCGGCCAACAATCCCGCCGCCCCCGCCCCCAGGATCGCCACCTCGAAGCGGGCGGGTTTCATGGCCTCCCCCGTCGGGGGGAGCGGAAGGCCCCCTCCTCGCCCCGCATCACGACCCGATGCCGCGAGGGGTCCGCTGCCAGCGGGAGAATTTGAGCAACCGCTTGAGAATGTTCTCCGGCCGAATGGACAAGGCGGCCTCGGCGTCCTTTTCCGCCTGCATTTTTTCCAACTCCCCCAGACTGCGGGCGGCCCGGGCCGAGGCCAGCTCGGAGATGATGCCGGGAATCTCCGGATTGTACTCGAAGAGCAGCGCCAGGGAGTCCCGATTGACCTCCAACGCCTCGGTCTCCTCCACGGCGGAGATGGTGGCGGTGCGGTGCAGACCGGTAATCAGGCTGATCTCCCCCACCAGTCCCCCCGGCCCCTCCTCGTGAACCACCGTCTGCCCCCCGCCCTCGTGACGCACCTCGCAGGCCAGCCGTCCGGAAAGCACGATGAGGCCATACTCCCCCACGTCCCCTTGACGGAAAATGACCTCCCCCGGCCCGAAAATCCGCTTGCGCAACTGCCCGGTGAACTCGGCCAGTTGTTCCGAGGTGATCAAGGGCCGCCCCTCTCCGTCGGTGAGCAGCCGATTGACGAAATCGCTGCGGCTCAACTGCTCCACCACGGGAAGCCGATCCTCCATCCGCCGCTCCCGGCCCAGCAGCGAAAAGACGGCGTGGCCGCTGACGGGGAGGGGAATTTCAATGCGCCGCCGCTTGAATTGATACCACACGTTGCGGCTGATGATCCCCTGCAACTTTCCTCGGTCGAAATAGGTGGGCGACCAGAAGCGCAGGCGATAGACCACGCTGGATTCCTTGTACTCGAAGGGATAGGCGTCGGGGGCTGGGGAGGTCCGAACCTCGGGATGGTTGAGAGCCGCCTCCACCAGGGCCGTCTCCACCTCCCGGGGGCTTTCGCCAAAGGCCACGTTGAAAAAAAGCGAATGGCGACGCACCGGGTCGGGCCACGTCATGTTGTGCACCACCGCCCGGGCGATCTGGGTGTTGGGCACGACGTAGATGAAGCCATCGGTGGTGCGGATGCGGGTCTCGTGCCAACTGGTGGCCAGCACCTCCCCCTCCAGCTTTTCCAGGGCGATCCAATCCCCCGGCACCACGCTGCGGGAGAGGTGCATGATCAACCCGTCCAGCAGATCCACCAACAACTCCTTGACCGCCAACCCCACAGCGGCGGAAAAAATCGCCGTGGAGGTGAGAATCGGCGAAACATTCACCTGAAGAACAAAACTGAAGACCATCAAGGCGCTGCCCGACACGAAAAAAAAGCGCAGGATGGAAAACAGCAGGTCGGGAATCGGGTACAGGGCGGAGCGGGATTGATAATAAAGACGGCTCACCCCTTCCGTGGCGTTGAACAGCAGCACGGCGGTCCAAAACAGGTTCCACGCTCGCACATGGTCGCCGGAGGGATGAAGCGCCTCGGGCAGAAGGGGAAAAAGCAGCGTCGAGGCGGCGAAGGTGAGAAACAGCACGATGGCGGGCCGCGACGGCGGACCCAACAACAAGCGCCAGGGGGTATAGATCACGGGAGGCTGATCGCGATTTTTCGCCGATTCCTGCTGCACCGCCGCCAGACGGGACTGCAGCCGCAACGGCGACGACAACACCGACGCCGCCACAAACACGGCGAACCACAGGAGGATCTCGAAAATTTCGGGATGGATCATGGCGAGTTTTTTTCGTCTAACCCAGATGGAGGAAAGTAGAACCTACCGAGACAAAAAGGTCGTTTTTCCAAGAGAGGCGACGAACCTTGGGATTCAGCGTTCGTCCTCGTCCACGAACAAGAGGTGAAGATCCGACCGGGGAACAAAATTTTTCGCCTTGGCGACAAAGGCGTCCCCCTGCTTTTCCAGCTTCAACCCCGGAATCGGGCAGGTGGAGATCAACTGCTTCCGCTTCAACGACTTTTGCACGATGAGGGTGAAATCCTCGATGGGACCGGCCCAGTTGGCACCAGTTTGCAGAACATACCCCACGTCATGGGCTCTCAGATAGCCGCTTCCCATGGGCTCTCTCGCTTCCGACTCGCGGGACCACCGCGTAAAAACCTTGAGAAACGCATCGTCCAGGCACCAGAATTTTTTCTCCTCTTCCAAGTGACCATCCTTGGCGGACATGGGCCTGGAACCGGATACCGGTTGATAGAGGTGTCTCACCTTAATTTTTTGGCCGACGGGAAACCGCTGCCGCCAATGGAACGTCACCTTGGTGATCAGTCCCTCAAGCCACCAGTCGTCGTCATTTTCGTGATGGTCCGCCAAGCCCTGTTTTTTCATCGCTTCGCGCACGGCGAGGGGCATTTTGGAAAAGCTGCGACTGAAGGGGTCGAAGAGGCTGACGCCCAAGTCGTTCAAAATTTTCGTAACATCCGCTCCCTCCTTGGAGAAGACGCGAACGTCCAGGCTTGGGGTCAAGGGCTCGCCATCCACCCAGAGGCGAAAATTGACAAAATTGGGCTCTGGCATCGGATAATCGAAGTAGATTGGATAGGCTCTCGTCTGCGCTGTGGGCGGCAGCGGAAACGCCACGTTCAGGGTCACCTCCTCCGAGGAGATGTTCTCGAAAACGTAGTTCACCTCCACCTGGTCGACGGCGATGCGCAACACTTCCGAACGCATGCGCACGGCGTCGTTTTTCTCGAAGACCATCCCCCCCGCCGCCAGGGCGAAGGAGGTATCGTTGGCCGCCGCGTCGCTTACGGCCAGGAGCGCGACGAGTCCGCCGATCAGGAGACGTTTTTTCACGTCGGAGCCCGGTTCAAATGGTGCGGGAGAAGCTTTTTTTCTGTTCGGCGTGGCGCAAATACCAGTCGAAGGCCATGCAGACGTTGCGAATCAGCAGGCGGCCCCCCGGGGTGACGCGGAGGATCCGGCCATCGTCCTCCAACAGCCCCTCTTGGACCATGCGGGCGATCTCCTGCTCCTCGGCGCTGAAATATCCGGCAAAGTCGATGCCGAATTGATGCTCCAGGGAGTGGCGATCCAGTTGAAAATCGCACATCAGGCGCATGATCACGTGCCGCCGCACCAGGTCATCCCGGGAAAGCACCAACCCGCGAAAGACCGGAATCCCCCCTTCGTCGAGACGCTGATAGTAGGGTTCCAACTCTTTCAGGTTCTGGGCGTAGATCTCGCCGATCTGGCTGATGCCGGTGATCCCCAGGGCGATCAGGTCACATTCGCCGTGGGTGGTGTAGCCCTGGAAATTGCGATGCAACACGCCATCGCGCTGGGCCACCGCCAGTTCGTCGCCGGGCTTGGCGAAGTGGTCCATGCCCACATAGACGTAGCCCGCCGCCAACAGGACGTTGATGGTGGTCTCCATCATGCGCAATTTTTCCTCCGCCGAGGGAAGCTCCTGGGTGTTGATGCGCCGCTGCGGGGGAAAATATTGGGGCAGATGGGCGTAGTTGAAGACCGCCAGCCGGTCGGGGTCGAAACGCTTGACCACCTCTTCCACGGTGTGGCGAAAACTCGCCTCGGTCTGGAAGGGCAGGCCGTAGATGAGATCGAGGTTGAGGGAGAGGAATCCCGCCGCCTTGGCCTCGTCCACCGCCGCCTGGGTCACTTCCAGGGGCTGAATGCGGTTGACTGCCTTCTGCACCCGGGGATCCAGATCCTGCACCCCGATGGAGAGGCGGTTGAACCCCATCCGACGCACCGCCGTCAGGGTTCCCGGGGGAACCTCCCGGGGGTCCACCTCGATGCCGTATTCCCCGGCGTCGCCGGAGAGCAGGGTGAAATGACGTCCGATGACTTCGAGGCACCGTTCCAACTGTCCGGCGTCGAGATAGGTGGGGGTGCCGCCGCCGAAGTGCATCTGCACCACTGGACGGGAGCGGTCGAACAGCGCCCCCATCCGCTCCACCTCGCGAAAGAGGTAGTCCAGATAGGTCACGGCTTTGCGTCGGTCGGGGGTGACGATGCGATTGCAGGCGCAGTAGTGGCACACCGTGTCGCAAAACGGAATGTGGACGTAAAGCGACAAGGGCCGGGGGTTGGCCTGGCGATTGGTGAACTCCACCTCCTGAAGAAACCGCTCTGGACCGAACGCCTCGGTAAAATGGGGGGCGGTGGGATAGGAGGTGTAACGGGGTCCGGCGCGATTGTATTTTTCGATCAACTCCCGATCGAAGCGCACCGCCTGGGAGATGCCTTGGCTCATGCCGAACCCTCCTGACGCAGGGCGAGGCTCTCTTCCCGCACCGCCTCCACCAACACCCGCACCTGCTCCGGATCCACTTCCGGGGTGATGCCGTGTCCCAGATTGAAAATGTGGCCGGGATGGGGTCCGTAGGCGCGGAGGATCTCCCGAACCTCCTGGCGCACCCGCTCCGGCGAGGCGTAGAGAATGGCCGGATCCATGTTGCCCTGCAAAGCGACCCGGCCGGCGGCGAGGATCCGGGCCTGGGCGAGGTCGGCGGTCCAGTCCAGCCCCACCACGTCGCAGCCGGTTTGCACGATCTCCTCCAGCCGCGCCCCGCACCCCTTGGCGAAGAGGATCACCGGAACCCGCTGTCCGTCGGGACCGGTGCGGGGCAGTTGGCGAACCACCCGGGCCATGGGGGCCAGGGAGAAACGACGGAAATCCCGGGGGGAGAGAACCCCCGCCCAGGTGTCGAACAGTTGCACCGCCTGCGCCCCGTGGCGGATTTGCGCCGTCAGATAGGCCGCCACCCCGTCGGCCAACCGCTCCAGCAGACTCTCCAGCAGTTCGGGTTGATCAAACATCATCCGCTTGACGGCGGCGAAATCCCGACTGGATCCCCCCTCCACCATGTAGGTGGCCAGGGTCCAGGGGCTGCCGGAAAAACCGATCAGGGGAACCCGCCCCGCCAAGCGCCGTTGAATCTCCTCGATGGCCGCCATGACGTAGCCCAGCTCCCGCTCGGGGTCGAAGGGGCGCAGCCGCGCCAGATCCTCGGCGGTGCGCAGCGGGGGGTGCAGCTTGGGCCCCTCCCCCTCCTCGAAGCGCAACGGCATCCCCATGGCCTCGGGGATCACCAGAATGTCGGAAAAGAGGATGGCGGCGTCCAGTCCGAACCGCTCCACCGGCTGAAGCGTCACCTCGGCGGCCAGGTCGGGATTTTTGCAGAGGGCGAGAAAATCCCCCGCCTGGGCCCGCACCCGACGATATTCCGGCAGATAACGCCCCGCCTGACGCATCACCCACAGCGGCGTGCGGGGCGTGGGCAGACCAAGACAAGCGCGCAAAAACAGAGATTCCGGCTCCATGGGCGACAGCGGCGGATTCGGGACGGAGGAAAGGGAAAGGCTTCGTTGGATCCTTGGAATCCGGACTATAGCCCAAAGCCTTGAGAAATGCCACCACGCCCCGCCCGGACGCCCCATCGGGCCGCCGCCGACGCCTCCCGCAAGGAAAGCGGGCGGCGACGTTGATTCTTTACTTGGCGAATGGGTCGGCTCGTGGTTCAATTCCCATGATGCGGTGCCACAAGTCGCCGCGCCATCCACGAGTTGGGGATCCAGGCAGGGGACGGAGGGTCGCATGGCCAGCAGTCGCAAGGGACCGGAAAAAAGAGTCACCCAAGGACAAGCCGTGGTGGAATCGACGGTGGAGCAGGCCAAACGACGCGCCGCCGCACGCAAGCCCCCCGCGCCGCCGGAATCTTCCCCTCCGACGGCTCCCGCCGCGGCGGGCCAAGCCGCCCCGCTTCGATCCGCCGAGCCGGTCAAGCGCCGCGCCGCCGTCAAGCCTCCCGCCGAGGCGCTTCCCAAGGAGATTCCGGGCAAGGCCCAGACCGCCGCCGCCGCCGCCCGCGCCCTGCAAGCCAAGGAGCAGTCCCAAGCCCTCCAACAGGCCCGGAAGGAGCAGCAGGCCAAGGCCGCGACCCTGGTCCAGGGGGTCCGGGAACAACAGGCGTCGGCTCCGCCCAGCCTGAAGAAGGTGGAAAGCGCGCCCCAACCCGCCCCGCCCGCCGTCGAGCCCCCCAAACTGGTCCG
>JADGAP010000194.1 GCA_015231965.1 Magnetococcales bacterium | reverse complement strand
CCAGGGCTCTGCCCTGGACCCGCCAGGGCAATGATTGCCCTGGACCCGCAGTCCCTTTATATGAATCGTCGTTCCATTCAGATTGATCAATTTTAAATTGGAATTGCTATATCAACGGCTCCCCCCGGACGACTCCGGACGCAAAAAAGCCCGCGAGGCTTTATTTTCGCGGGCTTTTCGAACTTTATCGGATCGTGCTGAATAGGGATGTGGTGCCCGCGGCCGGATTTGAACCGGCACAGCCTTCGGCCGGCGGATTTTAAGTCCGCTGCGTCTACCGGTTCCGCCACGCGGGCGCGTCGGGGAGGGAGAAACGCTTGCGGTGGATATCGTGCATTGACCCGGAGCCCCGGTCAACCTATTAAGTAAGGCATGGGCGGGAGGATTCCCGTCTTGCCGCCGGGATGCCGGAGGGCCTCCTTCTGTTTTTTCATCGCCGCCGTGGAATGCGCCATGAGCCAAGAATCCCCCCGCCGTCTGAGCCCCGCCACCCTGGCCCTGCACGCCGGACGTAGCTGGAGCCCCGAACGGGAAAACAGCCCCGCCCTTTACCTCACCTCCAGCTATGTTTTTGAAAACGCCGCCCAGGCCCAGGCGGTCTTCGCGGAGAAGGAGGCGGGCAATATCTACAGCCGCTTCACCAATCCCAGCGTCGGCCAGTTCGAAGAGCGGCTGGCGGCGATGGAAGGAGGAGAGCGGGCGTTGGGAACGGCCTCGGGAATGTCGGCCATCACCACACTGTTTTTGTCGCTGCTGTCGGCGGGAGATCACGTGGCGGTGAGCCGCTCGGTGTTCGGCTCCACCACCAACATCGTCAACACCATCCTGCCCCGTTTCGGCATTCAGACCAGCCGCCTGCCCCTGGCCGATCCCCAGGCGTGGCGCGAGGCGATTCGCCCCAACACCCGGCTGATGTTTGTCGAAACCCCGGCCAACCCCACCCTGGAGCTGGGCGACCTCGCCGCCCTGGCGGAAATCGCCAGGGAACACGGCGTACTGCTGGCGGTGGACAACGTTTTTTGCACCCCTTACCTGCAACGTCCCCTGGAGTTTGGGGCGCACCTGGTGGTCCATTCCGCCACCAAGTTTATCGACGGTCAGGGGCGGGTGCTGGGCGGGGCCATCGTCGGCGAACGCAAGCTGCTGTCGGAAAAAATCTTTCCCTTCATCCGCAACACCGGCCCCACCCTCTCGGCGTTCAACGCCTGGGTCTTGCTGAAAGGGTTGGAAACCCTGCCCACCCGCATGGAACGCCATTGCGACAACGCCGACAAAATCGCCCACGCGCTGAATGAATCGCCCGAGTTGCGCGGCAAAGTGGCCTTTCCCGGCCTGCCGGACCATCCCCAACACGCCCTGGCGGCCCGCCAGATGCGACGCTTCGGCTCCATCCTCTGCCTGGAGTTGGAGAGCCGGGAACGGGCCCACGCCTTCATGGACCGTCTGCAACTGGCCACCATCACCGCCAATCTGGGGGACAGTCGCACCCTGGTCACCCATCCGGCCACCACCACCCACTCCCGCATCTCGGCCCAGGATCGGCAGGAGGCCGGGGTCACGGAAGGGCTGGTGCGCTTTTCCATCGGCCTGGAAGAGGCCGACGACATCCTCGACGACATCCGCCAAGCCCTGGCGGCGGCCTCCTGATAAGGGATCGACAAAAAAAAACGAACCGCCGCGGTTGACGGGCGTTTCGTTTTTTGTTAGTTTGCGGCTCTGTTCGCGACCGCTTGGGCTTGGTCCGGACCTTCCCCTGCCGGGGTGGCGGAATCGGTAGACGCACCAGACTCAAAATCTGGCACAGGCAACTGTATGCGAGTTCAAGTCTCGCCCCCGGTACCAATAAAATCAATCTGTTGTAGAGTTCTGGCGGTCCCCTGACATTTTCTGATAAATCTCTGGGAATTGGTTTTCTGGTGACATAGTTTAACACTTTATATGTGTACATTATAAGCTCCAGCCTCCCAAATGGCCCCGAAAGTCTCTTCCTCCTCTTCCGTTCGCCAACGTTCGATACATAACCCTATCTTCGACGGTTTCGGAACAAAATATAGAAAATTTACTAATATATATTAATGTCAATTCGCGAAATCGTCACTATCTTGGGAAATTCTCGTTCGATAAACTCGACTGCCATATCAAAATGGCGGGAAAACTCGCTGAACAACGGACTCATTCAGCGTTGACAGAATAATCCTCCGCCCTTAGCATAACCACTCTATCCTAGGGGATACTCAAGGAGAGGGGCCTACGATATTCCCGCGCATCCAATCTTCAAAAATGGTCTCTATTCACTCTTTGTATGGATCAGCACATGCCATGGAGGCCTGTCATGAAGAAGATCTTGATGATCAGCGCAATGGCCGCGTCCGCGGGCTATTTCCCACACGGTTCTCTTTGGGCGGCAGGAGATCTTCCCTCAAAATTCAGCGGTCTGGATAGTATCGTCAACACCCGTCACAATCTGACCCAAAATACAAGCGGCATCTCCACATCCGTGATCATGGGATCCTATCGCAACAATTATGGCGAGATATGCGTCTATTGCCACACCCCTCATGGGGCGAACGACGCTATTGCAGCGCCCTTGTGGAACCGTACTTTCAAGGGCAATACCTATACCACCTACGACAGTTTGGGAACGTCAACCCTTACGTCCGAGGTCCATCAACCAGGCGTTCAATCTCTCACTTGCCTCTCTTGCCATGACGGCACGGTTGCGACTGATTCCGTGGTGAACATGCCCGGTTCCGGAAAATATAGCGCCGCCCAGAAAACCTCCCAGAACGACTCGTTTCTCAACACATGGACCAATGAGTCGGGGCCAGACGCCACGGTCCACTTGTCAATGAAAGAGGGGGAGTGTCTTGCCTGTCACAGTTCTGAAGCAGGTTTTCTTGGGGCTGGTGCCGCGGATTTCCGTATCGCCAACATTGGCACGGATTTGACCAATGACCACCCTGTCGGGATCGCGTTTCCTCAAAATCGGGTGGGCAAGGATTTTGTCGATCCGGACGTGAAATCCAGTAAACTGGCCTTCTACGACTCCAACAGCGACGGAAAAGCCAGCAAAATGGAGGTCCGATACTATTCAACGGGTTCGGTGTACCGGGTGGAATGCGCCTCTTGCCATGATCCTCATGGCGTACCCAAAAACGGTTCGTCAGGAACTTTAATTCCCATGTTCTTGCGGGTTGACAACACGAATAGCAGCGGTTTGTGCCTGACATGTCACGACATATAATCACGCATTGACGAGGTCACGAACATCCTTCGCCTCACTCTCGCGGCAGGCGGGGTGCCGTGATCAGGGGATGCCAATCCCGCATCACGATCCGGGTCTCCCCCGGAGCGGAGGACTGGAGAAGCAGCCGCGCCATCCGCCGAGGCTGGGCCGGTTTTCCATCGCCTCCCCGGGGCAGTTCCACCACCCGATAGGCTGATCCCGCAGCGTTCACCGCCACCGGCGGTCCGGCTTCCCCTTCCCCCAGCAGTTGGGCCGTCGCTGCGCCCTGGACCATCCGAAGGTAAACCAATCCCTTAAACCGTGGATCGTCGGGGATGGTCAGGGGTGGTGAGACCACCCGGGCTCCCGGCGCCAACCGCAATACCGTCCCCTCCTCCGACGTCTCCACCTCCACCCCCGGTTCCGCCTGCCACGCCAAACGGGAAAGATAACCCAAACGACGGGAGGCGGTGGCGGACCACAGACGCCCGGTAGCATCGTCGCACCGTTTCAGCCACGCCTCGTCCCCCTCCTCGGCCAGCGAACAGGCCAGATGGGTGGCGTAGGGATGGTCCGGAAATCGCTCCCACGTCGCGGCGAAAATCTCCCGCCACGCCGGTTCCCCCACCAGGCGGGCGTACATCGGAAAGAAGGGATTCTCCCGCCCCAGCCGCAGCGCCTCCCGATACAACGGGAGGATCCTCCCCCGCGCCTTCTCCCGCTCTACCCCTTCCTCGAAGGGGAGCCTTTCCCCCGCCGCCCGCCGATAAAGGGGGAGCCGGTCGATGAATCCCAGATGAACCCACACCCCGAACATTTCCGCCGTTCCATCGCGACGCTCGCCCAGTAGACGGAAACGCTCCAACTGTTCCGCCAACCGGTCGTCGTTGGGAATCTCGTGAGGGAGCCGCGTCCCGGCGTACAGCAGATGACGCAACGGAAAGAGAATGTTTTCCTCTCGCAGGGCCGCCTGAAGGGGTGCCCAGGGAAGGGTCCAGGCGAAGGTGATCACCGCCCCGAGGCTGAACCACAAAAGCCGGCGGGCGGAAGGGTCCACCCGCCAACATCGTCCGCGCCACAAGGCGGCCACCCAGCCGGGAGCGAGGGCGACCAGCCAAAAAAAGCCCCCCCAAAGTGATGCGGGGGTAGGGTGGAGAGTCTGGGGAGAGGGGTTGATCCCCGCCATCCCTCCCAGAACGAGCCCGGCCAAGGGCCACGCCGCCAGCAGTCGCCGGGGGGCGAGGAAAAAGAGTAGGACAACGGCCACGGCGCAGGCCAATCCAGCGAAATAGAGCCCCTGCAAGAAAAATGAGTCCAATATCCCAAGAGACCACTCCCGAGGGAAGAGAACCTGGGCGTACAACCGTTGGACCACGGCCAGGAGATCATCTCCAGGATTTCCCCGAAGCAGCGTCGGGGCAAGGCGATCCAGCCAGACGCCGGGAGTTTGCAGAGCGGCCGAGGCGGCGGAGTCACGAAGAATCAGGGGATCCAGCATCCAGATCCCCGAATAGGCGGCGTCCCCATGGGGCAGGGAGAAAACAGCGGGGCCTTCCGCCAGATCCACCATCCGCTGGAACATCGCCCCGCCCCACCCCCGGGCGTGGTCGATGGGCAAGGGGTCCGACATGGCGGCAGTGAAACCTCGATACGGAGTCAACGTCGCCCAGGTCAAAAGCGCCGCCAGGGCGACGCCGCCCAAGGCATCCCACCGCCGGGCCAGCACCGCCCCCACCGCCAGCAGAACCAACAACGCGGAAAGCTCGACAGGGCGCAGAACGGGCGACAGGAACACCAGGAAAACCGCCCCCAGGGCCATCCCCACGGCGGGAACAACCCCGTCGCGCCAAGAGCGATGCTCCCCCGCCAGCGCCGCGACCGCCCAGGCGGGAATCAGCAGCACGGCCAAAAAATGGGGGGGGGGCGGAGAGGTTTTCAACACAACCATGGCCCCCGCCGTGGTCGCCAACCCCAGCCAGGACGAACCGGACATGGCCAGGGTCAGGCGGTAGAGCAGGAAAAATCCCAGCCACACCCCTCCCGTCAGCAGCAGCGCCACCCCTCCCTCCGCCACCCCCAGCCGGGAGGCCGCCCAAAGCATCGGGGCGTTGTCGGGGAGGAATCGATTCCCAGAATGCCCCGCGTTGGAAGGGTTCCCATCCCCCTGGAGATCGGCCAGCCGCCACCCTCCCCGACAGGGTTGACGGAGCAGGGCGAGGACGGCCTCATCATGGCGTAGAGCAAGCCTCACGGCCTGCGCGAAGGGGAAGCCGGAAGTCTGCGTCAACCCCTCCGCCTCCGCGGCCAGACGCTCCCCCAGGGCGGCTCGATCCTCGGCGTAGGAGAGACAAAGCTCGGCGGGACGACCGGCCAACAACGAGAAAAATCGCGGCAGCTGCGCCCCCCCCAGGAGTCCACCCTGTTCCAACCGCCCCACGTCCCGCGCCATCTGTTCCGGGGAGAGCGGAAAGAGCCACAGCGCCGCCAGAACCACCAGCAGCCCCGGAATCCAAGGGGGAAGCGATCGCTTGACCATCTCCGGGATCTCTCAGTTAAGTAAAAAACCGCTCTTACGGGCGATGAGGGAGAAAGAAGACGGCGCTTGATCTGGAAAAAGAAGATGGAAAACAACAAAACCCGCGAGTCAAGAGAGTCGCGGGGAGACATCCACACTACTTACTTACTACCCCCACTTCGTCAAACATCCTTCTTCGGTTCGATCCCCAATCCTTCCGCCTCACTCCCGACTTTCGGACGTCTTCACCACTCTCCCCGCCATTGAACCAATGTTGAAAGGTTAACATTCCCCCCCGGAATCCAGCCAGGGAAAAACTCCCCTCCCGGCGCGTCCTGCTCCACCTCCCGTTGAATCACGCCGATTTCCGGGGGGGCTTCCACGTGGGCGGCGGCCTCTTCCGCCTGCCGCGAGGCGCTGGCTTCCGGCGGTGGATTTATTGAATCCTCCCCCGGATGGGGTAGAATGACCCTCAGGAGCTTCCAGACCCTGACGCGGGCGATTGAAAGACGCGGCGGCGGTATCCTCGCTTGGGCGACCAACTCGGGCGAGAGAATCTGAAGCTCCTTTTTTTTGCGTGGAATATGGAATGGTTGTGGTCTTGCCCGGATACCCTCGGCTACGGAGTTTCGGCTTCCTCCGACACGGACTTCCACCGTGCTGAT
>JADGAP010000193.1 GCA_015231965.1 Magnetococcales bacterium | reverse complement strand
GGCGCCGGGGGCGGGGCGGGGGGGGCCCGTGGGGGGGGCGCGGGCGGGGCGACCGGCATGCGCCGAACGTCCGAGGGGGGCCTGCGTTCCGCGGGATGATTTTTGATGTTCAGTCTGGCGTCTGGGCTTCCGCCGTCGCCAGCAGTTCCACCACGCGGGCGGCGAATGCCGCGCCTTGTTCCAGCGGAACGGCCTGACCCCGGGCGGCCCGGGCCAGGGCGCGCAACGCCTCGGCCAGGGGAGGGGTCTCCGCCGTCGGGATCGGTTCCTCCACGTTCTTCCAGCGGCGGGTGAGGCGGTGGGGGGCCCGATCGTCGAAACGCCAGAGGGAGCCGTCGGACAACGTCGCCTCGAACCAGCGATTTTTTTCCGTCATGCCATTGCCCACGGTCATCGTCGCCGTGCGCTGATCGGAAAAGGCGAGGTCCAGCCGGAAAACCTCCCCCGAGGGTTCGCCCGGCGGAGCGGGGGCGGGGGGCGGGCGATGACGGGTGAAGGCCAGGGGGGCGTCGTTCATCACGCTCAGGATCATGGCCGCGTCGTGGGGAGCCCAGTCCCACCAGGGGGAGAACTCCGGGCGGAAGGGGCCGCGATTGCCTCCGGCGCTGCGGATGGAACGGACCCCCACCCGCCGCGCTTCTTCCAACAAACGCAAAAACGCCGGGTGAAAGAGAAAAATGTGATCCACCAGCGCCGGAACCCCGGTTTGAGCGGAAAGTTCCGCCACTTGGCGGGCGGCGGCGGGATCCAGGGCCAGGGGTTTTTCCAGCAGCAGGGCGATTCCCTGACGCAGCGCGGCGAGGGCGATCTCCGTCTGGGCCTGGGGGGGAACCGCCAGGGCCAGGGCGTGCAGGGTTCCGGTCCGGGCGGGATCCAGCATCTCTTGCCAGGAGGGGAGGAGCCGCACCGAGGAGGGGAGCCAGGCTTCCGCCTCGGCGACGCGGGAGGTGGCCACGGCGGTCAGGGCGATCCCCTCGTCGGCCAGGGCCAGCGCCGTGCGAATCAGGTTGCGTCCCCAGCGTCCGGCCCCGATGACGCCCAAGCGCAACGGCTCGTTGTGGATCATGGGTCTCATCCCTTCACGCAGATCATGGGTCGCAAGCGGGCGACCAGAACGCTCAACCCCGCCCCCTGGGCCGCCAAAACCACCTCATCCACCGCCTTGTAGGCCCCCGGGGCCTCTTCCGCCACCCCCCTGGCCCCCGAACTGCGAATCAGGATCCCCTCGGCGTCCAGATCCCGGATCACCTGACGACCGTCCCAACGGCGGGCCGCCTCGTTGCGGCCCATTTTGCGCCCCGCGCCGTGGCAGGCGGAGGCGAATCCCGCGCCGTCGCCCTCGCCCCGACCCGCCAGAATGTAGGAGGCGGTCCCCATGGAGCCGCCGATCAACACCGGCTGCCCCACCGGACGATAGGGGGGCGGCAGCTCCGGATGACCGGGTCCGAAGGCCCGGGTGGCCCCTTTGCGATGGACGTGGAGCCGCCGCTCCACCCCGTCCACCCGATGACGCTCCTCCTGGCAGAGGTTGTGGGAGACATCGTAGAGCAGCGCGGGCGTGGCCCCGGGAAAGAGTTGACGCAGCGTCTCTCCGGTCCGATGGGCGATGATTTGCCGGTTGGCCATGGCGCAGTTGGCCGCCGCCGCCATCGCCCCCAGATAGGCCCGACCGGTGGGAGAGTCGATAGGGGCGAAGGCCAGATCCGGGTCGTCCAGCGCGAGTCCCTGTTCCGCCGCCTCCTGGCGCATCCGCTTGACATAATCCGTCGCCACCTGATGACCCAAGGCCCGGGAGCCGCAGTGGAGGCTGATTACCACGTCGTTCGCACGGAGGCCGTAGGCCTGGGCCGCCGCCTCGTCAAAAATCCGCTCCACGCGTTGGACTTCCAGGTAGTGATTGCCGGATCCCAGGGTGCCCATCTCGTGGCGTTGCCTTTTTTTCGCCCCGGGGGAGACCTGATCCGGGTCCGCCCCCGGCGACTGGCCATGGGATTCGATCCAGGCCATATCGTCCAGATTGCCGAATCCCCGCCGGGCCGCCCAGACCGCCCCTCCGGCCAGCATCTCGTCCAACGCGCTCTCGTCGAGATGCAGGCTTCCCCCCTGACCGACGCCGGAGGGGATGGCCTTGAAGAGCCCGTCGGCCAGTTCCCGGCGGCGGGAGTGGATCTCTCCCGCGGTCAGCCCGGTGCGCAGGGTGCGGACGCCGCAGGAGATATCGTAGCCCACCCCACCCGCCGAAACCACTCCCCCCTCCGCCGCGTCGAAGGCCGCCACCCCGCCGATGGGAAAGCCGAACCCGACATGGGCGTCGGGCATGGCCCACACCGGCCCCGCCACCCCCGGCAGCGAGGCCACGTTGCACAGCTGGCGCAGGGCCTTCTCGTCAAACTCCCGCAGCAGCTCCGGGGAGGAGCAGAGTCGGGCGGTGGTATTCATCCGCCCCTGCCGGGGGTGTTCCCAGATCCATTCGGAGATCTGCCGTAGACCTTGGATCACCGACTCATCCATGGGGCGGTTCCTCGAGGGGGGGGCCAATATCGTGGACGATGCGCAACCGGGGTGGAAGGAACCGGACAGACAATAGAATAAAGGTTAGGGACTTTTTCGGCAAACGATCCTTCCAAACGCTCTTCTTGGGCGCACAAAGGGACATTTCATGGTAGGATGAACAGGTCGAAGGGCTCATTCCAAGGACTCGATTGCTGGTGTATTTCTTGCATGTCATTTTCCTGTCCCCCAGTGGTGAAACGCCGGGGCGGCGGGAGCGGACGGACCCTCTTTCCAGGCCCAGGACGACCCATGAACAAATGGCTTTTGATCCCATTGTCGGTGGTGATGCTCCTTGTGGCGGCGCTGGCCGCCATCCCGTTGCTGGTGGATCCCAACCAGTACAAGCAAGAGATCGCCGCCCTGGTCAAGGAAAAAACCGGGCGGGAGTTGCTGGTCAACGGCCCCATCGGGCTGTCGCTCTTTCCCTGGGTGGGGGTGACGTTGAGCGAAGTTACCCTGGGGGACGCCCCGGGATTCGGTGCCGACCCCATGGCCAAGGTCAGCCGTCTGGAGGTGCGGGCCAAACTCGCGCCCTTGCTCTCCAAACGGTTGGAGGCGGATAAAATCGCCATCGACGGCCTGACGCTGAAACTGGCCAAGGACGCCAAGGGGCGGACCAACTGGGACGATCTGACGGGCGCTCCCGCCGCCCAACCGACCAGGGAGGCGGCCCCGGCTTCGGCCAAGGCCCCTTCCCCCGCCAAGCCCGCGACCAAGACGTCCGGCCAGGACGCCCCCAAGGAGCCCGTCCAGGAGGTGCCCAAGGAGGCGGCCCCGGTGCCGGTCGCGCCTGCGTCGGAGAACGGGGCCGGTCTGGCGGGCTTCGCCATCGGCGGGGTGGAAATTCGCAACGCCCAGGTCTCCTGGAGCGACGGGGTGAGCGGCACCAAGTACGCCCTCAAGGGGCTCAAGCTGATCACCGGCGCGGTGGCTCCAGGGCGACCGGTGGCGGTGGAGTTGGACACGGATGTGGAGAGTTCCAAACCGGCGGCCAACGCCCATGTCTCCCTGACGACCACGGTCCACCCCAGCGCCGACGGCAAGAGCTTCAAGCTGCAAAAAAGCAAGCTGGGCGTCGCGCTCAAGGGGGGGAAGGGTTTGCCGGTGGCCTCGGCGGAGTTGCAACTGGCGGCGGAGATCGAGGCGGCCCTGGATGGCTCCCTGCTCAAGTTGAGCGGCCTGGACGCCTTCCTCAAGACCGAGGGGGGAGAGACCCCCCTGGCCAAGAGCGAAACCAAACTGCAAGGGACGGTGGATCTCTCCCCGACCCAGGGAACGATCCGGGGCGTGGTCCTGACGGTCAAGGCCGAGGGCAAGCCCGGCGCGGGGTTCGCCTCGCTGGAAGCCCAGCTCAAGGGCGACGCCGAGGGCCAAATGAAGACGCGGCGCTTCCAGTCGCCCCGCCTGGAGATGTCCGTCAAGGCCAGCGGCGGCGGTCTTCCCGGAGGCGGCGCGGAGCTGCGTCTCATCGCCTCCGGCGAGGCGGACCTGATCCAACAAACCGCCCGTCTTTCGGCGATCCAACTGGAGGGGTTGGAGCAGCTCAAGGCCGAAGGCGCGGTGAGTCTGACCAAGCTGCTGGACGATCCCCAGGCGACCGGGGAGTTGACTCTCCGACCGTTCAATCTTCGGACGCTGCTGACCCAGTTGGGCCAACAACCCCCGGTCACGGCGGACGACAAGAGTCTCACCGCGCTGAGCCTCAAGGCTTCGTTCAAGGCGGATGACAACCGGCTGGAGGTGAGCCAACTCCACGCCAAGCTGGACGACTCCACGCTTCAAGGCTCCTTCTCCCTGGCCAACTACGGCCTGCCGGCGGTGCGGTTCGACCTTTCCGCCGACGCCCTGGATCTGGACCGTTACCTTCCGCCCAAGTCGGAGGCGGGTGCCGCCGATAAAAAGGGGACAGGCGTCAGCGGAGAAAAGGAGACGGTGAAGACGTCGTCGGCTGCGGGCGGTGGCGGGGAGATCCCGGTCAAGCTGCTGCGGCTGCTGGACGTGGACGGCAAGATGAAACTGGGCCTCCTCAAGGCGGGGGGAGGACATTTCAAGGACGCCCACCTGGTGATCCAGGCCAAGGATGGCCTGCTGCGGCTGGAACCGGCCCAGGTCAAGCTTTATGAGGGCTCCGCCCGGGTGGACGCCACCCTGGACGTTCGGGGTGACACCCCCAAGCTGACGGTGAAGCAGGATCTCCAAGGGGTCAAGCTGGAGTCGCTGCTCCAGGAGATGGCCCAGGATGACAGTCTGGCGGGGGTGGCCAACCTGAACATGGATCTCACTGCCTCGGGCAAGACCGTCGAGGCGTTGAAGCAGGGGATGGATGGGAGGATCTCATTCAACATCAAGGATGGGGCCTATCAAAAGATGGATCTTACCCACGCCATTCGCCAAGCCTATGGGGTCTACGCCACCGCCAAGGGGCGGACCATGGTGGTGGGCAAGGATACGGGGCGCACCCCCTTCACCACCCTGGAAGGGTCGGCGGTGATCCAGAACGGCGTATTGGAGACCAAAAACCTGCAAGCGGTCTCCCCGGCCCTCAAGCTGACCGGCGGCGGCAAGGCGGACTGGCCGCGCAACCAGTTGGACTTCACCACCCGGGTCAGCCTGCTCACCGCCCTGGAGGATGTGGACTCCAAGTCGATCAACGACCTCAAGGGGGTGGAGATTCCGGTCAAGATTCATGGCGAGTTGACCCACCCCCAGACCACGGTGGACCTGACTGGATTGGTGGAACAGGCCCTGAAGACCAAGGCCATGGAAAAGGTGCAGGAAAAACTGGGCGGCAAGCTCCAGGAAAAGCTGGGCGGCGGCGCGGGCAAGGCGTTGGGGGATGAATTGCAAAAGATTTTCCCCTTTGGTCGCTGATCCCTGGAGTGGGGAGACGGGCGGGAAGGCTGCGGGGCGGGAGACGATCATGGCGCGAACCGGGGAGGGCGCGGCGACCGTTCGCTTTTATCAGGTGAGCGAAACCCTGGAGTCGGCGCTGCTCAAGGTGGTTCACAAGGCCCACGAGCGGGGGTTGAGGCAGTGCGTCGTCGCCGCCGGGGTCCAGCACGCCCGCCGTTTGGATGATCTGCTGTGGACCTTGCCGGTGGCGGGCTTTCTCCCCCACCGGTTGTGGAACGCCTCGGAGCCGGAGCGTCAACCCCTGCTCATCGCCCTGGAGCCCGACGACCGAAACGCCGCCACGGTGCTGGTCTCCGCCCACGGGGAACCCTTTCGGGAGGCCGCCCGGTTCGATCTGGTGATCGATTTTGTCGATGCCAGGGAGCCGGACGGCTTGACCCGGGGTCGCGACCGTTTTCGTTTCTATCGCGACCAGGGCCACCGGATGGAGTATTGGGAACAAGGCGCGGAAGGATGGCAAAAAAAGGCATGAATTGCCATGAAAACAAATTCTTGTGAAGCGGGATGAGGTGGTTACACTTTGTTATGTTTGTCCGCTCTCTTTTTGTTACAATAAGATAACATGGGCAATGGAACCGAGAAGGTGATCCTTCTCGACCGGATGGAAGCGGCCCATGAATCGGTTACGGATGAGTTTTCGCACTCGTCACGTTGACGGCGAGGGAAGCGCTGGAGGTTCTCATGGCGATCCAAGGTGGGGTGAACATCCATTCGACTCCGGGCGTTGCGCCCGGGGCGTCGGGGGAGGATTCGCTGAAGGCCGAGTTGGGTCGGGAGGCGGAACAGGCCTTGGAGAACGCCCTCCGGTTGCCGGAAGGCGGGGTGCGAATGGCGGCGGACACGACGTCGGATCCTGAATCGGCGGTGGATGCGGCGCAGGGGGGGGGGGGGCGGCGGTTCCGGTCCGGTGGATGAGCGGGAGGGCCCGACGGGGGGGGGGTCGCCGGTGGGTGGG
>JADGAP010000192.1 GCA_015231965.1 Magnetococcales bacterium | reverse complement strand
GGCGGGGCTGCGGGGGCGGCGGCGAGTGCGGATTCGGGCTGGGCGGCGGCCAAGGCGGGGGCCGCCGAGGGAGCGGCGACAGAGGCCCCCATCCGGTCCAGGCGAACCTCCAACCGTTGAGCCAGCGGCCCCCCCGAGGCCTTTTTCCGCGCCTCCTGAAAACGGGCGACGGCGGCGGGCTCCTCCCCGGTCTTGAGGAGCATCAGCCCCTCCAGTTCCAGGGCGTTGGCCTTCACGGGGGAGTCGGCGGCGATGCGCTCCAGGTAGCCCCGGGCCTTGGCGGGATCGTCGCCGGTCAGGGCGGCCAACTCCAGCAGGGCCAGGTCTCCCAGGGGCAGGGTTCCGACCTTGCCCTCCTGGGCGGTCGCCTCCAGCAGGGCGAGGGCGCCGGGGAGATCGCCGTGGTCCACCAGCGCCCGGGCGTGGAGCATCCGCCCCAGCTTGGCATAGCCGTGGCGAGGGTATTCCTTTTCCAGGGTGGAAAAAATTTGATGCGACTGGGCGGCGCTCCCCCCGGCGTGGGCCTCCATGGCCGAGAGGTAGAGCAACGAGGCCTGATGATCCTGCCGATCCCGCCAATCCCGCCAACCGACGAAGGCGAAGAGCGCCGTGAAGGTCAGAAGCAGCGTGACAACGATGAGATTTTTGTTCTTGTTCCAATACTTGCGGACCTGGTCGGCTTCCAGTTCCTCATCGATCTGCTCGATCAGATCATCCACTTGCCCCACGGTTCGACTCCTCGCGCTGGTTGCGAACGGAACAATACCCGCCAGAGGGTGGAGTATCGCCTCTCTTGCGCCAAGAAAAAAGGGCAGAGGTTGCATGGGGACGCGGAGGAGGGCGCGGGCGGGGTCAAAGGGTTTGGTGAACCAGCAACTCCACCCCCTCGGGATACTGCCCCTTGAGCCACTGCCGCCACTGGGGCAGGAGCGGGCGCTCCCCTTCCAGGGGGAGGGGGCCTTGCCGCGCCGGTTCCACCTGGGCGGCGATGGCCTCCGCTGCCTTGAAATTGCCCCAGGCGCTCAAATGGCCGTTCCATGGCCAGAGGTAGAGTCGGCGGGGGTCGGGCTCCTGGAGAAAGGTCGAGGTCAGGTCCAGATAGGGAACGCCGTAATAGCGGGTGAGGGCGCGATAAAAGGCCTCGGTCTGGTCCACCCCGGTTTTCCGCGCCTGTTCCAGATTGCTTTCGCTGGGGAAGAAGACCACCAGCAGGCGGGTTTGCCGCTCCCGCAGGGCGTGGAGCAGCTGGACGAACCGCCCATGGTAGAAACGGGCCCCCTCGCTGAACCGTTGGCGCCACTCTGGGGCGTCGGAGGGGAGGAGGGCCTCGTCGCGGCCGGATTGGGGGGCGTTGAGGTAGTCTCGCCGCTTGACCGCCTCCTCGCCCACCGTCAGTGCTGGCTGGACCACCCGGTGATGATACAATCCCCACAGCAGGCGGGCCGAGGCCCAGGATTCGGCGTGGCGGTTGGCCCAGGTGAGGATCGACCAGAGCGGGGGGGGGAGTTCGGGGTGGTCGGTGGGGCGGAGATTGACTCCGAACTGGGTCCGGGATTTGTTAACAATGCTCCCTTGGGCGTTGAGCAGGTCGTTGTCCAGCACCTGCCAGACCACCAGATCCGGGCGGGCGTGGAATCCCCGATGGATCAACAGGTCGCCCTCGTCCAAAAGGCCATAGCCGGGAATCCCCGCGTTCATCGTCTCCACCGGGCCGCCGGAGCGGGCGAGAATTTGTTCCAGCAGTTCGGGGTAGGTCTCCTCGTTGGAGAGGTAGGGGCCGAAGGTGAAGGAGTCCCCCAGACAGTAAATCCGCCGGGTTCCGGGAGGCTTTTCGTAGGCCAGATCGCCCCGGCGGCGCACCCCCATGTTGTTGGAAACCACCCGGTAGGGATGGTCCGGATCGTAGGTCCACAGCAGATCCATGTGGGGGGTCAGATCGCCGGCAGGGGGGGGCGGGTCGTCGTCGTCGGGATGGATCGCCCGCCAGCGGTCGTGGCCCAGCAGCCGGGTCATGCGCTCCTGGGAGACGGGCGAACGTTCCGAGGGGGGCATGGACTCCGGCGGCAGCGCCATCAGATGGTAGGACATCCCCTGGACGCCGAAACGGGGAAACTGGAACAACACCGCCCGCAAGGCCAGCTCCACCCCCCCCAGGGTCAGCGCCGCGCCGATCACCCAGAACAGCGCCGCCCGCCCCCGGGACGGTCCCCTCGATGGTTCCTCGGACATCCTTCATCTCCCCTGCCGACGGTCGGTGGAGCTCGCCCCACTCCGGTCAGTGTAGCGCAAAACCGTCGCCGCGCCATCGGCCCGAGGCGAGGGATCCTTCGCCTCGCCGGGACGCCCCGAGCCGATCCCTTCGGCGAAAAAGATCAAGCCGTTGACTCGGGCGGGGGGGGCTCCTTACCATGGATCGGTCCGGCGGGGGAGCCGCCCCCTGGCGACCGGTCCGGAAGGGATGGAGACGGGATGATCAGCGCGCATCGGTTTTTGACGCAACCGCCGGAGAGTTGGGACGACGCGACCTTGGCCCGCATGGAGCGGGCGTTTTTTAACGACCTGGTGTTGCCCTCGGGGGCCACCAAATCCACCGAGGCCGGTCGGCTGGCGACGGTGGACGCCTTTTTTCTCGATCAGATCCAGCCGACGGGGCTCTCTCCCCGGCGATTTCTCGACGTGGCCGTCTCCTCGGGGATCACCACCGACGAATGGCTGTCGAGCCTGCACACGGCGCTGGGGGAGACCGCGGGGCTCTCCATGACCGGCTCCGACCTGACCCCCAAGGCCTGGCTGGTGGAATTTCCCCTCGGCCTGCGGGTGCTGGTGGATCGGGCCATGCGGCCGTTGCAATTCGACCTGGGGGGACTGGCCTGGAGCGGTGCCTGCCGTCGCCCGAGCCACTATCTGACCGGATGCCCGGTGTGGCGGGCGCTGGCCCGTGGGCTTTGGGGCCGGGTGACGGCGGAACTCTCCCTGGCGGGCAAATTTCCCCTGACGGCGGATCGCCCCCTGGTCTGCCTGGGGGGGCGGGTGACGGTGCGGGAGGTCTCCCTGCTCAGTCGCCGACTGCGTCACGGGGCCGTCCTCCGCGTCGAAGAGGAGGATCTGATGGCCCCGGGTTTTCCCGAATGGGCGGGGGCCTTCGATGTGATCCGGGTCGCCAATCTGCTGCACCCCTGCTATTTCCCCCTGGAACGGTTGAAACAAGGTCTGGAGGTGTTGGCCCGCCGGTTGCACGCTCCCGGTGGGCTGCTGCTGTTGGCCCGCACCGTGGAAGCGCGGGGTGCCCCCCCGCGCAACGAGGCCACCCTCTTTCGTCTGGACGAGGCGGGGCGCTTGGTGGCGGCGGGACGCTTGAACGGCGGCGTGGAGGTGGAACCCCTGGTGTTGGCCCTGGCCCCGATCTTCCGTTAGCGTGAAACCATGGCGCGGCGTGGTCGCAATCAACGTGTCAAGTTTCGTGAAAATCTAGTTGCCTGCGGCAACGATTGGGCGCGCTGCGCCGAAGCTGAGAAACGCTTCGGCTTTACTTGAAAGCGCGCCAGAAAAACAAAATCAAATGCGAAAGTCAAAACCGTAGGGCTCCGCCCCCCGCCTTCGCGGGGGCAGGCTCTACAACCCGCCAGGGGGATGATCCCCCTGGACCCGCAGTCCCTTTCAATCGGACAAAGTAGAAATAACCATGGCGGCCAAGAAAACTTCCCCCCGTTCCCGGAGCGCATCCAAGGGACGCTCCGCGCCCCCCGCTTCCCCGCCGCCGGAGACCGCCGCCGCGCCCGCCGCCGCCCCGCCCGCCGCCCCGTCCCCCCCGACGTTGGCCGAGGCCTTCGCCGCCTTTGTCGGCGGCGAGACGGAGCGGGCAGGCGAGATGGCCGAGGCGGCGCTGCGTCTCGCCCCCGACAACGCCGACGCCTGGCACCTCAAGGCGCTGGTCGCCAAGAAAAGGCACCAATTCGACGCCGCCGAGCAAGCCTTCGAGCAGGCCATCCAGCGGGTGGAGGAGCAGCCCCAGGCCCACATTTTATGGACCAATCGGGGCAACAGCCGGGGCGAGGCGGGGGATCTCCCGGGGGCCGAGGCGGCCTATCGCCAGGCCCTGAAGCTGGTTCCGGGGGAGCCGACCGCCGCCGTGGCCCTGGGCCAGCTGCTGTTCCGGCTGGGACGGCTGGAGGAGGCGGAAAAACGGTTCAAGGAGACGGTGAAGCACCATCCGACCCACGCCGCCGCCGTCAACGGACTGGGGACCGTTTACCAAAAGCTCGGAGACCTGCCCCACGCCCTCAAACTCTATCAACGGGCGACGGAGTTGGATCCGACCAACGCCGCCGCCTGGTACAATCTGGGGGGATTGCTCTCCGGTACGGACCCCCGCGCCGCCATGGACCACCTGGAAAAGGCGCTGGCGGCCAACCCCGGCTATCTCGACGCCGCCACCGCGCTGCTGCGGCTTTACCAATCGGCCTGCGACTGGCCGGGGGTGGAGCGGCTGACCCGGCGGGTCATGGACTTGAGCCGGGAGCAGCCGGACAAGCCGGTCTTTCCCTTCGCCTATCTCGCCCTGCCCACCACCTTGGAAGAGCAACAGGAGATGGCCCGCCGCTGGGTCCGTTCCCAATACGGCCATCTCCCCTCCCAACGCCCCGCCGATTGGCGCTTTCCCCCGCCCCAACCGACCCCGGAGCGGTGGCGCATCGGCTATCTCTCCTCCGACCTGCGGCAGCACGCCACCGCCCAATTGCTGGTCGAGGCGCTGGAGCTCCACGACCGGAGCCGTTTTGAAATTCTCGCCTATTCGGTGGGGGAGGACGACGGAACGCCACTGCGGCGGCGGGTGGAAAAGGCCTTCGACCGCTTCGTCGATGGAACCCGCATGACGGTGAACGAACTGGCGGCGCAAATTCACGCCGATGGCGTACACATTCTGGTGGATCTCAACGGCTACACCCGGGAGACCCGCTCCGCCGTGCTGGCGTTGCGCCCGGCACCGATCCAAGTCAACTTTCTCGGCTTTCCCGGCACCCTGGGGGCGGGGTACGTGGATTACATCCTGGTGGACCCGGTGACGGTTCCCCTGGAGGACGCCCGCTGGTTCGACGAAAAGCTGGCGATTCTGCCCGACGCCTACCAGCCCAACGACCGCCAGCGCCCCCTGGGGGACAAACCCTCCCGCGCCGCCTGCGGCCTGCCGGAGCAGGGGGTGGTCTTCGCCTGCTTCAACCATCCCTACAAAATCACGGCGGAATTTTTCGCGGCGTGGTGTCGGTTGCTGCGGGAGACGCCGGATAGCGTGCTGTGGCTGTTGAGCAGCGGCGCGATGGCGGAAGCCAACCTGCGGCGGGAGGCGCAACAACGTGGGGTGGATCCGGCGCGGTTGATCTTCGCCCCCCACGCCCCCCTGGACGAGTATCTGACCCGGCTTCAACAGGCCGATCTTTTTCTCGACACTTGTCCCTACAACGCCCACACCACCGCCAGCGACGCCCTGTGGGCCGGGGTTCCCCTGGTGACGACCCCGGGCCGAACCTTCGCCTCCCGGGTGGCCGCCAGCCTGCTCACGGCGGCGGGGGTTCCGGAGTTGATCGCCCCGGATCTGGAGGGCTATGTCGCCCTGGCCCGGGCCCTGGCCGACGATCCGGCGCGGCGCCTGGCGATTCGCCGACGGCTGGAGGAGGGGCGAAGCCGTTCCCCCCTCTTCGACACTCCCCGCTTCGTCCGCCACTTGGAGACGTTGTATCAGGGGATGTGGAGCCGTTACGCCGCCGGGCACCCCCCCACCCATCTGCGCCTGGACACCGCCCCCGCTTCCGTTCCTCCGCCCGCCCCCGTCGTCGCAAGCGCCCCCGCGAACACCCTGACCCTCCCGCCGCCGATTCCGGGGCGGCGCGACGAGCTGCTCATCGGCTGCGGCCTGAGTCGGGTCAAGAAGCTCTTTCTGGCGGGGTTCCAGGAATGGGATCAGTTGGTGACGCTGGACCTCAACCCCGACCATCAGCCCGACGTGGTGTGGGATCTGACCCGCCTCCCCCTCCCCTTCCCCGATGACCGCTTCGACGAAATCCACGCCTACGAGGTGCTGGAACACACCGGGGGGCAGGGGGATTACGCCTTCTTCTTCGCCCAGTTCAGCGAATTTTGGCGGATTCTCAAGCCCGGCGGGGTGTTGATCGGCACCTGCCCGTCCCGCCATTCGGTGTGGGCCTGGGGGGATCCCTCCCACACCCGCATCGTGCAGCGGGAAAACCTCCTCTTCCTCCGGCAGCCCAAATACACCGAGGAGGTGGGCAAAACCGCCCTGTCGGATTTCCGCTATATTTATCAGGCGGACTTCGACCATCTGCTGCTGCAAGAGGACGACAACACCCTCTCCTTCGTGCTGAAGGCGATCAAGCCCTCCCGCATCACCCCCCCCGAGCCCACCCCGCCCACCCAAACGGCCCCGCCCA
>JADGAP010000191.1 GCA_015231965.1 Magnetococcales bacterium | reverse complement strand
CGATGGATGCGCTGATAATGGGGGATCGGACGCGGACCGCCGCGGCTGGTGGCTGGCGGGAAGTCGGGGCGGGGGTGAGCGGCGTTCCGAGCCAACGGTGGCGGCGTGAGGTGAGCAGCGGACGGTTGCAACCGGATCGCAATCAGGAGGTGACCCTGCCGATGTTGGATCAGGTGGCGTCGTCGTTGTCGGTGCCGATGGAGCGGGTTCCCTGGAAGGGGGTGATGGCGTGGCGTCATCCCGAGGGGGCGGCGGCGCCCATGGGAATTTATTTGCATGGCGGGGTGGGGCGGGGCAAGTCGCTTTTGATGCAGATGATTTTTGACTCCGTGGGCTTGAAGGAGAAGCGCCGGGTCCATTTTCATCCCTTCATGGAGGAGTTGCATCAGCGTTTGCATCATGCTCGTCCTCCAGCCAAGATGGATTTGATGCGTTTCATGGCCGGTGAAATCGCCGGGGAGGCGCGGCTGCTCTGTTTTGATGAATTTTACGTCACCACCATCGCCGACGGCATGTTGTTGGGGCGATTGCTGGAGGCGTTGTTTCAGTGTGGGGTGACGGTGTGCGCCACCAGCAACTGGGCACCCGATGATTTGTATCAGGATGGGATGAATCGGGGGCGGATCATGCCGTTCATCGATGAACTCACCAAGCGGATGCACATTTACAAAATCGGCTGCGGGGCCGATTGGCGGCGTTGCGGTGCGGAAGGGGAGGGGGACGAATCCCCCTCGGAGCTGTTTGTCCGTTTGACCGGGAGTCAGCCCGAACCCGCCCAGGTCGTGTTGCGTCATGGCGCGGTTTCCGCCCAGGCGGCGCGGGATGGGGTGTTTTGGTTTCGTTTCGCCGAGGTGTGCGCCCGCCATTTGGGGCGTGGGGAGTTTCTCGATCTGTGTCGGCAGGCCCGGACCGTCATTCTTTCCGACTTGCCCCGGCTTTCCGCAGATGAGGCGGACTACGCCATGCGTTTCGTCGTGTTGGTGGATCTGCTGTACGAGACCAACACGCCGTTGCGCATTGTCACCCCGATTCCCCTGGAGGAGGTTTGTCCGCAAGGTCCGGCTTATTTTGCGTGGCGTCGCGCGGTCTCCCGGGTTCACGAACTGGGGCGGATGGTGGGCGAAGCCAAGAGCTGAGTCCCCCGAAAAAAGTGGCAAATCTTATATCGACGGAACTGGCAACAGACTGATTTCTCGATGAACGCCCGTTCCGATCAATGATGGATTTTGACTTTTTTCGGGGGACTCACGAGAGAGCGACGCGGGGAGGGAATTCGGCTATTTGGTGAATTGGCGGCGCAGGTAGGTGATCACCTGCCAGATTTCGTCGGGGGTGAAGTTGATGTCGGTTCCGGGGCCGTGGGCGGGCATTTCGGTTCCGGGGCTGCCGTTGGCGATGATCCAGTAGAGTTGGCCATCCTTGCGTCCGCTGAGATATCCCGGCTTACTGAAGGCGGCGGGTTTGATCTCGATGGTCTCGGCCTTGGGGCCCTTTCCGTCTCCCAGTTCGCCGTGACACTTCTGGCACTTGGTGCGGAAAATACGCGCCCCCTTGTCGAGAATCGCCGGATCCACCGTGACCGGATCGTGGGGATTGGTCATGGCCAGGGCTTGGAGGGGGGCGTCGGGAATTTTATGGATCCCGGATTCCGCCGCCCTGACGTTTCCGGCGACGAGTGCGGTGGCGAGAAGCAAGAGGACTTGCGACGTGGCGGCCATGAAAATCTCCTAAAAAAAAAGGGTTGCCTTGATCGGTCGCGCCTTCCCAATCGACTGGTTTCCATCGCCCCGCGAGGAACATCCTCCCTCCAAGGCGGCGAAGCGGACCCCGAACGACCTCATTTGGTTAGAGGCGTCGGGGGACCAGGAAGTTCACTGGGGGCGGCGGACGGGGGCGGCGGGGCGTTCCCCTTCTTTTTTTGGAGCGCACAATCAGGGCAGGGCGTGTTCTCTTCCCGGGCGGACCGAACTTACCGAGCGGTCATGGGTCCGATGGGTTGGCCGCCGAGAATGTGGAGGTGGAGGTGAAATATCTCCTGTCCGCCGTGTTCCTTGGTGTTGATAATGGAGCGGTAGCCGGATTGATCGACCCCTAGCAGGCGGGCGACGTGGGCGGCGCGTTCCAGCAGGATTCCCGCCAGGGGGGCGGATGTCTGGTCCAGGTCGTCCAGGGAGGCAATGTGCTGGCGGGGGATGACCAGGGCGTGGACCGGGGCCTGGGGGTGAATGTCGTGAAAGGCGAGAACGTGGTCGTCGGCGTAGATGATTTTGGCGGGAATTTCGCCGTTGGCGATGCGGCAGAAGAGGCAGGCGCTGGACATGGGGCTCCTTTCCGGGGGCCGCGCGGCGAAACGTCGGCGGGCTTTCCGATGAAAAAATGGGGATGGGGCGGTGCCCTTCTCCGGTTGAACCCTTCCAACCATTCCCCGGGGCACCACCATCATCCTGCCTCTTTTTTTGGGTGGGGGTCAAAGGGATCCGGGGGCGAGGCGTTTCGCTCCCCCAACCATGTCGCCGGGTGGACCCCATGAGCGCCACGCCACGCATCGGATTGTTGGGCGGGGCTTTCGACCCCCCCCACATCGGACACCTGATCCCCGCCCGGGAGGCGGCGGAGCGGCTCGACCTGTCCAAGGTGCTGCTGGTTCCGGCGGGGGGGCATCCGTTCAAGGGGGGGGGCGGCGGAATGACGCCCGCGGCGCACCGCCTGGCCATGACCCGACTGGCGGCGGCGGGGGAGCCCCGGTTGGTCGTCTCGGAACTGGAGACCGCCCGGGAGGGCGTGACCTTTACCATCGACACGGTGCGAACCCTGGCCCGGTCGGAGCCGGAGTTGGAGATCCATCTCTTGTTGGGGTCGGATCTGCTGGGGGAGTTGCACCTGTGGCGGGAGTGGGAGCGGTTGACCGATTACGCCCACGTCGTGGTGATGGGGCGTCCCGGCTATCGGGCGCTGGATCCCCGGCTGCCCGTGGCCGAACTTTGGTGCCCCTTGCAGGTGGAGCGAGTGGAGGCGTTGGACCGGAGACGGTTGGGGCGATTCGGCGTGGCGACCCTCGAAGTTTCAGCGCTGGAGGTCAGTTCCACCGAAATCCGCTCCCGGCTGCGCACCGGACGGGAGATCCGCTGGTTCACCCCGGAGCCGGTGCGGGAGTACATCCGCGCCCACGGCCTCTATCGGGGATGATCCACGCCACAAGGCCCGAGAGCGTGGACTCTCGGGCCTTGGCGTTCTCCCCGCGCCGCCGGGGGTGGGACCATTAAGATAATATACGCGCCTCGCGAGACGATGAAGTCCGCCGGGATCTCCCCAACGTGTGCGATAACGAGGCGGAGCGTAATTGCGGGGCACCTCGAAGGGCGCGGCGAATGAAGCTGTTGCGTAATGACGATTGGGACCGCCTCGCGAACCAATTGCCGCCGCCGTGAAATCTTCCCGGCGAAGCCCCCCCAATAACGGGGCGGTCCCCCAATCGATGATCCTCGCGCCGCTTGCGCCGCGCCCTCTTGCAATCCTGCCAATGACGAGTGGGACCGTCTCGCGGGTCAATTTCCGCCGCCGTCAAATATTCCCGGCTTATCCTCGAATTGCGGAACGGTCCCCGAATCAATCTTGGACACAAACCTACCCCATGCGCCCCCCTCTCGCCTATCGTCGGGATTCGATGAATGGCGTCGAGAAGCCTGACTTTCTCTTGTCGTAAAAATTGCTACAACGCCCCCCTAGGAGTTGTATGATGCTCTGACTTCAGGAATAATGAAGGCTGGACTCGCTGGGGATGAAACCCACACGAGAGAGGAATCGGGGAGGGGGGGCGACCATGATTCGGCTGTTCATCGCGGATGATCACGCCATTGTGCGGGAGGGGCTGAAACAAATCCTGGCCCGGGAATCGGATCTGCAGGTGTGCGGCGAGGCGGATAACGGCAAGGAGGCGGTGCGGCGGTTGCTGGCGGAAGATTTCGACGTGGTCCTGCTGGACGTCACCATGCCCGAGGCGGGGGGATTTGACGTTCTCACCCGGATGCGGCGGGAGAAGCCCAAGCTGCCCATCATCATCCTGACCATGCACGACGAGGAGATCCTGGCCCGCCGTTTTCTCAAGGCGGGGGCGGTGGGTTATCTGACCAAGGACGCGGCCCCGGCGCAACTGGTGGCGGCGGTGCGCAAGGTGGCCCGAGGGGGAAAATACCTCAGCGAGGATTTGATGGAACGGCTGATGGAGGAGCTGGGATCGGATGAATCCGACAAGCCCCCCCACGAAAAGCTTTCCGACCGGGAGTTCGCCATTTTGTGCAAGTTGGCCAGCGGCATGACCCTTTCGGAGGTGGCGCGCCATTTCCACGTCGCCGCCAGCACCGTCAGCACCCAACGGGCGCGGATTTTGGAAAAGCTCAACCTGCGCAACAACGCCGAATTGACCCATTACGCCATCAAGAACGGCCTGGTCTCCTGAAGGGCGTGTTCAGGCTTCGGAAGGGGGGAGGCGGGGTCTTCCGAAGCCTGAACGCGGCGCTTACATCCGGGCGGGGGAGCGGTTGATTCCATCCAGGGCGGTTTTCCAGAGCATGGAGAGGGCCAGGCCGGTGGGCAGCACCGCCCCGCCCCGGTTCCACCAGCGCAACCGCCGCATCACGTCGCCCTGCCGCTGATGAAAGCGGATCATCCCCTCGTTGACCTTGGCGGAGAGGGCCTCCGTCTCCTCCAGGGTGGTGGAAACCATCCGGCAGGGGAAGCTGATCCGCTGCCAGCGCATCCGTTCTTCCAGCAGGCGACGAAACTCCCCTTCCCACAGGTTGGAGCCGATGGCCCACACCCGGCAGCCGAAGCGCACCTGCCCGGCCATGGCGTCGGCGAGCAGCCGGTCGACGCGGAAAAAACCGTTGTCGCTCTCCAACAGGTTGAGTTGGCCGGTGCGGGGGTCGAATCCCCCCACCAGCAACGAGCCGACCCCCTCTTGATGGGAAGGGTCCATGGGGGTGAACTCCAGGGCCCCGAAGGGGATCCAGCCCCGTTTCTCTTTCTCCCAGTAGTGGAATTGGTGGAACGGCCCCCGGGGATGCTCCGGGGGATGGGGGGAGGTCGTCCCGTCGGGAAGCCCCTCGCCGGGCGGGAGCTGGGTGCCCTTCCGACGCTTGGCGGGGCGGGGGGGCGGGGATTCCGACGACGGGGCGGGCTGTTCCGGGGGAAATTCCACCTTGGGCGGATGGTTGGGCCGCCGCCGGAGCGTGATCCGGGGCTCGGTGGCCGTCGCTGCCCCGTCGTTCTCCCCGTCTTCCGCGTTGGGAATGGCGACCAGTTCGGGACGGGCTCCGTTCAGGGGATTTTGCCCCGACCAACTCAGCCGCATCTCGGGCTCCTTGAACAGCACGCCCAGCCCGAGGCGCACCCCCTCCTCGCCGATGAGCCGGGCCAGGACGCCAGGGATCTCGCCGGGGGGATCGGTCTTCCACGGACCGAGGAAATCCCCTTCCGGGCGACGCAACGACTCCCGGAAGCGGGCCGCCCGCCACCGTGGGTCGGCCATGATCTCTTCCAGCAGGGCGTCGGCCCCTCCCGGCGCTCCGGTCCACACCGCGTCCAGCCGCCAATTGTCGGGGCGGGGGGTGAACAGCTCCGCCTCCAGCCATTGGAGAAAGGCCTTGCGCTCCTCCTGACGGCCCATCCACCCCATGGACGGATCCGGATCATCCAGCAGCAGCAGATCCGGCCGTTTCTTGCCATAATAGTCCTCCTGAAAACAGGCCCCCGGTTCCACCACCTTCATGCGAGCCCGACTCAGGGTGATGATATCCCCCAGCCGCCACCGGGGACCGGTCCCCGTCCCCTCGGGAAAGTCCGTCAGCAGGCGGGGATTGGCCTCCAATTCGGCCTTCACCGCCTCCAGCCGGATCTGCCCCAGCAGGGGGGAGGAGGTGGTCAACAGCAGAAAGGTGCGGCGGCGAAAGAGGATGCACCACAAGGGGAAGATGCGGGTCAGCAGCGTGGTTTTGCCCTCCCCCGGGGGGGCGCTCACCGCCAGGCGCGAATCCTTGCGGGCGGTGGCGACCCACGGCAGTTGTTCCAACAGGTGCGCCAGGAGCGGGGTCTGGCTGGCGGGGAAGCAGTGGGGAAAATAGGTCCGGGCGAAATAGCGGAAATCCTGGGAGGCCCGAGCGCGCCGCCGTTCCGGCCCCTCTTCCCAGGTTTTCAGGGAGTAGGGGGAGGGAAAGGGTTTGACCAGGAGGGCGATCTGCTGGCGCATGCGCGAGGCCAGGGCGGAGAGGGGGTGAAGCCGATCCCGTTCCTCAAGGTTGGCGGGGGGGCGTTGGGATGCGTGGGTTTTGTTCATCGGAAGGTCTCTGGGGCTTTCGGGCTCGGGTGAAAAAAAGGCGCGGAATCGGGTCTCCGCGGGTTGACGACTACCTTAAGGGATGGGTCGAATGATGATTAAGAGGTTGCGCTGCCCAGTAGACTTGACAGGTAAAATGATTTCAACCTATTGGTATGGAAGTGTTTTTAA
>JADGAP010000190.1 GCA_015231965.1 Magnetococcales bacterium | reverse complement strand
CGGTCCCGGCGGTCCCGGCGGTCCGATGAGCGGTCCCATGGGCCAGCCTTGTCCCATGGAGGATCAAGCGGGGGGCGGAGAGAGCGGCGGTCCCTGCGGCATGATGGGCGGCCCTCCCATGCACGGCGGCGTCGGTCCGTGGATGTCCGATGCCCTGGGCGGCGAGGGCGGACGGAAAATTTTCATCCAACACGCCCAGGTGGGCAAAATGATGGACCTGATCAAGAGCTTCCTCTCCATCACCAAGGAGCAGGAGGAGGGGTGGAACCAGTTCAACGAGGCGGTGCGGGCTCAGACCGACCGCATGTACCGCATTCACCCCGGCATGGTGCGGCAATTCAGCTTCCCGGTGATGTCCGGCAAGGGGAGCGAAAAGGCCCTGGAAGATCTGAAGGGCGGTTTGACCGAGGAGCAGAAAGGGTTGCTCAATCGGTTCATTCAAGCCGCAGGCAAGGCGGGAGAGGTGTGAAACCGCTCGGTCCCGGGAACATGGGATGAGAACGAAAAAAGGGAGCCCCCGCAGGCTCCCTTTTTTCGTGCGGTGGGGGAAGCTTCGATCTTGATGAAATTTTGATCCCATGAATCCATAATTTGATCCCGGATTGATTCGGCGGGCGCTAGAATGCCCCCCTTGGCGAATGAGGGTGGAGACTATTCCAGCGTGTTGATGAATCCTTGCCCCCCCATCCCCTTCCATCCTCGAACAATCCCTTGCCCTGACCGGATGATGCATGGCCGCCGCCGTTAACGAATATTCCCTCTCCCGCCTGGTGGTTTTCTCGTTCATCCTGGTGATCCTGGTCGGGGCGTTTCTCTTGTATCTGCCCCTCAGCGTTGCGCCGGGGCAGGATCCGGTGTCGTGGATCGACGCCTTGTTCACTTCCGCTTCCGCCGTCTGCGTCACCGGTCTGACGGTGCGGGATACCGGAACCACCTTCTCTGGGTTCGGACAGGGGGTGATTCTGGGGTTGATTCAGGTGGGGGGGCTGGGATTTCTCACCCTCTCCACCTTTTTCATCACCCGCTTTCAGGGGCGGCGCGGCGGGGTGAGTCTGCCCCATCGCCACTTGTTGGAAATTTCCCACGGGTCGCTGGCCACGGCCCCCCCGGGCCAGTTGCTCAAGGCGATCTTGTTGTTCACCGTCGTGGTGGAGATGATGGGGGTTGTGTTGCTGTTTCTCCGCTTTTCCGAAAAATACGACGTCGTGGACGCCGGATGGATGGCCCTGTTTCATGCCATCTCCGCTTTTTGCAACGCCGGATTCGGGCTCTATTCCGACAGCCTGATGGGCTATCGCGGCGACGGGCTGATCAACGGGACGGTGATGGGGCTCATCGTCCTGGGAGGCCTCGGATTCCTCGTGGTCGCCGATGTGGGCCTTTGGGTGCGGGCGACGGTTCGTCGTCAGCGCACCGCGTTGTCCCTTCACTCCCGCATGGTGTTGCGGACCACGGCTCTCTTGATTGTCCTGGGAGCGCTCCTGTTCCTGATCCTGGAGTGGGGCGGGACAGCCATGGGTCAACGCCCTGGGGCGGTCCTGTTGGAGAGTCTCTTTCTCTCCGTCACCAGTCGCACCGCCGGATTCAACACCACCGACACGGCGCTGCTCACCGGACCGACCCTGTTCATCGTCATCCTGCTGATGGCCATCGGTGGATCGCCAGGCTCCACCGCCGGGGGGATGAAAACCACTACCGCCGCCGTTTGCTACGCCCTGTTGAGTTCCAAGGCGCGCAACCGCCCCCGGGTGGAGATTCTGGCCCGCACCATTCCCGACGAGATCGTCAACAAGGCGATTTTGGTGGTGACGGGGTACGTGCTGTCCATCGTCCTCGGCGTCCTGCTGCTGCAAATCACCGAGGCGGGGCAGCAGGCCTTCAGCAAAACCGAGGGCAACCTGTTTCTCGCCCATCTTTTCGAGACGGTGTCGGCCCTGGGCACGGTGGGGCTCTCCACCGGGGTGACGCCCACCTTGACCACCGGCGGCAAGTTGATCATCACCCTGCTGATGTTCGTGGGTCGGGTGGGGCCGTTGCTGGCGGCCAGCGCCGTCATCGGCGGGGTGTCGAAAATTCAGTACGCTTATGCGGAAGAAAACGTCAACATCGGTTGAGGGAAGTCGAGGCGCGGGTCATGGCGGGCAATTTTTTGGTGGTGGGTTTGGGAACCTTCGGCAGTCGCGTCGCACGAGCCTTGTTCGAGGGCGGGGCTTACGTGTTGGCGGTGGACCGGGACGAGGGGCGGGTCAACGAGGCGCGGGCGTGGACCTCCAAGGCGGTCTGTTGCGACGCCGCCGACGCCGAGGCGATGAAGGCGGTGGGGGCTTTCGAGGTGGATACCGCCATCGTGGCCATTCGCAACCATTTCGACGCGACGGTGTTGGTCACTCACGCCTTGCGCAAACACGGCATCAGCCAAATCCAGGTCCAGGTGGACAACGAGCAGGAGGAGGAGGCGATTCAAAGCCTGGGTGCCACCGAGGTGATCTTTCCCCCCCGGGACATGGCCTTGCGCATCGCCAAAAAGTTGCTTCACCCCGACCTGGCGGAGAGCATCCCCCTGGGCCGGGACGTGGCGCTGATCGACATTCCTTGTCCTATTCTCTTCGCCGGGCGCACCATCAGCGATCTGGCCTTGCGCACCCGTTACGGCGTCAACCTGATCGGACTGCGCCACTCGGATCAAGAGGCGGGGGCCAAGGAAAAATTTACCATCAACCCCGCCCCGGATACCGTGTTGCACGGTGAATTCAATCTGATTTTGCTGGGAACCTTGGAGCAACTGGCCAAGGTCAAGGCGTTGCGGGATGAAAACGGGAAAGGAAAATTTTCATTTCGCCATCGTGCGTGAACGCCCCTCGGCCCTCTGCGGTCTCCAGACGGAGCAAGCCCGCGAACCTGAAGTGACCCCCCTCATCAACCGATTTGCGGCCCAAGCACAAGGTGGGCCAAACCTTTTTATTAAGCCGTTAGTTGTTTCGCGTTATCGTCGTTCCATTTGAGATTGGCACCCCCTGAGCTTGAGGGCGCAAGGGACTCATTCCAAGACATAAACCGTCATTCCCGAGAAAGCGGGCATGACGTTTTCGTGGGGGAACGTTGGTTGCATCCCCCGACGCCGCTTGAGGCTAGGTGCCATTTTTAATTGAAACGACTATACGCCGACCCATTGGCGAATAGGACCACAACCGGTTTGCGGCTTGACAGTCGATCGGCTGCAAGGGCTCCCTTTGCCTTTTAGCGATGCGGCGGGATCATTCGGCGGGGGCGGGGGTTGCTCCGTCCGTTTCCATGGCCTCTTCCATGGCCTTTCGGTCCAGGTTTCCCCGGGTGAGGAAGAAGAGCAGCCCCCCCAGGGCGCTGGGGGTGACGAAGGCCAAGAGCATCAGGGCGGCGAAGGCCAAACTGGTTTCCACCGACACGCCCCACCATCCCAGGGTCAACACCACCAGCCCTTCCCGCACGCCGTGACCGCCGATGGAGATGGGCAGGGAGGAGACCAGCGCCACGGCCGGGATCATGAACAGGTAGAAGAGGGGGGGGATGCCCAACCCGATGGCCCCATCCACCAACCACAACACCCCGGCGTGGATGAAGACGTAGAGGATGGAAATGCCCACTCCGGTCCACCAGCGCCCTTCCGGACGCCAAAAGACCAGCAGCGCCGGGGGGATGAAGCGATCGATCCAGCGGTTGCCCAGGCGGTGCAGTCCGGAGAGGAGGTAGGGCGCGGTGAACCAGCCGACGGTGAGTCCGGCGAAAAGCAGGGCCATGCCCATGGCCCAGGGTTGGGGAATTTGTTGCGGCATCAGCCACCCCACCCCGCCAGCGACGAAGGCCATGCCGAAGATGCCGTTGCTGCGGTCGGCGATGACGCTGTAACCGGCCCGCACCAGCACCCCGCCGCCCAACTCCCGGTTGAGCATCCAGGCGCGCACCGCATCGCCCCCCACCACGCCGGGGAGGAATAGAGAGAAAAAGAGCCCCACCAAAAAATGGCGCTGCATGCGCGGATAGGGGGCCTGGAGCCCCAGGGCGCGGGCCAGCAGGGTCCATCGCCACGCCGCCGCCAATCCCTGACCGCCCAGCGAGGTCAATCCCGCCAGGGCGATCAACGGCCAGCGCACATCGTGGAACGAGCCGAAAAAGGCTTTCCAGTCGAAGTCCCGCAGCAGCCAGCCGAATACGCCCGCAGTGACCGCCAATTTCAAAGGGATGAGCCAACGTTTCATGGGCTGGACAAGGGAAATTCGAGGCAGATGCTTTGACCTGGACGGGTGCTTGGGGCTATCGTGCAACGATTCCGAACGAGGTGGAGGGCCGAAGTTGATTGGAACCCAGGCTGAACGTTCGTTTCGGAACCGCGCGCGGTTGTCGCGTCCCCATCATTCCTCGCCAGCATACGCCTTCGCCGTCCGCCATGCCTAGGGTCTTCCGCTATTTGTTGCGTGAAAGTTTGATGTTGACGCTGGCGTCGCTGGCGGTGCTGACCTTTTTGGTGATGCTGCCCCAGGTGCTGCGACTCACCGACTTTTGGGTCAACAAGGGGGCGTCGTTCGAGGTGTTGGGGCGGTTGACGGCCCTCACCTTTCCCCGGGTGTTGCTGGCCAGCCTGCCCATGGCGCTGCTGACGGGCATTTTGCTCTGCCTGGGGCGGATGTCTCAGGAGAGCGAAATCGTGGTGCTGAAGGCCAGCGGCGTGGGGTTGACCCAGATGGCCCGGCCCTTCGCGGTGCTGGTGACGGGGTGCGCCCTGCTCTCCCTGTGGCTCACCGCCTCGTGGGCCCCTCAGACCCGTTACGCCTTTTCGCTGCTCAAGGAGGATCTGCAATCCGGGGCGGCGGTGTTGTTTCAGTCCCAGAGCTTTCAGCAGCCGATGGAGGGGCTGATGCTCTATTTCCAGGGGCAGGACGCCCAGGGGGGGATGTCGGGGGTGGTGATCCACGACGCCCGCGCCGCCAAGGAGGCGGTGACCATCTCCGCCCGCCAGGGCCGGTTGCAGCGGGATCCCCAGGGCAAGCTGTCGCTGATGCTGGAACACGGCAGCCGCCTCTCCACCCTGTCCGACGGGGCCAGCCGCATGCTCCACTTTGAAACCCTGGACGTGGATCTGGGGCTGAAAAACCGTCCCTCCCCTCGCCAGGGGGGCAAGGAGTGGGTGGAGGATTTCACCCTGGGGGAGCTGTCGGCGGCCATCGAAAGCGCCCCGGAGCCGACGATGCGCCATCGGGCGCGGGTGGAGTGGCATCGTCGGCTGGCCATGCCCGCCGCCACCTTTGTGCTGGGCATGTTGTCCATCCCCTTGGGGTTGCAGTCCCATCGCGCCAGCCGGGCCTATGGCTTCGTGGTGGCGTTGATCTTGTTGACGCTCCATTTCAGCTTGATGATGGCGGGGGGGGTGATGGCCAACAGCGGCAAACTGCATCCGGTGTTGGCCTACTGGGGGCCGAACGGAACATTGGCGTTGTTGACGTTGTATGTCTTTGTCATGACGGCGCGGGAGCGGCCCATGCGCTGGGCCGAGGCGTTGGCGGAGGGGTTGGCCGCCCTGCCGCAGCGGTTGTTGCGGGCGTGGGGAAGGGGTTGAGGGGATGCCGCTGCTCTACCGCTATCTGTTGGGGCTGTTTTGGGGAACCCTGTTGCGGATCATGGGGGCCTTTTCCGGCCTCTTCCTGTTGTTGGACGGGGCGGAGCAGATGCGCCGGGCGTCGGGGCCGGGGCGGGTGATTCCGTGGGGCGACCTGATGTTGATGCTGTTTTTGCGTCTGCCGGATTTTTTGATCCGTCTGGCGGCACCCATGGCCATGCTGGCGGCGTTGATCACCCTGGCCCAGTTGGGCCGACGGCAAGAGTTGACGGCGGCCCGGGCGGGGGGGGTGTCGTTGACCAATCTGCTGACGCCGTTTTTGTTGGGGGCGGGAATGCTGGGGGTGATTCAGTGGGGGGCCTATCAGTTTGTCATGCCCCACGCCCACCGGGTTTCGGACAAGATCGAGGATCGGGTGATTCGCGGTCGTCCGGTGACGGATCAGGCCCCGGGTGAGTTTTGGTCGTGGGACGAGGGGCGGGTGATCCACGCCCGACGGGTGGAGCGTAAGGGGCAGGAGTTGGTGGGGGTGGCTTTTTACCGCCTGGACGAGGGGTTTCGTCTGCGGGAGGTGAACGAGGGGGCGCGGGCCGAGGCCGAGTCGGGGGGGTGGCGGTTGCGGGAGGGGGTGTCGCGCCATTACGCCGAGGACGGGACGGCGCGTCTGGAACGGTTTGAAAGCCGCTTCGTGAAAAGCTCCCTGGCCCCGCGAACGGTGCGGGATCCGGCCCCGGCGCCGGAGCATATGTCTTACGTTCAATTGTGGGAATACATCGAGCGAATGGCCCGCGAGGGGTTGGGGGCGTTGTCCCATCGCATGGCGTTGCATCGGCGCATCGCCGAGCCGGCGGCGACGATGGCGGCGGTGTTGTTGGCCTTTCCCTTCGCCTTGCGGCTGCAACGGCTGGGGGGGGTGGGGGTGTCGCTG